>CAZYRP010000236.1:0-6342 GCA_964649465.1 uncultured Granulosicoccaceae bacterium | reverse complement strand
GGAAGCATCAACCGGCAACCAGTAACCGCGTTGACTGCTTCGATCAAGCTCGCCGTGCCCGGCATAATAGATAAGCAAATTGTCTTTGCGCGTCAGCGTTTCGCGCAATGAATTTAATGATGACAGCAAATCTTCGCGGGTAGCATTTAGCAATAGTTCAGTCTTAAAACCGTACTTATTTCTAAGAATCGATTCAATGGCTATTGCGTCGTTTTCTGCAGATCGAAGATCTGTCAGTTGCGGATAGTTATTGTTGCCAATAATCAGCGCGTAGTAGCTGCCGAAATTAACCCCTGGAATATTTTTCGGTTTGCGTTTGACCGTTGCGACAGGTGTTGTCGGTGCTGATGAAGGCGCAAGCGTTGGAATCTCCAGCGAAAAATCGGCCTGGTTACGTTCTCCGTCATCACTGACCGCTACAATATTTAGTGTCGCTCCAGAATTTCTGTCGTGCAGATACCTGAAAATACCAGACTCGTTTAATGATGTCGGCGCACCATTTATATTGAGGCTGAGTATGCCGTCTGCAGGTTTTACTTTACCTATAATAGTGAGCTTTTCAGCATTGGCACTCCATGGCAAGCTGGGTAAACCGCGAGTGATGCGCTGCGGCGGTTCGATTATTTCGATTGCCGGACCTAACGCCAGAATATTGGTTACGCGGTCGGCATTAGTATCGGTAATTTGCGATTCTGCCTGAGTCACCTGTCCTTCAAAATTCGCCAACTCAACTTCCCGACTGGCGAGCGCTTTTTCACTGGCCGCTAACTTAGCTTCAAGCTCTGCCAACCGCAGAGCCCCCTCACGCTCACCCTGGCTACTGGCAATTTGGACATCCATCAGTTTGTCTGTAAGACGAAGCTGTTCACTTTGCGCGGTCTTAAGCGCTACCTGTTGTTTATTTAATTGAACTTGTAGTGCTGCAAGCACTTCAGGATCAACAGCAGTCGCCAGTGAACCTCTGGCATCGGCTATTTCAAGGCTCAGCCGTTGAATTTCAAGTTGCTGCTGCTCTACCGTCTGTTCGCGTTGAGAAATGACAGAGGCAAGTTCCAGCTCTTTCTCACGTGAATCATTAGACGAGCTGGCGAGTGCTAACTCAAGGTCAAGGAGTTTGTCCTGAAGTCGCAACTGCTCCTGCTGTGATCCGCTAAGTTGCTGCTCCGCATCCGCCACACGGGAAATTAGTGCGGAATTATCATTGCTCTGTTGCTCTACTGTCAGATCCGCACTCTTTAACGCTTCGATCAAGCGTTCACGTTCTGTGGAGGCGCGCTGACCAGCTATCTGTTGTTGACTGAGCTCTGCGGCGAGCTTGCTTTTTTCCTGCTCCAGTTGTTGTGCAGAAAAGTTAGCGTATTCCAGGTTCTGCACCAGGTTCTCGTTGGACTGCTCTGAGCTTGCCAGTCTTGAATTAAGCAAAGCAATCTCTGCCTCATATCTTCCCGATTTTAATTGGATAGATGATTGCAGTAGATCGACCTCGCCTGTTTTTTGATCCAGTGCAGACTGCGTGGCAGCAGCGAGTGCTTCGACACGAGTTACCTCGTTTTCAAGCGCTGCAGAACTTTCCGTTTGTTGCGCTTTAAGTGTAGATACCAAACTTGTCTGCTGCTCGAGTTGCCGATTCAGATCAGCCAGACTTTTTTCAAGTTGCTGCTGTTGTTCAGTACTGTCGGACGCCAATGTCTGCAAGCGCAGACGGGTGCCTTGCAACTGGCTTTCTATACGATCGCGTTCCTCGGTTGACTCAACCAGTTCACGGTTGGCTTCCGCAAACTTGCCGCGCGCCATCTGGGTCGCACGCGATTGTTGAGCAAGCCTTTCCTGCAACTGCACTTGCTGTGATCTGGATTGTGCAAGTTCAGACTCAAGTGAATCGATTTCGGCCAGTGTTTTTGCCGGTATTGTGATGACTTCACGCGCTTCTGCATTTTTAAGTGCTGCTATTGCCTGTTTTCGCTCTTGTTCTACATCCAGGCGCAGTTGTTCAACAGACTGACGTTCTGTTTTTAGCTGTTGTTGTCTTTGATTTAACTCCTGCTGAAGTGTCACCACCTCTTCGCGCAAGCTACTGAGTTCCTCACTCGCTTGTTGGCGATTCACAATTTCAGCCGAGGTTACATATTCAAGTTCGCCGTCACTAACACCAGACGCTGTCCGGTACCAGTTCATCGCTTCGGTCAGATTTTTCTCAACACCAAGTCCGGACTCAAGCAGATACCCCAGGTTAATTTGCGCACGCGAGTAGCCTTGCTCTGCAGCCTTGCGATACCAGTCGGCCGCAACACCAAAATCTGTCTGAGTACCCAGCCCGCGTTCAAAAATTTCGCCAACGTAAGTTTGTGCCTCAGGATCGCCCTGCTGTGCACGCGGTAACCAGATGTTAAGCGACGTTGAAAAACTTGCTCGATCGTAGGCAACATATTCCCCGCCACGTACTTCGCAATCATTGGCTGATGTTTTTACCGGGCGACGAGGTGTTTGGTAGGTCAGTCGGGTGCCGAGCTGGCGTACCTGACCCGGCAACAAACAGTCGACAACGAGTAGTCGACCGGGATCTCGGCCAGCACTTTCAATGGCCGCCAGAGTTGTGTCGTCAATAGGGGCAGCTACACAGCCCGTCAAAAAAGTGATTACACAGGCTGCTGACCAATGCAGCGAACGGCGGGCAAAGCAATAGACTTTTGACTGCACAACGAATTTCAAGCCCAACATCAATTTCCTTTTTTACAGCTGAGTTCTCGCTAATAGTTTATACGCTGAGCAGAAACTGAGCGCAATTATTAGCGATTAATTATTTTAAGCAGTCGCAATTTGCTCCCATTTACTCCTATGCGGTTATCTTTACGGGAAGCTAATTATGCTCTGCCTCCAGCCGCTTAATCTTCTCCAGAGCAAACTCGTTGGTGGTATCGATCTCCACAACAAGCTTGTACGCGTCCAACGCATTTGAACCGGGCGGTGCAACATACCGTCCGACTATTTCATGCATTTGTGCAGAGTCGAGAAGCCGCTGTACTTTGTCGTTCATTTCTTCAGTCAGTCCCGCTGTTGGTACAGCCACGGGCAAAGGTATCTCTTCGGTTTTACTGAAAAATTGCCAGCCTGCAAATGCCATAGCAGTAAGAACAACACCGGTACCGGCAATCATGCCAGTGTGCAAAAGTGACTTCGATCTCTGATTCTGACCTACGTGGGAAGCTGTCTGATTTGTGGTTAAATCCTGCGGATCAATCGCTGAAAGATCAGATAAGAATTCGGCCACGTCAGAATATCGCTCTTCACGGGGCTTTGCCATGAGTCGGTTCAGGACAGGTTGGTATTTAGCATGCTCAGAAGGCAACTCCGGCACCGGCTCACTAATGTGCGCCAGCATAATCCCCATGGGATCAGTTGCGGTATAGGGTTTTTTACCAGTAAGCATTTCATACAGCATGGCGCCAAGACTATATAGATCTGCCCTGCCATCAATTTCGTCTTCGCCCCTGCATTGCTCCGGACTCATATAAGAAGGCGTGCCAATTTGTGCACCGGCCATGGTTAGCGTGTTGTCACTGTTGTTCGACTTGGCAATTCCAAAGTCAGACAGCACAGCACCGCCGTCTTTACGAAACAACACATTACCAGGCTTGATATCACGATGAACCACACCACTGCTATGAGCATGTTGCAACGCACCGGCAACGGAACGTAACACCGCATTAATTTCACCCTTGTAGCCCTGCTCGGTAATTCGATCCTGCAGATTTGGCCCTCCAAGGTATTCCATGGCCATGTAGTAGAATTGGCCCGCCTGTCCAATATCGAAGATCGTTACGATATCGGCGTGATCACTGAGCCTGGCCAGCGTTTTTCCTTCACGCAAAAACCGCTCGCAGTAATCAACATCATTGGCAAGCTGAGGTGACATCACCTTCAGTGCAACATTGCGTTCAAGCGCTGCCTGCTCGGCAAGAAATACGCGGGCAAAACCACCTTCGCCTATGTTGTCCAGAATTCTATAGCCCGGGACCGGCTCGATGGATTCAGACATACACAGTGGCTTCCTGCTTAGAATGTGGCTATAAAGTATAAAGAAAAACACCCCGATGGGCGACCACCGACGATCACTGAACTCCAGTGCACATGGATTCGAGCTTTATAATAGAGTGGCTCCGCTATCGTTAACGCCGCAAACAACTAAATAACCCTTAAGCAGTTTCGATTATTTTACCGATTGACTGTCGTGCAAAAAAAACCCAGATGAAAAATGATCCGTTACTACAACCGTTTCAACTGAAACACCTGACTTTAAAAAACAGGATTATGACCACGTCTCACGAGCCCGCATATGCGGAGAACGGGATGCCATCTGAGCGGTATGCTGCCTATCATGAGGAACGAGCCAAAGCAGGTATTGCTCTCGCGATGACGGCAGGCTCGGCGGCAGTATCGCGAGACAGTCCACCGGTATTTAATAATGTGCTCGCCTACAAGGACGAAGTCATTCCATCGATAAAGAATTTAACAGATCGTTGTCATGAGCACGGTTGTGCCGTGATGATCCAGTTAACTCATCTTGGTCGACGCACAGGCTGGAACAAAGGAGATTGGCTGCCGTCGGTTTCTTCAACAAGACACAGAGAGCCTGCACATCGCTCTTTTCCAAAACTGGCTGAAGACTGGGATATAGAAAGAATAATTTCAGACTTTGCAGATGCAGCGGAACGCATGAAAGAAGGCGGAATGGATGGTATCGAACTACAGGTATACGGGCACCTGCTTGACCAGTTCTGGTCACCGCTGACCAATGACTTATCCGGCCCGTACGGTGGTCAGACGCTTGAAAGCAGAATGCGAATGCCACTGGATACACTGGCAGCAATTCGTGAGCGCGTAGGAGATGACTTTATTGTCGGCTTTCGATACACCGCAGACGAAGCACAAAAAGGCGGTATTACGCCTGAGGAAGGCATTGAGATTTCAAAAAGACTTGCCGATACAGGTCAGCTTGATTTTCTGAATGTAATTAAAGGACGCATACATACTGACCCTGCAATGACCGACATCATCCCGGTACAGGGTATGCGCAGCGCACCGCATCTGGACTTTGCGGGCGAAGTAAAACGCATTACCGGCATGCCCACTTTTCATGCCGCACGAATACCGGATGTTGCCACGGCTCGACACGCGATTAAAAGCGGCCTGCTGGATATGGTCGGCATGACCCGAGCGCATATTGCAGATCCACACATTGTTAACAAGATAGTTGAAAATCGCGAGCACGATATCAGGCCCTGTGTAGGTGCAACTTACTGTCTTGATCGCATCTATCAGGCTGGTGAGGCATTGTGCATACACAATGCTGCTACTGGTCGTGAGCTGACAATGCCACACGAAATACCGAAAGCGACAACTACCCTTAATGTGGTCATAGTCGGCGCAGGCCCGGGTGGACTGGAAGCCGCACGTGTCGCTGCAGAACGAGGTCATAAAGTAACTGTTCTTGAAGCGCAGCCGGATCCGGGTGGCCAGGTACGTCTGACTGCCTTAAATTCCAGACGACGGGAAATGATATCCATCATCGACTGGCGCATGGCGCAATGTAATGCAATGGGTGTAACATTTATGTTTAACGTCTTTGCAGAAAGCGAAGATGTAGTTGCGTTGAATCCCGATGTAGTTATTGTCGCCACAGGCGGGCTGCCCAATATAGAACTATTTGAAAGTGGTAAAGACGCCGCTCACGTTGTTACCACCTGGGACATGATCTCTGGAGACATTCAACCTGCAGAACACGTACTTGTATATGATGAAAGCGGTGACCACCCCGCCCTTCAGGCTGCTGAAGTAGCAGCAAACGCCGGATCAAAAGTAGAAATTATGACACCGGACAGAACTTTCTCCCCGGAAGTAATGGCAATGAACCTGGTGCCTTATATGCGTTCTCTGCAGGATAAAGACGTTACTTTCACAGTAACCCGCCGTCTTATAGATGTGGAACAGTCTGGTAACAAGTTAAAGGCAACCATAGGCACCGACTACAGCGATCATACAAGCGTCAAAGAGTATGATCAGGTGGTTGTAAACTACGGCACTATGCCGCTGGATGATTTGTACTATGCTTTAAAGCCTGAAAGTATAAACAGCGGCGCCGTCGATCAAGCCGCCTTGATCGCTGGATTACCGCAACATACGGTAAGAAATCCTGATGGCAATTTCCGGCTATTTCGAATTGGAGACGCCGTGTCTGCCAGAAACACACATGCGGCTATCTATGATGCATTACGGTTAATGAAAGATATCTAGGAGCCTGCGCGGCAGAAGCTCTGCTACTGCGAACGCGCCACATCGGTGCGT
>CAZYRP010000235.1:0-6662 GCA_964649465.1 uncultured Granulosicoccaceae bacterium | reverse complement strand
CATGTTGCTGGGTGTGCAAAGGTTTGGTAACCGGCGCTGTGGTTCTGCAACACTGGAGCACGATGTAATCGTTGCAGCCATGATTCGCGATACCATCGGGTTAACTGACCGTTATTCTGCTGTTTTGCCCGGAAAGTGCAAAACAATCACTCTGGAAACAGTTATAGAGTTATTTGGTGAGAACGTCAGTGCGCATTTGCTTGCAATTAAAGCGCATCTAAAAGAATTTGAAGATGCCTACAACTGTGGCAATACCAAGAGTCTTTCGCTCCCCAGACCCTACGCAAATGTTATTGCAGCGATTCACGCATCGCAATTGCGACTTGTTGCTCGAGCTGCGGGTGATGAAATATTTAGCAATCTTGATGAAGAAAAAAAAGCTGAAGTAAGGGCGCTGGGGATAGACTGCGACTCGCACTTCCCTGAGCGCGAGTGGCTTGAACTGCATTACCTGCAAACCAAAGCCGCTCTTGCGCTTTCAGGTGTTGACTATGGCGCACTTGCCGAGCCGCTTGAGCAGACGCTTATGATGTCTGTCAGTGATGCGTTGGAGCAATCGGAAAAACGTCGTCGGCTGGTTGGCCGACGCGGTAAGGCGGTAAAAGAAACACATAATAGTTTGCCGCTGGTTGAATCTTTTAACGCATCTGAAAACTTAAATTCGATTGCAACACTTCATGTGGCCGCACTTGAGATGATGCAGTATCTTGAAAAAGGTCGGCGTAAATCAGCGTGTACCATGCTTGGACACTCGCTAAGAATTGCAGCAGTCGTCGAAGAGTTATTCGGTGAAGCGCTTGAACCTTCATTTGCTGCTACTGCAATTTTACATGATGTAGTAGAGGATGGCTGCAGGCCTGTTGCAGGTTATGATCAGTCGCTAAACAATATTAAGCGTCGTTTTGGTGGTCCGCTGGCTGCAATGGTGGCGGAACTGACTGATGCTGAATCCGGTATAGCTGCACAACAAAAAGCGGAAGCTACCCTGCTGTGTGATTCACTGATTTTGCCGGAGCAGCAGTATAATTTTGATCGCTTTACCGAGATGGAATTGCAACCGACAGCAACTCACGAGCCCTACACTCTGGGTGGTATCATTACTAAAATAATTGATACTGCGATCAGTGAAGAAGAAGGCATTCGTGATCCGGACGTTATGTCCAGCTGGTGGAAGCACAGCGGTATAAGAATTTACTGGTCGTACCACGTGCGTGGAAAAGTGGTCAGGCCATTGTTGGTCAAGCTAACGCAGGAAATCGAACGCTTTGAATCAGGCAAAGGGCTGTCTGCTTCCATATTGACTGTAGAGATGGTCGCAAGGTTGCGCGCGCTGATCGATTTTTCAATTACCTCATCGGATAACTATGCGGTGCAAAATCTTGCAATCATTGCGCATGAATACGGGCTCAGTATGGCAGAGCGCGAGTTGATGATTACCACCTTTTTTGACGAGCAAGTTGACCAGGCTCGTTTTCAGCGCGAAATTGTCGATACGCTATTGGCTGAACATCGTCTCAAAAACAACATTCGCAACGGGTCTGTGCCAGCTGAATGTTATGTGGCGTTGTATGCAAAATCTGCCGGTGCGCAGCCAAAGCCTGATGCAAACACGTTTGTTCGTTATCGAGATGCAGCGCTCCAGCGTATCCAGATAGCGAGGCGGTTGCAGCTCGAGCTGACCGCCAGCCCTGACCACAGAGCAGAGCTTGGTGAAGTCGTATCGCTGTACGATCTTCGCAAAGTCGCCTGACTGCCCGCCATATTGTCCACGGTAATGTACCACCGGCAGTAGTGTTCCAGACACAAACGGCAGCTTCTCGTCACCCTCACAGTTTTGTCATTGTGGTGTTGAATTGCTGGCACATTTAGTTGTGCATGGTGCTGCATTGAAGGCAAGCCGCCTGCACAGCGTGATTCAGTACAATCAGGCCCGATTGCTGTATGATCACGCAGTTACCCGTTAATCGTGTCAGCACGTCATGCAAGAATCCTATAATTTCCAATCGCTCGAGCAGTCGGCTCAGGAGTTCTGGAATAACAATCGCTGTTTCGAAGTTACTGAAGATCCCTCGCGTGAGAAATATTATTGTCTGTCAATGTTTCCGTACCCGAGCGGCAAGTTACACATGGGACACGTTCGCAACTACAGCATTGGCGATGTGATTTCGCGTTTCCAGCGCATGCTCGGCAAGAACGTTCTGCAACCGATGGGTTGGGATGCATTTGGTCTGCCGGCAGAGAACGCAGCAATTAAGAACAAGGTACCGGCGGCCGCGTGGACATACGAAAATATTGCTTACATGAAAGCGCAGTTGCAGAGTCTCGGTTTTGCCTATGACTGGTCGCGTGAGCTTGCAACCTGTACACCGGAATACTATCGGTGGGAGCAATGGTTTTTTACGCAGCTCGTTGAGAAAGGTCTTGCTTATAAAAAAATGGCGGTTGTGAATTGGGATCCTGAAGAGCAAACCGTACTGGCCAACGAACAAGTGGTTGATGGTCGTGGCTGGCGCTCGGGAGCGCTGGTTGAGCGTCGTGAGATACCACAATGGTTTATCCGTATTACGGCTTATGCCGAAGAGCTGTTAAACGACATTGACAAGCTCGATGGCTGGCCCGAGTCGGTGCGTACAATGCAGCGTCACTGGATTGGTCGCTCCGAAGGGGTTGAGTTTTCATTTGATGTGGATAACGGATCAAAACTCGCGGTTTATACCACCCGCCCGGACACATTGATGGGGGTAACCTACGCAGCAGTGGCGGCAGAGCATCCGTTGGCAAAAGAGGCAGCTCGGGAAGCAGCAGCGAATGGTAACCCGGAGCTTGAGACGTTTCTTGAAGAGTGCAAAACCACTGACACCTCTGAAGCCAACATGGAAACGATGGAAAAGAAGGGCATGCCGCTTGGTATCTCTTTAAGTCATCCGTTGAGTGGTGAGAAGGTGCCGCTGTGGGTTGCCAACTTTGTACTGATGGGCTACGGCACGGGTGCGGTTATGGCAGTACCGGCTCACGATCAGCGTGACTGGGAGTTTGCGGAAAAATATAACATAGAGAAACGTGTAGTTATTTGCACTGCAGATAATCAACCTGCAGATATTTCAGAGGCAGCCTACACAGCGCATGGTGCGTTGTGTAACTCTCTGGAATTTGATGGTCTTGAATTTGATGCGGCATTTAACAAAATTTGCAGTGCCCTCGAAGGTAAGGCAAGCGGACAGCGCAAGGTTAATTATCGCTTACGTGACTGGGGTGTATCGCGGCAACGCTACTGGGGCTGTCCGATTCCGATGGTCTATGACAAAAATGACGAGGTTTATCCGGTAGCAGAGGCTGACTTGCCAGTTGTTTTACCAGAAGACGTTGAGTTTGCCGGTGTCAGCTCACCGATAAAAACGGATCCTGCATTTTATGAAACTACTGTACCCGGTACTAGCGATTCAGCTACCGGCGATTCGGCTAAAGGCGAGCCGGGTACCAGAGAAACAGACACCTTTGATACATTTTTTGAGTCTTCCTGGTACTACGCACGGTATTGTTGTACCGATGCCAACAGTATGCTTGATGAGCGTGCTAACTACTGGCTGCCTGTTGATCAGTATATCGGCGGTATTGAACACGCTGTATTGCATCTTTTATATGCCCGCTTTTTTCACAAATTGATGCGTGATGTAGGGCTGGTGTCATCTGATGAACCATTCACCCGTTTATTAACTCAGGGCATGGTGGTTGCTGAAACGTACTTTACTGAAGATGAGCGTGGTCGCAAAGAATACGTCACACCTGCAGAGGTAGATGTAGAGCGAGATAACAAGGGTAAAGTGGTGGGTGCGAAACGACGGGCGGATGGTTCTGCGGTTACTGTCGGTGGCATGCAGAAGATGTCAAAGTCTATTGGCAATGGCGTTGACCCACAGGAAATGATTGATCGCTATGGCGCAGATACTGTCAGACTGTTTTCAATGTTTGCATCTCCACCTGACCAGTCTCTTGAATGGAATGATGCTGGTGTCGAAGGCGCGAGTCGTTTTATTAAACGATTTTATAAGTCCTGTTTTGAGTTGATTGAAAGTGGTCTGCCAGAGGGCGATGTATTAGGAAATAATTTTGAGGAATTAAACGATAAGCAGCGTGCGCTGCGGCTCAAAACCCATCAGACAATCAAAAAAGTCACCGATGACATGCAGCGCCGCTACACATTTAATACAGCCATAGCGGCCGTAATGGAATTGATGAACGACGTTAATCGTTTCAAGCCGGAATCTGATGCTGATAAGGCAGTGGCGTGTGAGGCAATAAAATCAGCTACATTGATGCTGGCACCTGTGACACCGCATGTGTGTCACGAGATCTGGAATGCGCTACAGGGTGATACCCCATCTGATGAGATCGGACCTGTCATTGATGCCAGTTGGCCCACAGTAGATGAAGCAGCACTTGTGCAGGACGAAATCGAAATGGTTGTTCAGGTTAATGGCAAGTTGCGGAGTAAAATCTCGGTACCCAATGGCGCTGCTAAAGACGATTGCGAGGCGATAGCGATGGCTGATGAAAATGCTCAGCGTCACATCGAAGGTAAAACGGTTCGCAAGGTTATTGTCGTGCCGGGCAAGCTAGTGAACATTGTGGTGTCGTGATGACTCGTTCAGCGAAAATCATTTTGATTACTCTGCTGGTAACAACTGTTGTCTCTGCCTGCGGTTTCAACTTGCGCGGTGGCGGCAGGCAGACCGGCAGCCAGCTGGTCGGTCAAGTGCACATCGAAGGTGACGGCAGTGTCAGTGTGTTGCGCCCTTTACGCAATGCTTTAACCGCGCAGCAGGTTCAGTTTGCGGCGTTTCGCGAAGAGGCGGACACGCTGGTTATCATTGAAAACGAAGTACTTTCGCGCCGTGTGGCATCGGTAGATGCGTCAGGTCGCGTCAGCGAGTTTGAACTTCTGCACTCAATTGATTTGCGCACCTTGCGCACAGTAGATGGTGTTAAGGCAGGTGAGCTGGACCCGAAAGACTTCGGCCAGCGACCCCAGACGGTGTCGGTCATCAGGGATTACACCTATGACGAAACCGAGGTACTTGCTAAAGATGATGAAGAGAAAATTTTGCGTGTCGAGATGAGTGACGAGTTGGTACGACATCTGGTGTTGAGAATATTTGCCGGATCATTGTAAACTCGTCCGGCTGCGCCTTGCGAACTGTAAATCATCACGGTGAAGTTGTGATCGGTGCCAATCCAGTTTCTTGTTTCAAATTATGTGCTGACTGCAGGCAAGCCGACTGTCATATAAAAGCCAGTACCGCAACTCCCGACATTTTTACCCGATAAACATTTTTATGGGCTGCAAAAACTTCTACCACGACCCATTGAGACATTGCCTCGAATTTGGCAGGGCAACACTTGTGCGTGTTTCTGTCAAATGTTTCAGATCTGTGGTTGTCTGGTCTGTTGCCCATTGAACATGACTAAGGACTCACTGCAGCAAATCACCCGGGTTTGTGAAATTCTGCATGGAGCTGCCCGCAAGACCCGTGTGCTTAGCCATCTGGGGTGGCCTGCACAGGTGCGGGAAAAGTTTTTTACCGATGGCAGCAATGCATTGCCGGTTGTTGAGTATCCGCAATATGACGCTGCACCGGTGCTTGCGCAGGTAAGTGTTGCCCGCGACCTTATTAATGAGCTGGTTGCTGACGAGTCGACAATTAGCAGTTGGCTCAATCGACAGGCGGATGCGATTTATAACAGTGCACAGATGCTTCTACACACAGGAACGCCTGAATTTTTTGAATACTCACGGCGACTTTATGGCGCACCCGATGATCTGCTGCTTGATGGTCAGACTACTTCGCTGAAGCTGGCGGTTGAATTTGACAATACCATGGTCAGCCTGAAAGGCTTTGATCAGAAATTCCTGCCGAAGCGGGACGTCAGCAGCAGCCAGATGGCAGCAAGTATTGAGTCAGCGGTTGAGCAGATGTTTGGCGACGATGCACCTACGGTAAGTGTAGTGGACGAGCTTTCTGCGAATGCATTGGCGGGTTCTGAACGTATCCGGATTCGGCGCAGTGCTGACTTTAACGATAAAGACGTCGCCCAGCTTATTCATCATGAAGCTGGAATTCATGTGGCGACTTCACTTAACGGCAGGTATCAGCATCTGTTGCCGATACTCGCTGCCAGTCATGCAGGTACCACACGCACACAGGAAGGCCTGGCAGTGTTTTCCGAATTTATTACCGGATCAATGGATCTTGAACGACTGCAGCGTCTGGCTGATCGAACTATTGCGATCAAAATGGCTGCTGACGGTGCTGATTTTCTGCAGGTATATCGCTATTTTCTTGAACGCACCGGAGTTGAATTACAGGCGTTTGAAAGTACCCGCCGGGTTTTCCGCGGCGGTGTGCTCACTGGTGGTGCACCGTTTACCAAAGATATTGTCTATCTCGATGGACTGATTCGTGTGCACAATTTTTTACGAACGTTGGTTTCCCAGGGACGACCCGACTGTTTACTGCTGTTGTTCTGCGGCAAGCTGGATCTGGAAGACATTCCGGTGCTCGCAGAGCTATCGCAGGCCGGCCTTTGCCAGCCTGCAAAATATTTACCGAACTGGGCCAGTGACATGCGATTTCTGTTAAGTTATCTGGCTTACTCCACTTTTT
>CAZYRP010000234.1:0-7006 GCA_964649465.1 uncultured Granulosicoccaceae bacterium | reverse complement strand
CCCAGCGCAAAGAAGCCGCTAAAGATCAATCCAATAACAACGTCCGTTTTCAGCTTAGAGCGTGAGCTAATAAAGAGCATTGCTATTGCCGCAAGCCCGCCGGAGAAAAACGCCCCGACTGAATACGGCAAACCAAGCATATATGCACCGGCAACACCGGGCACCACAGAGTGAGATAGCGCATCACCAATGAGCGACCAGCCTTTCAACATAATGTAGGCGGACAAAAATCCACAGACAGCACCGACCAGTGCGCTGACCCAGATAGCGTTAACCATATAGTTATAGGAAAAGGGCTCAAGCAGGTCTGGCATTAACGCGAGTCCTGGCTATCGGATCTGGTTTCTTGCCTGGTTTCATCCCTGGCTTCATCCTTACCGTAAAGTACGAACGGCCGTTCGTCATCAGTAATGACGGTAACTTTTCTGGCGTCATCATCGTCATGCAACTCTTGCCCGCCAAGTACATGAAAACGAAGGACTCCTCCAAACGCCTGCTCAAGGTTTTCTCTTGTGAATACTACTTCTGCAGGACCATCAGCCAACACAGTCCGGTTAATCAATACAACATGGTCGCAAAACTGCGGCACGCTACCAAGGTTGTGCGTAGACACTAACATCACCCTGCCCTCATCACGCATGCTGCGCATTAGAGCGATTATAGATTCTTCGGTTTTAACATCTACGCCGGTAAAAGGTTCATCCAGTAATATTATGCGGCTTTCCTGAGCCAGCGCACGTGCTAGAAATACTCTTTTTTTCTGACCACCGGAAAGCTGCCCTATCTGTCGGTGCTGGTACTCAAGCATGTTCACGCGAACTAATGCGGATTCAACCTGTTTTCTGTCCTCTTTTGATGGTCGACGCAAAAGGCCCATGTGTCCGTAGCGCCCCATCATCACCACATCTTCGACCAGCACCGGAAAGTCCCAATCGACATCTTCATTTTGCGGCACATAGGCAACCGTATTTCGCTTCAATGCACGGCCCGCCGGCTTTCCGAGAATGTTTACCGAGCCGGATGCCAGCGGTACAAAACCCATAATTGCTTTAAACAGCGTGGACTTTCCAGACCCGTTTACTCCGACCAATGCACAGATAGTTGCATTGGGAATACTGAAGCTTGCATCCCGCAGGGCGGTGTGACCGTTTCGGTAGGTCACAGTAATGTCTTGCGCCTCTATTCCCGGCACCGGTGCTTCGACTGATAACGATGATCCGGATGGCGCTGATGAAACCTCAGAGCCGGGTTGATTAACTGACACTTCAGACCCATGCTTCGGATCGGCCTGCAGTTTAGAAGCAGATTCAATATTGGCAGATCCATCATTGAAGCCAGTTTCACTCACCCTCAAAACCCCTGGCGATGGTCTCGGTTGTTACACGCAGTAAATCCAGATAAGTCGGCACGGCACCGTCCGCTTCACTGAGTGAATCAACATAAAGTACTCCACCGTAGGCAGCTCCGGTATCGCGCGCAATTTGCTTTGCCGGCTTGTCAGACACCGTGCTTTCACTAAACACCACAGGAATATTGTTTTCACGAACAGAATCTATCATCGCTTTGACTTGCTTGGGAGTTCCCTGAGCATCAGCGTTGATAGGCCAAAGATATATTTCTTTCAGATCAAGCTCTCTGGCGAGGTAACTGAAAGCCCCCTCCGTAGTTGCAAGCCAGCGGCGACCTGCAGGCACGGCTTCCAGTCGTTGTTTTATATTCGCTGCAACCTCTTCGATTTGTTTCAGATAAGCATCTGCGTTGGCCCTGTAAGTCTCTGCGTTTTCAGGGTCGGCTGATGACAATGCTGCCTCAATATTATTCACATAGATCGATACATCATCAGGGGACATCCATGCATGTGGATTGGGTTGACTCAAGTAGGGACCTTCAAGGATTGGCAAAGGTTCTACCCCTTCAGATACAACCACTTCCATCGCACCCTCAATGCGCGTGATAAATTTGCTGAACCAACGCTCAAGTCCCAGTCCATT
Organism: uncultured Granulosicoccaceae bacterium; assembly: GCA_964649465.1. Taxonomy (GTDB): domain Bacteria; phylum Pseudomonadota; class Gammaproteobacteria; order Granulosicoccales; family Granulosicoccaceae. Next base: position 5,015 of record CAZYRP010000234.1, on the reverse strand, counting down.
CCAAAGCACAACGTCGGCATCTCTTACCCGAAGCAGGTCACGCGGTGTTGGCTGATAATTATGTATCTCGGCACCGGGTCGGGTAATGGAAACCACATCAGCTGCATCACCGGCAACATTTAAGGCGAGATCAGCAATAACGGTAAACGTCGTCGCCACCAGCAACTTATCGTTTTTTGCAGCAGATGCAGACGAGAATAAAAACAACGAAAGAATCGCCGTGATCGCAAAACCCGCCCGCGACCCGTTAAAAATAGTCTTGCTTGTAACCATATCAGCAGTAGTTTATAATTTAGCCATGGCTTAGTTTATACACTTTGCGCTACATTTCAAGCCTTAGGTTAGGCAGCGATTGAGACTGACATCGCTTAAACCGGAGTAATTCTGATAATTAAGAAATCGAACATGCAAATGAGCAACGATGACGCATTGCCGGAGGCGCACGAACACGCAGCGCGCTTTAATCAGGTGCGCGAAGCACATAAAACAGAAGCCACCGAAGACTACGTCGAACTCATTGATGATCTGATCCGAGTTCACGGTGAGGCGCGTCTGGTAGATGTTGCCAACCGCATGGGTGTTACCCAGCCTACAGCCAGCAAAACCCTGGCACGCCTGCAACGCGACGGATTTGTCAGTTCAGAGCCCTATCGTTCAATTTTTCTTACCCCGGAAGGCAAAAGCCTGGCAGATGAGAGCCGACTACGCCATGAAGTTGTGCTCAACTTTCTGCTGGCGATTGGCGTGAACAGAGAGACTGCCATTCGCGACTCCGAAGGCATGGAGCATCATGTCTCGGAAGAGACGTTAAAAGTGTTCAAAAAAATCATCCGCGAAAGCCATAAATAAAAAGTCCTGCGATGCGGTAGCCTGATGCCTCAAGATAGATTCATGCACGAAAAAACATCTCCATTCTTTCTGCGATATAAGTGGTGGATCGGGTCTCTTGCGCTGCTACTCGCGCTTATAATAATAATTATTTTCCTTGCATCTCGCTCCATGGCGAGACTCGATGCGAGAATTCAGGAAGTCTTCGACGGACCTAAATGGTCAATACCCGCGCGAGTCTATGCACGCCCTCTGGAACTGTACGAAGGACTCGACTTCAACCAGACATCAATCATCGAAGAACTACAACGTCTGGGCTACAAAAACACCAGCAGCCCGGAAATCAGACCAGGGCAATTCAGGCAGCGAGACTCCGCAATAAATTTGCACACACGTGGATTCAAATTCGCAGACGGTTTTGAATCGCCCAAAGCAATGTCAATAAGCTTTAGCAACAACAAAATATCAGGCCTCGTCGACGGCAGCGGTAATTCAATTGCCATTACCCGTCTGGAACCACAGGTCATCGGACGGATCTCCCCTGCACAAACAGAGGATCGCCTTCTTATCAGACTGGAGCAACTACCTGACGGACTCATCAATGCATTACTTGCAGTAGAAGATCCAAAATTTTACCAGCACAACGGACTCTCACTACGTGGCATTCTCAGAGCGATCTGGGTCAACATCAAAGAGCGACGATTCGCACAGGGCGGCAGCACTCTTACTCAGCAATTAATAAAGAATCTGTTTCTAACCCGCGAGCGCAGTATCAAGCGCAAGCTCACTGAATGGCCCATGGCTATCGCACTCGAACGGCGATACAGCAAAGATGAAATTTTGCAGGCTTTTGTAAACGAGGTATTTTTTGCACAGGATAAATCTCGTGCAATACACGGATTTGGCCTTGCCAGCCTCTACTTTTTTGACAAGCCTGTGCAGGAACTGGCGACACATGAATCGGCATTGCTGGTTGCATTGTTAAAAGGCCCAACCTGGTACAACCCGTTGCGAAACCCGCAACGCGCGCTGGACCGCCGCAATCTGGTGTTAAAGATTATGCATCGGGAAAATCTACTCCCGGCAGAGGAACTTGCAAGCGCCACAGCACAACCCTTAGGGATATCTCGCGCCACTAACCTCCGACAACAGCCCGCCTACCTCGATTTAGTTAAACAACAACTCACACGCGATTACTCAACGGAAGATTTACACAAAAACGGACTGAATATATTTACTAACTTTGACCCGGTTGTGCAGCGAAAACTCGAGCTCGCGATGGACTCCGCTTACGATCACATCGTTATTGAAAATGGTTTGAACTTAAAATCGCTGCAACAACTACAAACCGCCTCAGTTGTGACACGAGCAGACAACGGCGAAGTACTGGCAGTAATAGGTGGACGGCAGGCGCGCTTCGCAGGTTTCAACAGAGCACTTGATGCCAACAGACAAATCGGCTCACTGCTAAAGCCGTTTATCTACACAACCGCGCTGGAGCAACCCGATAAATATAATCTGGCCTCGTTAATCGATGATTCGCCGGTTTTTCTTGAACAGGAAAACGGTGAAATCTGGAACCCGGAAAACTATAGTCGCAACAGCTTCGGCCCTGTGATGCTGCTCGACGCATTAACTTATTCACTGAATCAAGCCAGTGTTAACCTTGGCCTGGAGATTGGTATTGAAGAATTTGTTGAGTCACTAAAACGCTATGACCTGGGCAAAGAGATCAAACCCCTGCCTTCTGTGCTTCTGGGCGCTATTGAACTCTCGGTTATCGATGTTGCCTCTCTCTACCAAAGTCTCGCATCATCGGGCTTCAATACTCCACTACGTGCAATCCGTGAAGTACAGGCCAGTGACGGACAATTGCTGCAACGCTATCAATTAAAAGTAGAGCAACGGCTCGATGCCGCAACCACACACCAAATCAACTACGCGCTGCAAAATATAATGCGTGCCGGCACCGGCAGAAGAGCCTATCGCCACATAGCGCCCGATGTGGCACTGGCGGGTAAATCGGGCACCTCCAACGAACAGCGTGACAGCTGGTTCGCGGGCTATGATGGCAAGCATAGTGTTGTGGTCTGGATGGGCCACGACGACAACACCCCGACACCGGTGACTGGCAGTCGCGGAGCGCTTGAGATATGGGCCCGCGCGATGAAAAATCTCGACGCCTCAAGTTTGCGATTCAATTCGCCAGCATCTATCCGATACGCCAACATAAACCCGGCTACCGGCCAAAGAACCAGAGCTGATTGCCCCGGCTCTATACGACTGCCGTTTCATCGAGACCACGAACCCGTCGGCAATGCAGCAGATCTGCTTACCCACAGTTGCTAAACAATAGTTACTAATCACCCGAACAATGAGAAATCTGGAATGAAAAGTAAAAATATTTCAGCCCTGCACTTATCACGCATTGCTCTCGCATCACTGCTGCTACCCGCACTTTTGCTCACCGCTTGTGGTACCAGGTATTCAACAATGCCGCGCATCGAACAAGAACCTCCGGTTCAGGTCATTGAACCTCCAGCACCGGTCGAACCAGTCAGACCCAGCATTGAACCCACTGCAACGGTACCACCAGTCGAGCCGCTTCAAAGTTTGCCGGCAGTAGTAGCCTTGCGCGATCAGGCCGCACGCGCCACAGCCGCCAACGATCACTCAAGGGCAATAGGTCTATTGGAGAGGGCATTGCGCGTCTCCCCTGACGACCCGCAAACATTTTACGATCTGGCCAACAGTCACCTGGCTTTAAAACAGCCGGAGCAGGCACTGCAACTTGCGCGACGCGGACTAAGCCTTAACCCAACAAGCACTCAACGCGATTCTCTTGAGCAACTCGCAGCACGCAGTGAGGCGATGCTTTAACTCTAAGCCGGACAACGCCCGGAAAAATCTGTCATCCGGGAGACGCTCTCGGCCCCTTCAAAAAAATAGTAAGTCAGACTGGTGCTATCTGCACCACAGCGTCCATATTAATTTCGCCATAGACATGCGGAAACAGCTCTTCATCACCCACCGTGTTTTCGAATACCAGATCTGAGTGCAACAAATCAGAATCAATATGCAACAACAGCATTCCCGTAACACCGCTGTAATAACGCTCGATTACCCCCTTTAGCTGCTCAGGCTTACAGCAATGAATAAAGCCTTCTGCCGCAATCGAATCACAGCGATAAGCACCCGTTGTAGCTGCCTGATCGACATCGCTCGCTTGTGCCACATGGAATATTAAAGCCACTGGTTTGTCCGTTGTAATTAGTTAATCTGTCTGAATGATTGTTCTGCACACCTGTGCTTTTTCTCGCTCAGGCGTAATGAAGATTGCCTGCGTGCGGCACAGCGCCAGTACAAACCAATCTTTGTTATTCGCCTCAAGTTACAGTAAATCCGGCCGCTATTATGGCAAATGAAAAAACGATCACAGATCAGCCCGCCAGCATGAAGGAAAAAAATCAGCTCAATAACTCGATCGTTGAACGCACTTCCACAAGTGCAATGCGCCCGCACGTAAATGGCGAATCGCGAAACTGTAAAATAAACCCGCGTTCAACCGCAACTCATCTGCAAATTGCACCAATTCTGACACTACAATACATCTCACTGCTTATTGCAATAGCCCTACTCGTTTGCCTGCTTTCGATTCTGCTATCCGGCAACCTGCCACAACTTCCTTTTAGCAACGCTATTGCAACTCTCGACGAAACCACAAAAGCATTTATTTATTTCTTCGGCTGCGGTGCTCTATGTTACGTGGCCGTGTTGCTGCGCAAGCCGGTAAGAGCGCTTGAGTTTAATAAAAATACGGGGGTCTTCTGGATAGAAAAGCAGCTGATATTCGGCCACAAAGTCGGGGAGTCCGCACAGATGCCGATTGCTCAGGTCTGCGCCCTGCAAACACTGAGTTATACCAATCCTCGCAGCATAAACTACAAAAACAATGCTGCTGGCAGGGAACACGAGATTAACGTTGTTTTTCGCAGTGGCGAGAGAGTCAATATAGTTAAGCACCGCAATGGTGGCGCTATACGGCAGGATGCTTCTCAACTGGCCACCTTTCTCGAGGTTCCGGTGTGGAACACAGAATGTATTGATAACGGTGATTATTTACCGCTGGCTACCGCCGCAGCAAAATAAGCTCACGCCATAAGATCATTGGCCGCAACTGACAATTG
>CAZYRP010000233.1:0-7057 GCA_964649465.1 uncultured Granulosicoccaceae bacterium | reverse complement strand
CAGCACACAGCGCGCTGTTGGAACTCCCGCTCTCTCTTATCCGGACTTTCACCTGACGCATTGCTGCGACAAGTCGTACCGTCGGCTCCGGAGTCTCACCGAATCTGCTGACCACAACCATACTGATTGCGCGCTCGCGGGCTGAGGCACAAGTGCCAACACCGCCGGTGGGGAATTTCACCCCGCCCCGAGAACGTTGCGCCGGACCCGTTAGAATTTCTCAGTCAGATCCCGCACACGCCGAGTGTAGGGGTAAATCAGCCATGTTGTAAACCACAAAAGACCGGTTCGAAGTGCAAAAACCTTAGCACCTGCCTGAATCGGTCAACTGCGTCACTGATGCGGCACCGAAAAGCTCCCTGCAACCTCCGATCCCGTACATCTCTTCAGAAACCCAAGCTACATCCCAGGTCGCTTGCTCTGGTCGCCTGCTGTGGTCGTTTTTCTGGCCGCTTTTCTGGCCGCGTGCCAGCTTACACCTCAGGCGACAAGCTGCTTTTCAAACAAACTGCCAAGATGCGGCAACTGATTCTGCCCGCCTGCCAGCCGCATGCAATGCCACGCCATTGCATGGTTTGACGTGGTAACCGGGAGTCCGGTTTTCAATTCTATAGCTTTCACTTCTTCAAGCAGCCGAATGCTGGTACAGGAGACAAAAACCAGATCGACATTTCCACTATCGATCAGGCGCTGAATGGCGTTTTCCATACTTGCAACATCAATACGAGCCACCAAAGGATCCAGTGGCTGATTGAACGATCCAAACACGGGTACATCGAAACCTGCATCAACTATATATTGTCGCAGTACCTGATTGACGTCACTCCTGTAGGGCGTGAGCACCGCGATGCGTTTTGCATTAAACGCTTTGAATGCTGCAAACGCTGCTGTGATTGGTGTAGTCGGCCTGGCCCGCGGATGCACTTCAGCAATACGATCAAACACAGCACGTTCACCCAGTACAGTTGATGCAGAAGTACAACAGTAGGCAACCACATCAAGCACTTCACCAGGCAGGATTGTTTTTAAGGCTGAAGGTATATTCTGCTCCATGGCCGCCAGTGTTTGCGGTGTGATCTCAGGAGAGTTTTCTATTCGCGTTTGATAGATGCCAATGGAATCATCAACAAAAACCTGCCGGAACTCGTAATCAATGGTGTAGTCAGAGCTCAGCACCAGCATACCGACTTTGGCAACATGCCCTATACCTGCATTTAATTCATAGGGCAGATGTTCCAGCAGTTGCCAGTCAGCAGCACTGCCGCCAGCAGATTCACTCTGGTCGTTTGGCTTGCCTGTTTTATCCATCACTGCAAGGCGGGTACTGCTGCTAGACTGCCGCCGTCACTGCAATCTCTACTGTAAAATCCGGTGAAGCCAGTTTTGACTCAACGCAAGCCCTGGTAGGTGCGTTGCCCGCAGATACCCAGGCATCCCACACAGCATTCATCTCAGCAAAATCACCAATATTTGCGAGCCAGATTGTCGCGGTCAGTAGGTTACTCTTTTCAGTACCGGCGGCACTTAGCAGCTCATCTATCGATTTGAGAATGTCTTTGGTTTGATCTGCGGCACTGGCACCCCTCGCATTTTGTGCGACCTGACCGGCAGTCGTTACAATGCCGTTGTGCACAACGGCCTGGCTCATGCGGTCGCCACTTTTAATTCGGGTTATTCCCATCGCTTCTGTCTCACTGTGTTTGTTTTTGTTAGTCTACCACGGAGCACAGCAGGCAGAGATAAGCGTGGCTCGCGAACTGGACGCCTGCACCGCTGACACTCCGCAACCCGCCAATGCAATAACACATGGCCAATACAATCAAACAAGGCCATCGCAATCAAAAAAGCCAGAGGAACAGACATGCGCTACCTACACACTATGATCAGAATTCGCGACGTCGATGCATCACTCGATTTTTGGTGCAACAAAATGGGACTCACAGAAACCCGCCGCACAGAACATGAACAAGGTCGGTTCACACTGATTTTTCTGGCAGGCTCGAAAGATGAAGCACGAGCCAGACAGGACAATTCACCGGAGCTTGAACTTACCTACAACTGGGATCCGGAAGATGATCTGGGTAATTCACGCAACTTCGGTCATCTGGCCTATAAAGTTGACGACATTTACGCCACCTGTCAGCAACTAATGGACGCGGGCGTCACAATCAACCGCCCTCCGCGTGATGGCCGCATGGCATTCGTGGTGTCTCCAGATAACATTTCTATCGAGCTGCTGCAGGAAGGCGATGCACAGCCACCTGCTGAACCCTGGCTGTCGATGGAAAATACCGGGAGCTGGTAATTTTGCAGGTAAACCGGCTTCTCTCCTAACCCTGAACTGATCCAGACTACAACTTTTACCGAGGCAAACATGGCAGAGCTCGAATACTTCCAATATGCATATATGTCAGACAACTATGGTGTGCTGATCCATTCGCCAAAATCAGGTGAGACTGCCAGTGTTGATTGCGGTGATGCTGAAGCCACAATTGAAGCGCTCAATCAAAAAAACTGGTCACTAACACACATATTCGCAACCCATCATCACGCAGACCATGTTGCAGGGCTCGCAGAACTTAAAAAGCAGTTCAATTGCCATGTTACCGGCCCCGCTGGAATACCCGGTATAGACAAGCCAGTGGCAGACGCAGAAACCTTCACTTTCGGTGACACAGAAGTTCAGACAATACACACACCCGGTCACACCAAAGACATGATCAACTACTACCTGCCAACAGAGAAAACTGTTTTTACCGGAGACACACTTTTTTCACTGGGCTGCGGCAGGCTGTTCGAAGGCGATGCACCAATGATGTGGAAAAGCTTAACCAAATTAATGAAATTACCCGCCGACACTACAGTCTATAGCAGTCACGAATACACCGAAGCCAATGCCGCTTTCGCTGTCACGGTTGATCCGCAAAACGCTGCACTAACAGAACGAGTGAAAAACATAAAAGCCCTGCGTGCTAAAGGTGAACCAACGGTACCCAGCACTCTGAGCAAGGAACTCGCGACAAATCCATTCCTTCGTGCATCAGACCCCGCAATAAGACAGCACCTGAATATGGCAGCGGCAACCGATGAAGAAGTATTTGCAGAAATTCGTAGCCGCAAGGACAATTTTTAATGGCTCTACGCCGGCCGTTCGCAATCAACTCCGACTTTTGCGTTTAGGTGCTTTCTCTGAATACATGTAATGGTCTGGTGCTACAAACCTGACTACCGGAAAAAGCGGCCACAGCACGTTCAACTTGCGTATCAGCAAATTCACCCACGCATCAAGCTTGCGATCCGGCACCGATTCCTCATCAAAGCCAGCGGCTCGTTTCAACGCATCGCGGGACAGTGGTTCTTCCGGATAACGCAGCAACTGAGACAAAATTTCAAATTCAGCCTCAGACAATGCTTCGCTGCGTTGTCCAAGTGTTGCCTTAAGTTCAAGCTCATCGAGAAGCGGCGGCAGTGTCAGGTAATGGCTCATCAGGCTTGGTTTATTGAACGATCGGCAGAATTTTTCATGGATTAACGTGGCAGTACCCCCACCGTGCAGTATCATCCTATGTTCGGCACCTTTGGTGCAATACCGAATTGACCTGATCTTTCAACGTTTGTATCCATCACCCAGTGACAGCGCGCTACGCCATATATTTCGCCCCGGACGATGACTCAGAGCTCGGTATCTTTGGAGCCACGGTGTTACGCCGTCGCGCACTCGATGCCACTGACTGGATCAATTCCGATCTCTCGGTAGCATTTCCACAGTCCTCTGTCTGGAGTGACAGAATCCAGCGACCAGCGCACTATGGATTCCACGCCACTATTAAAGCCCCGTTCGAACTTTGCGAGGGTCAATCAGCTGACAATCTGATCGCAGATGTTGCAGATTTTTGTCAGTCACGCCAGCCCATCAATCTGCAAGGCCTGGCACCGATCAGAACCAGTCGCTACGACGCGCTGGCATTTGAACAACAACCAGATGCGGTTCAGCAGCTGGCATCAGACTGTGTAATCGAATTCGAGAAATACAGAGCACCCCTGACTGAAGCAGATATTCAACGGCGTAATCCGCAATCATTAACCGAGAGCGAGATAACAAACATGCAACGGTTCGGATACCCTTACGTGCTTGAAAATTTCAATTTCCACATGACGCTCTCCGGGTGCAACGATCACAACGACTCTGCTTATCTCAGTTGGCTGAATCAGCTCTATCGTTCAATGGTGACAACTACGCCGGTACTCGACAGGCTCTGCATCTTCTACCAACCCGATCGCAATACGCCATTTGTTAGAATTGAAGAAAATATTTTCGGTGTCATGGCCCAGACAAACTTATCAGCATAATTGCCTCACCCGGTTACCTGACCGGCACTGCATACGAAGTACACCCGAAACTGTCCCGAATTAATCAGTTCAGAACGGATTACACCAGCGCATCAACAACATCGACCCGCTCAAGCTTTTCCGGATGGCTGTCGTCCGGAATTACAGCTGGTCCGTCACGTAACTCATCACGGGTGGATTGAGCCAAACTCGCCGCCAGCACTGCAGCTTCGTTAACATAATATGGCGAAGTGTCGGCATCGTAGCGTGCGCAGAATTGCAAAGCATCTGGCACCCACTGATACTTCAAACACTGCAACTGTCCAGAGCTTAGCGCGTCTTTGACCATGACCTCCGGCAGGCAGGCAACACCCAGACCGCCCATTGTCATGTGCAGGCAGGCAGCGAGATTGGTTGAAGGGACCAATCGAGGCCTATCCGAAGAGTTTGCAGAGATATGTGCAGCTAGCTGATCAAACGGTTGCGTACCTTTGGCGTGAGTCAGTATCGGGTATTGCAATAAATCATCAAGCGCCAGCAATCCATGCGAACACCCCAGCGACGGTGCAGCAACCCACAAAAGTTTATAGCAACCCAAATCTGTTGTTCCACTAACATCTCTGTCAAATGGTGCACTTTGAAACGCAAGATCAATCGAACGGCTGGCAAGAGCCATAGATAAGTTATCAGAGAAATCCACCAGCAAGTCAACATCAATGCCGGGAAAGCGTTTTTTAAAAGCAGCCAGATAGCAGCTTAACCATGAGTGGACAACCATTTCTGTCACACCTAGTCGCAACACTCCTTCAAATAAATGATCATCACCAGCGGTGACCAGAAACTCATCCATTTGCTGCAGTACCAATCGAGCCTTTTGCAGAAGGCGTTCGCCAATCGGAGTCAGAAGCACCTGCCCCGAACCGCGCTCCATCAACTTGACATCAAGTTGCTGTTCTAGTGCTGATATTCGCGAGGAAATATTCGGCTGAGTGGTAGATAGCACACTCGCCGCCAGTCGAAAGCTTTGCTGATCAGCAACCTGTACGAAGGCTTCCAGCTGTTTGATATTTATTTGAGCCATAAAATCCGCATGGTTCGTCTATGTGTAGACTTCGTCTACTGCGGTGGTTGACTCTCTTTGTCTACTGTAAGAAAAGGAATCGCTACCGCGTTACTGCTGGAGTTATTATACCGTAGCTGAGTTCGTACCGGGGAAACTCTTGTTATTGATACCACCACCGCTCTATGGCGCTGCGACCTTGCTGGCAATGTGGCTGCTGAAAAAATACTATCCGTTGCACTGCACAGACGCAACATGGCCGATAAAAGCCGGAATTGCGATTATCGTTGCCGGATTGCTAATTGAATTATTTGCGGTGCTAAGCTTCCGCCGTGCACAAACAACCATTAACCCTTTACGTCCGGACAATACTACAACTCTGGTTACGCAGGGAATCTACGCGTTGAGCCGTAACCCTATGTACCTCGGCATGGCAATACTACTCACTGGTGCTGCACTGATGATGCGCTGCCTGTCACCAACCATTATGCCGCTGGTGTTCTGCGCGGTGGTCACTGTTATGCAGATTATGCCTGAAGAGCGCATTTTACTACAAAACTTTGGAACAGAGTTTGATAACTATAAAAGCATGGTCGGTCGCTGGTTTTAACCAAGGTAGAGAGTTCATCTAAAGTAATACTTTTGCCAAATTTCCACTTTGGCCGATATCCACTTTGGCAATAGATGATTTTATCGACCCTGTTCTTTATATGTTATACCGCGACGGTTTTTGTCCCACATAACGTCACCTTCGTATTACACATTGCATCAGGTCTCACGCTCTGCACAGGTAGGGTAAAAGTAAACTACCATGCCCCTAGGTAGCTACAGTGTCGCGAGCGGCATCCGGATAGTAGCTTACTGCTTTACCGTTAATGGCAGCATTCTCATCAACATAAAATTGCCTCAATGTATCAGGGCTGTCTAATGATCTGCGTGCAATAACAATTTCTACTACATTGCTGCGTTGGGCAGTTCGTTTAACGACACCATTGCCCGGCCCCAGTCAATTCCTTAACCGGCATAGCGCAGTAACTCGTTTGCTTCGATCAGATAATCCGCACCGAGATGACTTGCCGCACGCGTGCAGACAACCGTCAGCGGTGTACCAGGCAACGAACCGCAAACTAATCGATCAACACTTTCATTTCTGTGTACTTCTTCAATACCACCACCCGCAGGCAGTCGAGAACCTGTCCCCAGAGTCGGTTTTCGCTCGGCTTGCCAATTACCGCACCAATGTCGGAAACCGTGCCTTCGAATAACATGGATCGAACACCTCAGTCCCGCCAACGGGCAACTGGTCAGTGCTGTCATGAGCCCATACCAGCGGTATCAGCAGAGCTGGCATCGATGCCGGCAAAATGAATCCATACCGCAATTCGGTTATTGGTTTTTAGGATCTGCGTCAATCCTAATGGTTGGTAAAAACTTCACTTAAACCATACCTGCAGGTGTGCTCAAAATCACAGTTTCACACCAAATTGGATCACCACTGTTGCTGGTTTTGACGAAAAACTGTCGCGTGGCAGATCGAATAGCACGGTCAAAAATTCAACATAAAAAAAACAGTTTATCTTGACAGAAATCGGCCGTCGGTCGATAATTCCCCTCTTAAGCGGGAATAGCTCAGTTGGTAGAGCACAACCTTGCCAAGGTTGGGGTCGC
>CAZYRP010000232.1:0-7302 GCA_964649465.1 uncultured Granulosicoccaceae bacterium | reverse complement strand
ATATTGTTGGTGAAGACGGGTTGCGATAGAGCTCGGCCAGCACACAGCCAGAATACAACCAGAACAGAAATTGTATGCAAAATCACGGGATGCCACAGTAATTTTGCAACAGCGTCAATCGTGTACCTGCAATAAGTTGGAAAACGTGCTCTTGTTAGCCCGACAGGTATTACTTATCTTTTTTATCCATCATTGATTTGAGATCTGCGAACGGGTTATGTGTTGTAACCGCAGCCTGCTCTTCACCATAAGTGATCTGCTCGACAAAGCGCTGGTGTTCGTTATCGTGGCAAAAAACGCATAGCAACTCCCAGTTTGAACCGTCTTCAGGGTTGTTGTCGTGATTGTGATCGCGATGATGTACTGTTAGCTCGCGCACATTGCTGTTGTCGAATTCCCGCATACAGCGACCGCATACCCAGGGATACATTTTTAGCGAGCGCTGGCGGTATCCGTCTTCGCGCTTTGCATAGTTCTCTCTGGCAGCTGCGACCAGTTTGTCAAGGTCGTTATCTGACATATCTTTTGTCCGTTGTAAGGCTCATCGGTATCTCAGCGAGTGTAAGGCTGGCTCTGCCCTGATGGCTATTAACACTATACACCATACTGTGTTAACCCCGAATCTGCCACCATTCCTGATGACTTTTGTTGCCCATAAATATATTTGATAAAGTGAATGAAATTGTTCGCTACTCTCGCGACAGTATTTAATTTGCTTGCTATGGTTGTACTGCAATATGAATCTTTACTTCAGGCTATTCTGGCTAATGCTGATGGCTCGCCGTCGCGGGATTATCACCGAAGATGATTTGAGCAATGAAATCACTACCATGGTCATGCCCAATGATCTTGACCTCAATCTGCATGTTAACAACGGCAGGTATATGACGTTATGTGATTTTAATCGGGTTGATCTGTTTGTGCGGACAGGGCTGGCGGCAGTCATGTTCAGGAACAAGCTGGCACCCGTAGTGGCGCACCACACAATGACCTACATTAAACCACTGAAGGTGTTTAACAGAATAAGAATAACTATGAAGATAACTCATTGGGATGAAAAGTATTTCTATGCCACGCATACATTTTATCGCGGTGAGCAAACCGTTGCTGAAGGAACATCAAAGTCTTTGGTTATCAGCAGGAAAAATGGTCGACTTGAGCCAGCCACAGTAATAACGATGGTTAATGACTATCAGGCAGCTCGATCTATCAGTGTCGTTTAGTTTTAGGCTGGCAACGATTATATGGGCTGCTATTGATGCCATCGCAGTGGCTTGCAGTCTTCGCGGTGCAATACGTTTTTTGCCTCAAGGTCCAGTTGTACAGTCTTGGACCACCATCCTATTTTAGCGCCACCTGGAAATAATTCTTCCAGATGGGGTTTCATGGCGTTGCATAACTCTGCATGCGTCAGGCCCGGCGGATTACGCGGGATAACTTTAAGCATTGCTTTTTTCACTGCGTGGTATTTGACAGCATCAACGTTGCTGGTATGCCCGGGAACGTTGATGTTTTCGACAACTATTTTCTGTTGCTTACTCATGTTGAATGCTGCAGCAGTCTTTTTCAACTCATGATTTATGCAATGCTGGCGCAATCCGTTTCAGGCGGTGGTAACGTAGCGCAGAATCTCTACCACCTGTGCAGGTGTCTGTGCCCAGCCCATTGCTGCGGAGTCTACTTCTTTCAACGGATGGATGATGTCTGCATCATGTAGAGTGATGTAGGGTTTGCCCAGTGCCGCCAGCTGACCTGCATCAAACGCCGCATTCCATTGCTTGTATTTATCACCAAAGCGCACCACGGCTATATCGCATTTGGCTATAAGATTTCTGGTTCGAATTCCATTCACTTTGGAGGATTTATGATCGCGCCAGAAGTTTTCTGATTCAGCACCGAGCACGTCGCCAGCGGCATCACTGGCATCGTGATCAGTGACCGCAGAGCAGAAACTCACGGGTAAATTCAAATCATTACAGCCACTCGCTATTTGCTGTCGCCAGTCTGTGTGTATTTCTCCGGAAAGATATACGCTCCAGGTCATTGGTGTTCTCCTGTATTGGGTTGCAGATATTCTAGAGTTACAGAGAATAAATTGATAGCGCAAGGTTGGTGGTTCGACTATTTAGGCTGACTGCGAGTAAACTGGGCGCAGATACCCTTAAGATAAGTGCCATGAAAAAAGATCCAAAGTCGTTCAGAAGCTACCGATGGCTCGGAGAAGATGATTTGCGATCATCAAGTCACCGCTCGCGCTTTATGCAAATGGGCTACGGCGAGGAGGACTGGCAAGGTCGTCCGGTTATCGCCATCGTCAACACATGGTCTGATATTAACCAGTGCCACTCTCACTTTAAACATCGGGTAGACGATATCAAGCGAGGTGTGTTTCAGGCTGGCGGACTGCCGCTGGAGTTGCCGGCCATCTCACTTTCGGAACCCATTGTTAAGCCATCCACCATGCTTTACCGGAATTTTCTCGCCATGGAAACCGAAGAGTTGCTGCGTTGTCATCCGGTTGATGGTGCGGTACTGATGGGTGGTTGTGACAAAACAACTCCGGCCTTGCTGATGGGGGCGATCAGTATGAATATTCCTGCTATCTACGTTCCGGCAGGCCCTATGCTTCGTGGTCACTGGAAAGGCAAGACGCTGGGCTCTGGTTCAGATTCATGGAAGTATTGGGATGATCTGCGTGCGGGTGAAATTGATCGTCAGGACTGGAATGAAGTCATGGGTGGTATTGCGCGCTCATATGGCACCTGCATGACAATGGGCACCGCAGCCACGATGATGTCTATTGCTGACAGTATTGGTATGTGTCTCAACGGGGCGAGTTCTATACCGGCAGCGGACTCTAACCACATCCGTATGTGTAGTGCTTCCGGTCGGCGTATTGTTGAAATGGTATGGGATGACTTTAAACCGTCTGACATACTTACATCAGATGCGTATCAAAATGGTGTAACTGCTGCCATGGCCATGGGGTGTTCCACCAATGCAATAATTCATCTAATAGCAATGGCGCGTCGAAGCGGCGTTGATTTAAGTCTTGCGGATTTTGAAACGAAAAGCCGCCGTATTCCGGTTATTGCCAACATTCGCCCCAGCGGTGATACCTATCTGATGGAAGACTTCTTCTATGCCGGTGGCTTGCCGGCAATGCTGTCTCGTATTGAGGATGAGCTTCATACCGGTTGTATAACGGTTTCGGGTAAAACCTGGGCGCAGGCATTAGAACGTGCCGAAGTCTTTAACGACGATGTTATAAGAAGCACCGACAATCCGATTTATGCGGAGGGTGCGCTTGCGGTACTAAAAGGCTCACTTGCACCCGACGGGTGTGTGATTAAACCATCTGCGTGTGAACCGCGCCTGTTGCAGCATACCGGGCCGGCGCTGGTATTCGATAACTATGCCGAAATGAAAGCCAATATTGATAACGATGATCTGGATGTAGATGAAAATACTGTATTGGTGTTGCGCAATGCGGGGCCAAAGGGCGGGCCGGGCATGCCGGAGTGGGGCATGTTGCCAATTCCGAAAAAACTGCTGAAGAAAGGCGTGCGCGATATGGTGCGCATTTCTGATGCACGTATGAGTGGCACCAGCTATGGAGCGTGTATTTTACACGTGGCTCCTGAATCTTATGTTGGTGGTCCGCTTGCGCTGGTAAAAACTGGAGACATCATTGCTGTTGATGTGCCAGCCAGAACCATAGATCTGCAGGTAGATGCGGATGAGCTCAAAAAGCGACAGGAAGCCTGGCAGCGACCTCCGCTTAGATATGAAAGAGGTTATGGCTGGATGTTTTCCAACCATATTCTGCAGGCTGACAGTGGTTGTGATTTTGATTTTCTTGAGACATCACATGGACGTCCAGTTGATGAGCCGTCTATTTTTTGAACGGTTGTATCCTACATTTCGCACGCGATTAAATCTGTTGCTGAAACACCGAGAATTTCTGGAAACGTTCTCGTAATTAGTTCATTTGTATTGCCATCATTGTCTTCATCGGTCTCGTCAGTGGAAGTTATTTCCAGTGATCCATTTGCAGTAAAAGTTAATTCAAGGGAATCTGTGAGGACGTCGCAGCTGGTATCCGTATCGCTATAAAAAGTATTGATAAAACTCATATCTGCCAACTGTTCAATTACTGAGGTGCCGGCAACAACTACATAGCAATTGTCACCATTGCCGATATCATCCTGCTGAAAATCAAAGAAGGTGATATCGCCGTTCTCACCAATCTGCGTCAACCCGATATTCTGCAGACCATTGGTTACTTCAGTGGTATCCCACAAGCCTGCGACCGCTCCAATGTTTCGAATTCCGAGCAGCGGTGGACAATTTTGTGCGCCAACGGTGTTTTCTGTCGCTTCGTCCAGTTCGGAAATGTCGGTGGCGGCAGCAGCGACGGGCTCATTAATTGTTTCCGAAAGTCCGGGATTGACTGATTCTCCGTCGCACGCCATTAAAGTGACTGTGATGCAGGCGGCAAGGGCTGTATTTCTGTTGGATATTGCTGGTGACATTAAATGGTCTCTCGCGGTTGACTGTTCTGGTAGAAGGATAGTTCAGATCGGTCAATTTTATTCGCGAGTGAGTCTTGCGAAAGTCAGGGGGACATCACGCCATCCATAAATGGATTAGGTCGTTGCTACGATTGCGGGAGGTGAGGAGCGGTCTTACCGATAAACAACGAGATACTCGAACAATACCGCCTTAAACAATATCGCTTAAGGCGGTAGCCGATTCAGCTTTTAGCCACCAATTCGTGTAACGGTAACTATAGCGACAGGGTTACGCCAGTCATATTTGTAGGCTGCCAGGTCACCAAAGTCATGAACACCGGAGCTGACATGAACAAAGTCCCCGCGGTCGTTACGTGCCGGGTTAGTGCCTTCACCATCTGGAGTACCGTCGCATTGAGGACCAGGGATGTGACTGCACAATTGATCGTTCAACTCAGTACCTGCGTCATATCCTATGGCCGCGTAGGTCGCACTGCCACGGCTGGGCAGGTGTACAGCGTTGAGTGCCATAAAAGAATCATTGGTTGGCAGTAACATCGCTGCCATGCTTAGACGGTCGGCACCCTGGTGGGCCCGTATGCGAAAAGTCGCAGTTTGACCTGCTTCGGTAAAAGGTCCGTCTGCAGGTGACCCTGCGGCTGTTGCGATTTCCACCACTGTGTTTCGGATAGCATCAAAGTTAGCTTCGAGCAGAGCAGGACTGCCACCTTCTGCGAGTTCTTCCAGAGCCACGCTTGCAGGTTCTCCGACTTCAAACAGGCTGGATGCTGACGTATGGGTAACACCGATGATTGGCGTAAAGGTAACATTGTTCGTTGCGTTGGTAACTGTCACTTCATACGTGGCTAATCCTTCAGCAGATACGTTCTGTGTTGTTAGCGTGGCTGCAAGTGTCAGAGTTGCTGCAACTGAAATGCCAAGATTTTTAAGCTTAAATGTCATGTCTACAGTCTTCACAGTCGAAAAGGAGCGCGGAGTATGTTCGGCACTCAAGGCGTATTTATAACAAAAGTGTAAAAATACTATTACGTTTCTACATAATTGAAGTGTTGTGTGTAAGAGGTAATATGACAGTTATTGCAAGCTATTGACTTAGTTAATTCTCTCAAGAACATAAATACTGAAAAAACCAAGAATGTGCCTGATAGTGATTCATAAGGTGAATATTTAAAACATAGGATATAGTTTTATCCTATCGAATAGTGTGCGGCAAACCGTCACTCAATTGAGGTTCATTTGTTGAAGTTCTGCCGCGCAAAACCGGCTTCGGCGAGTATCACTTATTATGTTGCTCGAGCTTCGGTGTTGGAGAGCTTATTAATGGTGTTCCGTGTGTAGTAGTTGAAAGCACACAAAGGTTGCTGTGCAGGGTAGCCGTCGTCTGTGTCACCCAGATTCCGAAGCGCATGCAGTGCTTCAGGTGTTCTTCTTTGAGAGTTACATCCATGCCGCTGACTCTTGCTGCAGGAATTCGTTTGCTGTTAAAAATATCCTCACACTCGGTTGCAGAGTTCTCTGCAAGTCTCGAATCTATTTGGCGGTTGTCGTCTTCATAAGTTGTATCTGGTGGGCCGCCTGTTCAGCCCGTGATAAATCTGTTCCGGGAAATCGCAACATGAAATACGAGTTGCCCTCGAGTTGAGGTCGACTCCAATCCGGGAGTCGCCCCGGCTCTGCCGGGGCGATCCTTCACCGCTCGCCGTTCCGTGGCATTGTCATCCATGTTCCCTGCTGTCACATTTTCCTGCCGTTCCATGGCATTCCTTGTTCCCTGCTGTGACTTTTCCCTGCCGTTCCCTGGCATGGTTGTCCGTGTTCATTGAATTTTTAGAGCGAACTCCTAATATTTTATTGTGCGATTAGTCGGCTCCTGGTTTAGAAAATTCATGGCTCTGCGGTTGTCTCTGAAGCTTTAAAGCGTAAAACATTGCAAATACAGTATCGGTACGTGGTGAAAAATTTTCCGCGGCTTAGTACCGGTCGAATGCGGTATTATTACCCTTGAGATTTGCGTTATAAGATTAACTGGCTGATTTGACTGGGAAGATCACCTTTTAGATTGAGTGCAAGCAGGCCAGGCGAATGGAAACGGCAAATGGATAGAAATCTGTCAATCATCCGGCAAGTGCCAATTTTTCACGATTTGCCTGATGACGTTCTTGAGCGACTTTTGGCTGCCTCCCGAATACACAAGCACCGTAAAGGTGTTCTGTTGATGGCGGAAGGGGAGTCGGGGGAATCGCTCTATCTGATCGTGTCCGGACGAGTCAAAATCTTCGTTAGCGACGAAAATGGCAATGAGATGACTCTTTTCGTTGAAACTCCCGGTGGTTGTATCGGTGAAATTTCACTGCTGGATGATGCACCCAGAACTGCATCGGCCATCACCCTGGAGACAACAGAAGTGATCTCGGTTTCGAAAAATAGCTTTAAAGAGATAATCAGAGAAAACCCGGACATAGCGTTTAATATAATTGCTGCATTCTCAAAAAAACTTCGACGATCGACCGACATAATCAGTTCGCTTGCGTTGCGAAATGTTTATCAGAGACTTGTGCTCAAGCTACTGGAACTCGCAGAGGACGATAATGGAATCAGAGTGATTACTACTAAGTATTCATATCTGGAGCTTGGAAAAATGATTGGTGCTTCCCGCGAAATGGTTGGCAAAGTAATGGCCGAACTGCTTCGTGGCGGGGATCTGGAAGAGCGGGATAAGAATTTAGTTGTGTTGAAAGACTTCCCGCGCGATTGGTAAACCTACAGA
>CAZYRP010000231.1:0-7357 GCA_964649465.1 uncultured Granulosicoccaceae bacterium | reverse complement strand
GCTGAGAATTACTTCTTTTTGCCTCATCGATTCGAAGATGGGTTTTGAGTCAGAATACGGCGAATACAGTCAAGCCACGGTTGGTGTTGCTCTATAAGATTCAGTGTTTCCCTACGAACGGAACAGAACCTGTGAGCAAAGTGATTGATGGCAAGGCATTCGCGGCAACCCTTCGGGCAGATGTTGGTGACAAGGTTGCCAAACTCAAGGCGAAGCACAACATTGTGCCCGGCCTCGCGGTAGTGCTCGTTGGGGAAGATCCCGCCAGTCAGGTTTATGTGCGCAATAAAGGCAAGCAGACCGCAGAGGCGGGTATGAAGAGTTTTGAGCACAAGCTGCCCGATACCACTTCACAGGAAGAGCTGATGCAACTGATCGACAAGCTCAACGCCGATGATGCGGTGCACGGTATTCTTGTGCAGTTGCCGTTGCCAAAACAGATTGAAGAGGAAGCGGTCATCAACCATATCAATCCCGATAAAGATGTCGATGGCTTCCACCTCAACAACGTCGGCAGACTGGCGATAGGTGATCCGGGTATCGTGCCTTGCACACCATTGGGTTGCATTATGATGCTCCGGGATGCGCTGGGTGATCTTTCCGGACTGCATGCGGTGGTCGTGGGTCGTTCGAACATTGTTGGTAAACCGATGGCATCTTTGTTATTGCAGGAAAACTGTACGGTGGAAATTACCCATTCGCGCACCAGAAACCTGCAGGAAGAATGCTTGCGTGCAGATATTCTGGTAGCCGCCGTCGGTCGCCCGGAAATGATTAAAGGTGACTGGGTTAAGCCGGGTGCCACGGTAATAGACGTTGGTATTAACCGCATAGAAGCTGAAGGTGGTAAGACTCGCCTTGTGGGTGATGTGGAGTTTGAATCGTCCGCAAAGGTCGCAGGCAAAATTACGCCGGTACCTGGCGGGGTGGGCCCGATGACTATTGCCTGCCTGCTTCACAATACGTTGCAGCAGGCCTGCAAAATCAACAACGTCGAAGTGCCTGAATAAAGTTATAAGGGGAAATCGCGGGCTGTAAAACGGTTATAATCCGGTGCGCATTATTCCGGGTTGAGGCCAAAGTCAGGTGATAGGACTGCTGCAAAGGGTTGGCTCGTCTACAGTAACCGTGGATGGCCAGCTGATCGCCAGTATTGATGCCGGTTTAATGGTGCTGGTCGCTGTTGAGTCCGGCGATACTGAAAACACAGCCGCAAAGCTGTTGCAGAAAATTACCCGCTATCGGATATTTTCAGATGCAGATGGAAAAATGAACCTCAGCCTGCTCGACTACGGTGGGGCGCTGTTACTGGTACCTCAATTCACGCTTGCAGCAGATACTGGCCGCGGATTGCGACCGAGTTTCAGTAAAGGAGCATCCGCAAGCGACGGAGCCCGTCTATTTGATACACTTGTGAGTCTGGCGAAAGATTTGGACTGTCGGGTGCAAACCGGTCGGTTTGGCGCCAACATGCAAGTGGCACTGGTGAATGATGGACCGGTGACATTCTGGTTGCAGGAATCTCCGCCGTAATTCGTGTCAGCTTAAGCGCACGCATTCAAGACTTGAATATCGATAATGACTACACGCTCTGCAAATGTCTCCCGCAAGACCAACGAAACCCGTATTGCGGTCGACCTGCAGCTCGATGGCAGCGGCAAAGGTGTTTTCAATACCGGTGTGCCGTTCTTCGAGCACATGCTGGACCAGCTTGCCAGACACGGCATGCTGGATTTAAAAGTAGATTGCGATGGCGATACTGAAATTGATGATCACCATTCGGTTGAAGATACAGGTATTGTCATTGGGCAGGCATTTGCCAAAGGACTGGGCGACAAAGCCGGTATTACCAGATACGGGCATGCTTATGTGCCGCTTGATGAGGCGCTGTCACGAGTAGTAATCGATTTTTCCGGTCGCCCGGGTTTGTACTTTAACTGTGACTTTAAGCGTGACAAAGTCGGTGCGTTTGATGTTGAGCTTTGCTACGAGTTCTTCCACGGGTTTGTAAATCACGCTGGAGCAACGCTGCATATTGATAACATCAAAGGCGAAAACGAGCACCATAAAATAGAAACTATTTTTAAAGCATTCGGTCGCGCGATCAGAATGGCGGTACAGCCTGATGCAAAGCTCGATGGCAAGGCTGCCTCGACCAAAGGGGTCTTGTAGTGGTTATTGCATGTGCCAAAAGGGAAGCTGCTGCAAGATGACAACCATTGCTGTTGTCGACTACGGTATGGGTAATTTGCGTTCGGTTGCCAAGGCCGTTGAGCACGTAGCGCCTTCGTTTCGTGTTGTGGTCAGTTCAGAAGCTCGTGATATTGCCTCCGCTGACCGGGTGGTTTTTCCGGGCCAGGGCGCGGCGCGCGATTGCATGGCAAATCTGCATTCGCATGAATTGTCAGAGGCAGTCCTGACTGCTTTTAGCAATAAGCCCTTTCTGGGTATTTGTATGGGGCTGCAGGTACTGTTTGATTCGAGCGATGAAAATGGCGGCGTGCAGTGTTTGGGCTGTGTCAGTGGTAACGTTGCACGCTTTCGGCGCACCGCAGCAGATTCGGGCTGCAAAATTCCGCACATGGGCTGGAACGAAGTTTCGCAGAGTGGCGAGCATCCGCTGTGGAATAAAATTGAAGATTGTGCGCGCTTTTATTTTGTACACAGTTATTATGTGCAGCCGTCAGAGTCCGCCATAGTCTCGGGTAAAACCAGCTACCTTGGAGACTTTTGCAGCTCTATCGCCAGGGACAATGTGTTTGCCACTCAGTTTCACCCGGAAAAGAGTGCCGCGAATGGACTGCAATTACTCAAAAATTTCACTGAGTGGCAACCCTCGTAGTATAGAAAATAGCAATGACAATACCTATGCAAATTATTCCGGCGATAGACTTAAAAGATGGCCAGTGTGTGCGCTTGAAGCAAGGCCGCATGGAAGACAACACGGTCTTTTCAAGTGACGTTGTAGCCACGGCAACCCGATGGGTAGATGCGGGTACCAGACGCCTGCATATTGTTGATCTGGACGGTGCATTCGCAGGTGAGCCGCGCAATGGTGAGCTCATTCGCGAAGTATGCAAAGCGCATCCCGATCTGCAGGTGCAGGTCGGTGGTGGTATTCGCGATGAAGGTATTGCAGCGCGATATATAGATGCTGGAGTCCAATGGATAATTATCGGAACCCAGGCCGTGCGTGAACCTGCAATTGTAGAGCGACTATGTAAAAACCACCCGGGCCAGGTAATCGTCGGACTCGATGCACGCGACGGTAAAGTTGCGTTGAGTGGCTGGGCGGAAGATTCAGGGCAGGATGCAGTCGAGCTTGCCAAATCGTTTGAGGGCGTTGGCGTCAGTGGCATTGTCTACACAGACATCGAGCGCGATGGCATGATGCAGGGTTTTAATTCTCAGGCAACCGCCGCGCTGGCGGCACAAATTGATATTCCTGTGTTTGCATCCGGTGGGGTCAACTCTTATGAAGATATCGATCGGCTGTGTCAGATTGCATCTCATGGAGTGACCGGCGCTATTGTTGGTCGTGCAATGTATGACGGTACGATAGAACTTGGTGTTGCACAGCAGCGTGCAAACGATCTGCTTGCGAGCCTCAAGGCGACTAACTAATGGGTCTTATCTAATGGGTTTGGCCAAGCGTGTTATCCCCTGTCTTGATGTAGACGGCGGCCGTGTTGTTAAAGGTATCAATTTTGTCGATATTGTTGATGCAGGTGATCCGGTAGAAGCAGCACGCAAATACGGAGATGCCGGTGCTGATGAGCTCACCTTTCTTGATATCACTGCAAGTGTCGATAATCGCGACACTATCTACCATGTGGTGGAACAGGTGGCGTCAGAAGTTTTTATTCCATTGACGGTAGGTGGTGGGGTTCGCGCTGTATCTGATATTAGAAAACTGTTAAATGCCGGGGCCGACAAAGTCAGTATTAATACTGCAGCGGTTCACAACCCGGAACTGGTTAAGGAAGCTGCCGAGCATGTTGGCAGTCAGTGTATTGTGGTAGCAATTGATGCCAAGGGAGTGCACAAGGAAGGGGAGGCACCCCGTTGGGAAATCTTCACCCATGGTGGCCGCAAAGAGACTGGGCTGGATGCGATTGAATGGGCTATTAAAATGACCAAACTCGGCGCTGGTGAGTTGCTGGTGACCAGTATGGATCGTGATGGTACAAAAGCAGGTTTTAATCTGCCTCTGACGCGCGCAATTGCCGATGCAGTTGAAGTGCCAGTGATTGCTTCGGGAGGCGTTGGTACCCTCGAGCATCTGGTTGAAGGGGTCGAGCTTGGTGGTGCTGATGCAGTGCTGGCCGCCAGCATTTTTCATTTTGGTGAGTTTACCGTGACTCAGGCAAAGCAGGCGATGCAAAGCGCCGGTATTGAGGTGCGCTTATGACCGACGCAACCTGGCTGGATGGTTTGCAGTGGAATGACCAGGGGTTGATTCCTGCGATTGCTCAGGACGAAAAATCGGGCGATATCCTGATGATGGCCTGGATGAATCGTGAGGCGCTGGCAAAGACTGCGGAATCCGGGCGAGCAGTTTACTGGTCTCGATCGAGAGCCAAACTCTGGCACAAGGGCGAATCTTCCGGTCATTTTCAGCATGTGTCCGACATTCGCACAGACTGTGACTCAGATGTGATTTTGCTAAAAGTTAAGCAGGATGGCGGTATTGCCTGCCATACCGGTCGCTATAGCTGCTTTTATCGTCAGCTCGAACACGGACCAAACCTGGCGAATTGGCGTGATGCTGCTCCGATAATAAAAGACCCGGGCGAAATTTATCCCGGCGACGAGTAAACTCAGTAAAATGAGCGACAATATTCTTGAAAAGATGGCGCTGGAGCTCGAAAAGCGCAAATCGTCAGAAGCGGCAGATTCTTACGTGGCGAGCTTGTATCAGGCCGGAACCGACGCCATTCTAAAAAAAGTGGGTGAAGAGGCCACAGAAACTATAATTGCCGTAAAATCAGGTAATCGTGATGATATCGTGCACGAAACTGCGGATCTGTGGTTTCACACTTTGGTGATGTTAGCGGAGCAGGATCTGGGACCGGAGCATGTGCTGCAGGAATTGCAGCGGCGTTTCGGGTTATCAGGGCATGATGAAAAAGCATCGCGCACTGCTGCTGACGACTGAGCTTAACAACAGAACACACTGTACTAATTTAATAAAAGATTTTAATTAAAAATTGAGGCTAAAACTATGATGCCAAGTATTCCCCAACTGCTGATCGTGCTGGTCATTGTGGTTCTTATTTTTGGAGCCAAAAGATTGCGCAACCTCGGTGGCGATCTGGGCGGTGCAGTTAAAGGATTTAAAAACGCGGTCAAGGAAGACGAAGATTCACCGGAAGCAGACAAGCTTGAAAATACTGCAGAGCGTGTTGCCGATGCCGAGCATGTTGCAGATGAAGTCAAAGAAAAAGAAAAGAAAGAAGTCTGAGTATAATTCTTGTGCTTTCTGCTATAGCTGTATTTATTGCCAACGCTGGTTTCTGTAGTCCGTCTGATTTCAGCGGAGTAGCCGACCATGTTTGACATGGGCTTTCAGGAAATAATTCTGATTGGCATTATTGCGTTGATCATTATTGGTCCGGAACGTCTGCCGGGCGTGGCGCGTAACATTGGATTGTGGGTTGGCAAAATGCAGCGCTTTGTTGCAGGTGTTAAATCTGATATTGCCAATGAGCTGCAGACCGATGAGCTGCGCAGTATGTTATCCAGTCAGGAAGACCAGATTCGCGAGCTCAAAAGCATGGTCAAGGAAACCCAGTCTGATCTGGAGCGTACTGCCAAAGACGCTCAACGCTCGGTAAGTGAAGGGATGGATCAGGCCGTTGAGCAGGTTAAAGATGCTGCAGAAACGGCAAAGGAAAACAGCTCCAAAATGCAGGACATTGCACGTAACGCGGGTTACAACACCTATGGTGATGTAGACGAAAAACCTGAAAGTGATCTTGCTGCAAAAAACGAAGGAACTGATTCTAAAGATCAGGGTCCCAGCCAGTCTGCCTAATCGGCCTATAAAAACCAGCGCGTCCTATGATTAACAAAATATTGGGCACCGGAGCCAACGGGGGAGCCGACAAGGAAGCCAGCGAGGGTGAAGGCGCAGAGATGGGATTGTTGTCTCATCTGGTCGAGTTGCGCGATCGGCTGCTGCGAATGTTACTGGCGGTCGGCATATTCTTTTTATGCCTGTTTCCGTTTTCGGCAAAGATCTGGACTCTTCTTTCCGAACCACTTACGCGTCACGCGGGAACAATGCAGGCAATTGATATTGCCTCGCCATTTCTAATACCTTTTAAAGTGTGCCTGCTGTTGTCAGTTATTCTGGCAGCACCGGTTTTGCTATATCAGATATGGGCTTTTGTAGCGCCTGGCCTATATAAGCACGAAAAGCGGCTGGTTACTCCGTTGCTTGTGTCGAGTACTGTGCTGTTCTACCTCGGTATGGCGTTCGCGTACTTTGTTGTGTTTCCTCTGGTATTTGGGTTTTTTAACCGGGTCGCACCTGAAGGGGTTGAGGTAGTGCCGGATATCGGTCGCTATCTTGATTTCATCATTACCATATTCATTGCTTTTGGTGTGGCATTTGAAGTACCGGTCGCAACCATACTACTGGTAGCAATCGGTGCCACAACACCGGATGATCTGGCTAAAAAACGCCCTTACTTTATTGTTTGCGCATTTATTATTGGAATGTTTCTCACACCGCCTGATGTCATATCGCAAACCTTGCTGGCGGTGCCGATGTGGCTTTTATTTGAAGTCGGAATCTTCTTTTCGCGCATGTATTTAAAGCGCAAAAAAGAATTCAGTGAGGCATCTGACGCTCGTTATAACAATGAAGCTGATTCCACACCGGAGGATGAAGCTATTGCCGATGAGCTTAACAACAGCGATGCACCCGATAAGTCCTGATTAAATCCCGGTTTTTGCACACAGGCTCTTGCTCTTTGGTTTCCCATCAACCGTTGCCTGGTGGCTATGATTACTCTGCGGCTGATGTTTGCCAGCTATACTGCTGCGCATCGAACTACACTATATTTCTGATCGAGGCATAGACCTATGACTTTCAGCGGCAATCCTCCGCGTCGCGCCACCATGTTGATCATCATGGATGGCATCGGTATGAACCCGTCAAAACTCGATAATGCTGTAGCGCTGGCGAAAACGCCAAACCTCGATGCGCTCTATTCATCCAACCCGGTAACAGTGCTGGAGGCATCGGGTGCAGCGGTGGGTCTGCCAGCCGGTCAAATGGGTAACTCTGAAGTAGGGCACCTGACTCTTGGTTGCGGTAGCATTTTGCGGCAGGACCTTGTGGTAATTA
>CAZYRP010000230.1:0-7415 GCA_964649465.1 uncultured Granulosicoccaceae bacterium | reverse complement strand
AATCACTGATCAATTAATTCCAGAATCGGTGATCACTTTGCGCCGGAATACGCAATCATTCAGCCACTCCGTGCCCGGCCCTTCGTAGGTACATAGCAACCTGATCGGAACGCGATCAATGTGCCATTTGGGGCACATTGCGTTTTCTATTCTGGCTCGTCGCAGACCCACAGCAGGAGAACCCAGAAGGTCACAGAAGATTTCAGTCAACAACGCAAGGTCTTGAACTAACAGCTGACGACCCTCACCGTCTGGCAGTGCTTCCAGCGTAGCACGATCGTGTGGCTCAAGAGTCTCGATAAACTGCAGCTTACCGTGCTGAGCCAAGCCGCTAAGGTATGTGGTAATCAAAGGATCGATGCTGCGTTGCCAGCTGCACACCTGTACACCCGGCTCATAAATCTCCGCGAGATTAGCTACCTCACTTACCCGTCACCAGCTTGTTGTATCGTGACTGACGGCGGCACTTAAAGCATTCATGCCTATTCCCGGTGAGTTGACTCGTTAAACTATTTGCACCTGCAAAGCAACAACTGAGCTTCCCATTCTTTGGTCATGGCATCGTTGATGGTGCTGGATATTATTTCGATACGGCTTTCTTCGCAATCCGGAATCTCCATCTGCGACAACGTTCCGGATGCTCCGTTGTAGCTATACAAACCTTTATCTGTATTGAATACAGCTTTCAGTCTTTCGACTTCTAAACTATTGAAGAAACTGAATAAGCAATCGTATTTAAAAGTTATGTCAGAGCTGAAACGCCATCCGACGCTGTAGCATCCCTCTCCCTCATTCACTGCCTTCAAGTAACCACCAGAGAGAAGCGGTATGTCTGCTGCAGGTGCTGAGTGGTCATGTTCGTGGTGATGATGGTGCGACACAGCGTTGTGATTTGTAATTATCTCTGACGTCGTTTCACCATCAAGGCATGATGTATCGAGCTCACCGTTGACAGTGAATACAACTGTCGCCGTGGAGCTGCCTTTTTGTTTTACGTAAGACTGTAGTCTTTGCCTGTCACCAGACTGATAAAGATCTGTCTTGTTACCGACCACAATGTCCGCAATACCAATTTGTTGATTATACGTTTCGTTATCCGTGTATCTCTCATCCATCAGGTGGCGCGCATTCACCAGTGTCAGAATTTTCTGCACGTTTAACGCTTCTCGGTACTGTCCTTTGCCCAATACCTGTAAGACCTCTTTCGGGTGGCCGAGACCGGTGGGCTCGATCAACAGCCGATCGGGTCTGGCTTTGACCAGTAAATAGTTAAGCGCTATTTGCATCGGCAAACCAGATGCGCAACACATACAACCGCCAGGCACTTCGCGTATGAAAACACCACTGCTCTCACAATGCTGCCCTTGAATCAGACTTCCATCAACTCCGATCTCACCAAACTCATTGACGAGCACAGCCCAGCGTTCATTGGCTGGTTTGTTTTTCAGCAATTGCAGAATTGCTGTGGTTTTTCCAACACCCAGAAAGCCCGTGATTATATTGGTGGGTACGTCGATTATTCGGGTTGCAATCTCTTCCATATTCAAGGCTCGGCAACTATCGTGCACGCTTTACCGTCGTCGCCATCAAGGTAGAAGCCGCTCTTTCGTGCAGCGGGGCGCACGGAAGCTAATTGATCGAATAAATCCATTGTGGAACAACTATTGTAATCAAAATCAATTGAAATGATACATTATATCATATATTAATGATACGATATATCATTAGAACCACTACCGGTAGCGCCATCCTATGCAAGCCAACACAGCTGAAAAACTACCCGTCACTGTTCTGTCAGGATTCCTTGGAGCCGGCAAAACAACAGTACTGAGCCATGTGTTAAACAACAGGCAAGGCAAAAAAGTCGCTGTAATTGTCAATGACATGAGCGAAATCAATATCGATTCTGCCATTGTTCAGAATGAAGTTTCCCTCAACCGCAGCGAGGAAAAGTTGGTTGAGATGAGTAACGGTTGTATTTGCTGCACGCTAAGAGAAGACCTTTTGGAGGAAGTCACCAAGCTCGCGAATGACGGGAGATTCGATTACCTCCTGATAGAGTCAACCGGTATTTCAGAGCCACTACCCGTTGCGGAGACTTTTACCTTCGCAGACGAAAACGGTGTTTCTTTATCTGATGTTGCAACGCTTGACACTATGGTGACCGTAGTTGACGCAGTTAACTTTATCAAAGACTACGAAGCCGCTATTTCACTACAAGAGGCAGGTGAGTCACTTGGCGAGGAAGACGAACGCAGTGTTGCTGACTTACTGGTAGATCAAGCTGAATTCGCAGATGTCATTCTGATCAGTAAAACCGATCTTGTCGAAGTTGCCGATGTCGAAAAACTCAAAGCGATACTCAGAACCCTGAATACTCACGCTCAGTTAATCCCGATTGCCGAAGGCGAGGTAGATACTGATGCAGTGCTGGGTACTGGCTTGTTTGACTTTGCACGCGCGCAGCAGGCTCCGGGCTGGCTAGCGGAAATGCGTGGTGAGCACGTACCCGAAACCGAAGAATATGGCATTGGCAGTTTTTGTTATACCGCTCGCCGCCCTTTTCATCCTGAAAAGTTTTTTGAGTTTCTTCACGGTACAGAAAAATACGGCAAGCTATTGCGCTCAAAAGGATACTTCTGGCTTGCTACACGGCCCGAATTTGCAGGCGAATGGAGCCAGGCTGGTGGTATAGCAAGATACGGCTTTGCAGGCATGTTCTGGAAGGCTGTACCAAAAGAAAACTGGCCAGAAGATGAAGACTACCTGGCATCTATTGAAAAACAATGGGAAGAGCCCTTTGGCGATATGCGTCAGGAGTTGGTATTCATTGGTCAGGGGCTGGATAAAGATGCGATGACCGAAGCATTAAATGAATGCCTGTTAAGTGAAGAGGAAGTGCTGAAGGGACAGGCCTGGTGGAAGACATTGCCCGATCCGTTTCCAGCCTACAGTCAGGGTGAATGATGGAACACCAGACACCTCAGTTACGACGCGCACTTTCTGACTCGAAACAAATTGACCTCCCGGCAACACAAAACCTGAATGAACTCCGCAGATGCGATACAACTTGTGTTGAAGGATCAGTTTGATGAACCGGCAACCGACCGCGGGTTTGATTATGATCGGCGCAGGTCGACGCCTCACTATAGCCGCAGTTATTGCCATAACGCTGTGGGCAGGCTTTTACTGGGCTATTACGCCTGCTAGTGGCTCATGAGTGTCGCCATCGCGTTTGAAGATTTTTCATTGGGTTACAACCGCAATCCAGCTGTGATGGGGCTGCATACTAAAATTGCCGAAGGTAGTCTTACCGCTGTTGTTGGCCCGAATGGCGCTGGAAAATCCACCCTCTTAAAAGGGGTCGTGGGCTCCCTAACACCACTATCTGGTCAGGTTTCACTGGGTGCAATTGAACGCCACAATGTCTCCTATCTGCCACAGCAGTCTGAAGTTGATCGGTTGTTCCCTATATCAGTATACGAACTCGTTTCTATGGGATTATGGCGCGTTATCGGCGCGTTCGGCAGAGTCGGTCGCGCTCATCGCGTACGAATTAAGGAAGCACTGGCT
Organism: uncultured Granulosicoccaceae bacterium; assembly: GCA_964649465.1. GTDB lineage: Bacteria > Pseudomonadota > Gammaproteobacteria > Granulosicoccales > Granulosicoccaceae. The sequence goes on along the minus strand of CAZYRP010000230.1, from coordinate 3,842 downwards.
GCCGTTGGTCTTGATAACTTTGAAAAGCGATCTATCGGTTCACTTTCCGGTGGTCAACTCCAACGCGCGCTGTTTGCGCGACTGTTGTTGCAGGACTCACCACTGGTGTTGCTCGATGAACCGTTCAACGCAATTGACACCAGCACCACGGCAGATCTCATCGACGTGGTCAAACGCTGGCATGGCGAGGGACGCACCGTGCTTGCTGTATTGCATGATACAGATACGGTGCAAACACACTTCCCTGAAACGCTCTTATTAGCTCGTGAAATGGTGGCACATGGCCCCACAGAAAAAGTGCTAACTGCCGAGAATCAGTTTCGCGCCCGTCAGATGTGCGAGGCTAGTAGTGGGCCACCACATACTTGCACAAGACACCCTGATTGATGGATGGGTTGCTGTTGTGGGAAACACTATTCGCACCGTTTGCAGAGTTCGGATTCATGCGCCGGGCGCTACTTGGTTGTATTGCAGTTTCTATTGGCGCAACACCGCTGGGTGTGTTTCTGATGCTGCGAAGGATGAGTTTAACCGGTGATGCAATGGCGCATGCCATTTTACCCGGTGCTGCAATCGGCTATTTGGTTGCAGGTTTATCGTTAGGTGCTATGACAATTGGTGGTCTGGTTGCTGGTATGACTGTCGCTGTGCTGTCTGGCTATGTCACACGTGTTACCAAGCTAAGGGAAGATGCAAGTCTTGCAGCGTTTTATCTGATTTCACTCGCCATCGGCGTGTTGATTATTTCAACGCGTGGCAGCAACGTCGACCTGATGCATGTGCTGTTTGGATCAGTTCTGGCGCTCGACAATGCGGCGTTAACTCTGTTGTGCAGTATTGCGACAGTATCATTGGCTTTGCTAGCGCTGTTCTTCCGTCCGTTAGTTCTGGAATGCGCTGATCCGCAATTTCTGCGCTCTGTCAGCCAGTTGAGCGCCATTACCCATTTTATTTTTCTGATGCTGGTTGTGATGAACCTTGTTGGTAGTTTCCATGCACTCGGCACGCTAATGGCCGTTGGCATAATGATTTTACCTGCTGCAGCAGCTCGATTCTGGGCTGTCAGCATCAGTGGTTTAATTACACTGGCAGCCGTGGTTGCTTTATTTGCAAGTTACTGCGGACTACTACTTTCTTATCACTACAGCCTGCCCTCCGGCCCCGCCATCATCCTGGTTGCGGGAGCTATATACTTCGTGTCCGTTATTTTCGGAATACAAGGCGGCATCCTTCAACAAACTCGCTCTGCAAGAGCCATAGAACTTTGACTACTGGAACTTCAATGACTACTAAACGCACTCTGGTAAAGCTTGCCTCAGCAACAGTGATTGCAGCTCTGACTTCCTCTGTGCAAGCGCAGGAGCCACTCCCTGTTGTCGCTACCTTCTCGATAATCGGAGACATGGTAGAACGCGTCGGCGGTGATGCAGTCGCCGTTACAACTCTGGTTGGACGCAATGGCGACAGCCATGTGTACCAGCCAACTCCCGCTGATGCCAAAGCAGTAAAACAGGCGAGTATACTGTTTACTAATGGACTTGAGTTTGAAGGATGGCTTGAACGACTCGCCGAAGCAGCCGAATTCAACGGCGAAACGGTTGTGACAACCAATGGTCTTGATGTTATTGCCATGGCAGAAGAACATCACGACGAGGAACATGGAGACGAAGATCATCACGATGACACACACGAAGATGAACATCACGATAATGACGAACATGCTGACGCAGATGAACACCATGATGAAGATGTCAACGATGGGCACAGTGGAGGTGAGCATGACGATGATAAACAAAGGGAAGATGAGCACAGCCACCACAATCACGGGGAGTTTGATCCACACGGCTGGTTAAGCCTGCAAAACGCTGTAGTTTATGTTGACAACATCACCGCTGCATTGGCAAAAACTGCACCGGCAGGTGCTGCCACCTTTTATCTAAACCGCGCCGACTACATCGCAGAAATAGAGCTACTCGACATGCAGACTAAGGAACAATTTGCAGCATTGCCTGAAAGCGCTCGCACCATCGTCACTTCGCATGATGCTTTTCAATATTTCGGTCGCGACTATGGCCTTACTTTTCTCGCCCCGCAAGGGCTTAGCACCGAGAGCGAAGCATCCGCTCGTGATGTTGCGGAGCTAATCAAACAGGTGCGTGCCGAAGGGATCTCTGCCGTATTCGTTGAAAACGTAGCTGATCCAAGATTGCTGCGACAGATTGCCCGGGAAACTGGCAGCTCTATCGGTGGCGAGCTTTTCCCTGGCGCTCTGTCAGATAAGGACGGTCCGGCTGCCACATATTTAGAGCTGATGCGGCACAACGCCACCACAATTACCACGGCGCTAACTGAGGCGAAAAAGCAGTGAGTACATAGCAGCGAAGTGGTAGCATGCAACACAATAATGCACGACCACAGTGCACATCACACTTACTGAGGGCGAATCGAAAATATCGGTTCAGTCTTCACTCTGACAGTAACATGACCGATAGTGCCTTTTCTAAAAACGCTCCCGCTGATGGTTCCAGCCAACGATGTTCGGGACACCACGATCATGCCGCGCACGCAGATCTCGATACCTCAGATGGTCGCAAGCGTGTAGCCATCGCCTGTGTCATCACCGCTGTTTTCGCAGTGGTTGAAGTTGTTGGAGGAATTATTTCCGGCTCGCTGGCTCTATTGGCGGATGCAGCGCATATGCTAACTGACTCCGCTTCACTGGCATTGGCGTGGCTTGGCTATTGGTTTGCTGCAAAAGCACCAGACGACACTCATTCCTTCGGCTTCGGCCGGATGCGTGTTCTTGCAGCGTTTGTTAATGGTATCGCTCTACTTGCGCTGGCAGCATGGGTCATGGTCGAAGGTGTACTAAGGTTCCTTAACCCACAACCGGTTATCGGTGTGATTATGCTAATCGTTGCGATTGGTGGTTTAGTGGTTAATCTGGTCGCCGCTTTCATATTGCACGGTGGTAACAACAAAGACATTAACCTGTCTGGCGCTTTGTGGCACGTCATCGGTGATTTACTGGCATCAGTAGCTGCTATTGCAGCAGCAATGGTGATCATGCTAACCGACTGGACACCCATTGATCCGTTGCTATCGATACTAGTATCACTACTGGTACTCGTTGCCGGTGTGCGAATTACCCAACGTGCCGGGCACATTTTACTTCAGGGAGCACCAGATGATCTGACACCTGCAGTTGTACGTTCAAAACTTATGAAGCAGTTTAACGGCATAAAAGATGTGCAGCCCGTGCATGTTTGGCAGTTGACTGAAGACAAACTCATAGCAACCGTCTGCATCAAAGCCGAATCTGGCATCTGCACGGAAACACTGCGAGAATCTGTGAAGCAATATCTGCAGGAAAAATTACACCTTCACCTGATGACAGTTGAAGTAATAGGTGAAGCACAGGCAGACTCTGTCGCTGTACCGGATTAAACCAGTGCTAACAACCGCGATACAACTTCAGGGTGATAACGCCCTGGCTATAGCAAACACTGCTTTGGCCCGGTACCGGATTTCGATGCACCTTCGAATTAACTACTATCCGTTATAAAGATATAACCTGCCCCATAAATCGTTTTGATGATTTTGGGATTTTTCGATGGATCTTTAAGCTTTGATCTAAGGCGCGATACCCGCACGTCAATGGCACGATCAAAAGCAAACTCATCACTATTTTCAGGCAGACCTTCGCGCAACTGATCGCGAGTTATCAGTCGATTGGGGCGTTCGAGAAAGAATTGCAACAGATTGACTTCTCCTGCAGATAACCTTTGCTCTGTTCCATCTGCATCAATCAATACAAACTTTGATAAATCCATAGTCCAGCC
>CAZYRP010000229.1:0-7497 GCA_964649465.1 uncultured Granulosicoccaceae bacterium | reverse complement strand
CTGTAGCATCAGGCACCGACCAGCCCTTAGGGGTATAACCGTTTTTCGCAGTACTACTACGGCTAACCGGTGGCATTTTTACATTGTCCTGTAGCGGTTTTTTTTCCGGTTCGTCTTTCAACTCAACTTCTGGCAACTTCACTTCTGGCAACTCAACATCCGGCAGTTCGACTTCAAGACCTTCAGGTGTTTCGTCCCTGGAGTTCACATCTGGTGTCTGAGTCTGCGACTCAACCACATTGCGCTCCGCAAGCTGTTGCTTCAATTTATCGATCTGCTCATCGCGCTCGGTAATTTCCCGCTGATACAGTTCTTCACTGATGTGAGCTGGAACATTCGCAACAAATTTCTCGTGGCGATTTTTTGTATTCAGAAGCTCTAATTCTGTGGCTCGCCTGGCTTTTCGCTCCCTGTTTAATGTTTCATTCAATGCATCGAGGTCAGCTTGAATACGTTGCTGATCTTCTACTCCGTGATTGTCCATGTTCACGCCTGCGGCCAAAGCCACATCTACCGCAGCAGTTTCTGAATATGCGGCTTCTGCAAGTCTATTCGCATTTTCACTGTCTGCCGCTTCAAGCTCAGCGATTCTCTGCTTCATTGCAATCGCCTCTTCCTGCATAGTTTCTAATTCGAGAGCTGCTTTATCGCGTTCACCAATTAAAATAATATTGGCCGCTTCAAGCTCTTCAGAGTCGGTAGCCAAATCCTCGCCGGCTGTATCTGTCGCGGTGAGAGCCATCGCGTCAGACGTGGTCACACCGGACACCGTGACAAGGGCTTCATTCCCCTGTCGACGACGCCAGACTAACCAGGCGAGCAACGTCCCCAGCGCGAAAGAAGCTAAAAGGGGAATTAATATATCCCAAAGCACCCAAACCATCTGTCTATCCTCTAAATACGGTACAAATTGAAAACTGCGAGATCGGTAACAGCAGTTCTGTCAGATCAACCACTTATCCCTTCCGGTTGTTTAAGCACAGTAAAGTGCACCCGACGATTAGCCTGCCGTCCTTCAGCTGTATCGTTTGATTCTATCGGTCGTCGATGACCGTAGCCGACGGCAATAAGTCGACTATTGCCGCCAGTTTGATTTTCCATTTTGGCAGCCAGGTAACTTCTGACCGAGTTGGCTCTGGTCTGGCTTAATTGCTCGTTGATGCCGGCACGGCCGACATTATCAGTGTGGCCTTCTATTTCTACTACAAGACCCGAGAAGCCACCGATCTTTTCCGCAACTTTATCGAGGGTTTGCATAGCAACCGGAGACAACACCGACTCACCACTGGAAAAAACAACTGTACGGCGAACTTCATTGATAAGTTCATCAAGTGCCAGCTGCAGAGACCGCGAATCATCCTGCGGCGTGAACACGCGGATGTTATCAACTACTTCCAGGCCGGCATTTGCGGCGGCTGCGGTTGACGACACCAGGTAATTTCGCACAGCTTCACTGCCGGTTTCAGCATTGACAGTGAGCTCGCCGTTCTGCAGGACAACCTTACCGGTGATACCAGGTGCGAAACGGGATATCACTGCGGCCATGCTTTCCACATGATCCATTAACTGCGAAGAATCTGATGTATGTGCGGCCAAAGCCAGATTATCGAGTACATTATGCCCACCAATAGCCTCACTTGCGGCAAACACTAATTGCTTTTGTTGTGCAGCAGAGAAAACTTCACCACTCAAGGTAATTTTCTCACCATTCGACTCGGCCTCCAGGTCGAGCTTGTTAAGCGATAACAGCTCAACACCACCGGTGATATTAAAGTCGGCAATGTCATCGGTAACAGATCGCTCTATGGCAAATGCACTTTCTTTATCAAGAGCGGTTACACGGTAGTACAACTCGTTTTCAGTCAGTTTAACTTCCGAGCGCCGTGCCTGTTCCGGCCCAAGCTCACGCAGTAACTCTGCCAGCACTGTCACTCGTTCGTTAACCGCTTCAGTATCTGCTAAGGATTGCACATCGATATCGTCAGAGATCGCATTGATTCCAGATTCAAGCATCGCGTCGACCAACACTTTTCGCTGCAACTCGTTTTGCACAACACCTGTCAATCTGACTGCCGTACCGGCACCGATGACCTGTACCAGTAAATCTTCTTCAGCAAAAGAACTAACAACTGGCACGCCTTCATCAAGGCTGAGCCTCAGATTGCGGATACCCTTAGCAAAGAAGGCAGACGGTTGGTCTTTTGTACCGCGTAACGCCAACGCAAGCTCACTCGAACTGACGTTGTCTGGCAGGTAACCGCTAACCGTCAAATTTCTATAGTCCCAGTCGAACGAAAGCGTAGAGCTGCTAATGCCCGCCTGCTCAAGGCGATCCATGGTCTGCCGATCGAGTCTCTGCTGTATTTTTGGCGCTATGATTAACCATGTGAAAAGACACAGTAAAAGAAATGCACTGGTGATCCACATTCGGACACGCTTCTCGCTCCACTCCGAATCCACAGAACTTAAAGATGGAGAGGCAGAGACCACAGCCTGGGGTTGAGTTTTGGCAGAAGTGCTGTCTAAGTTCGGGGAAACACTGGTCATTGTTGTCAGCCTCAGCTGATTGATCATCGGAAATTACAAATCCACGTGTTCTTATGAAAAGTCTGGTTGAGGTGACCGCTACAAGTCGCCTGTCCGTGGTTGTCTGATATCCCAATTTAAGGGTAAGGCAGTACCACAGACCATTACTTATAGGTTACTGTTGCCGTCATTTCATTAACATAGCCCGAAGCTTATGATTCATTTCATGCACGGGAGTTATTAACTCAACAAAGTAACCCAACTGCGGAGCATCCCAATTGCCTTTCTCCACCAAGCTTTCAACCCCTTCTGAGCACCGCATGACTCTGACTTCCGGGCCAAAGTCTCAAGCGGGTAAGCTTGGCTGTCTGGGCATTTTCGGTTTACTGTTGTTAACGATTGTTGTAACTGTTGCGGTTACAGTGTGGGCAATTCAGAGCCAATTGTTCGCCAGGAACTTCAAACCGGTTGAACTCAGCACTAATGAACAACAGACGCTGGAGCAAAAGCTCAACGCGCTGGGGGACTCCGAAAACACCCTGTCATCTTCATTCGCTTCAGCAACACCAACTGACGAAGTTAAAAACAATGAAGTTTCCGTTGCTGAAGATAGTATTAGCGGCAATGTCGAACAACCCGAGCTCTACACAGAAGACGACAGCAAGCGAAGAATCGAACTGACAGAACGCGAACTCAACGCCCTGCTGGCTGAGAACACCGATCTTGCTGAGCAACTGGTCGTTGATCTGACGGACAATCTCGCAAGTATAAAACTATTAGTTGATCTCGACCCCGATTTTCCATTTTTTGGTGGCAAGACACTAAAAGTCAGTGGCGGCACAGAACTGTCTTATCAGAACAATAAACCTGTTGTGGTAATGAAGGGGGTAAGTGTCTGGGGAGTACCTATTCCAAACGCATGGCTGGGTGGATTAAAAAATATCGATCTGGTGCAGGAGTTCGGCGGCAATGACGGATTTTGGAAATCGCTGGCCGAGGGAATTGAAGACATCAGGGTACAAGACGGAAAACTTTTAATTCAGCTCGCTGAGTAAACACCGGGATAAAAACTCGGGCCAGTGGCCTGCGCGGCAAAGCCTCTGCTGCCGCGCAGACTCCAGGGCCAACATACTATGCCTGAACTACCCGACATTGTATATAGAGGCACTGCGCCCGAGAATCCAGAACAGTAAGCTGCTTGATGCCAGACTGCATAATCCGTTTTTACTTCGCACAGTTACACCAGGTGTTACCGAGTTTAGAAACAAAAAACTGATAGAGATTCGACGCATTGGCAAGCGCATCGCACTGGGCTTTGATAGCGGATACTGGCAGGTACTGCATCTTATGATCGCCGGTCGGTTATCGTGGGTTGATGCCGGTGCTAAAATGCCATCAAGAAAGTCACTGCTAACACTTGAGTTTACTTCCGGCCACTTACTGTTAACTGAGGCTGGCAGCAAACGCCGTGCATCTCTGCATCTGTTTGCGAGTGAAGCGGAAATGCTAACGCTTGATCGTGGCGGACTGGAAATATTTGAAATCACTGAAGATCAGTTCAAAGAACGTTTGCAAATTCGCAACCATACATTAAAACGTGCGCTGACCGACCAGTCTTTGTTCAGTGGCATCGGCAATGCCTACTCCGACGAAATTCTGCATAAAGCCAATCTATCACCGATACTGCAAACGCAAAAAATGGATCACAAACAGATTTCAGACCTGTACTACAGCTGCATTTCAACTCTGCAGAATTGGAAGGATGCACTATTGCAAGAAGCTGGAGACACGTTTCCAAAGAAAGTTACAGCCTTCAAAAAAAATATGGCGGTGCACGGTAAGTACGGTCAACCCTGCCCGGTTTGCGAAACAAAAGTTCAACGCATTCGCTACGCCAGTAATGAAACGAACTACTGCCCGCGATGCTAGACAGATGGCAAACTCCTCGCAGACAGATCCTTATCAAAATTACTAAAAAAAGACTGGCCAAAAACTATCGAAGCGCTGGAAGAAACCGACCGGATTCAACAGACCCGAAACTCATAATTTATGTGCCTTAAAAAACTCGATGTAAAGAATAGGAGAGCGCGTTATTTATGCCAAAGACAGTCAAACTTGATCACTTAAACGCTGTAGTCGGCAATGCACTGGATAACCTCGGCCTGGACACTGTTGAGCGCGACATAGTCAGGCAGATATTAATGTACGCCGAGCTGCGCGGCAGCAGCCAGGGCCTTATAAAAATAAAGGAGCGAACGGTACTGCCAGATAAAAACTGCTGCGAACTAACCGTTGAAAAAAGCACATCGTCCGTTGCACGCATAGACGGCGGCGGGCATACAGGCATGTATGTATTACAAAAAGCCGCAACTGTTGCCGCAGATCTGGTTAAAAATTCCGGTATTGCACTGGTTACCACACACAATACCCGCTCCTCTACCGGTTCAATCGGCTACTACGCAAATCTACTCGCAACATCGGGCTCCATTTCGATGGTGCTCGCAGGATCACCAAAAGTGATGGCAATGGAGGGAGGTGTAGATCCTGTTTTTGGCACAAACCCGATAGCTATCGGTATCCCGACCAATAAAGAACCACTGATTCTGGATATGGCAACTTCCGCCACAACCTGGTTTGCTGTTATCAATGCACGAGACAAGCAACAGACACTACCGGAACATGCTGCATTTGATGCAGACGGCAACCCCACAATCGACCCGACGGAGGCAATGAAAGGCGCCTTGCGAACCTTCGGTGGTGCAAAAGGGTCTGGCCTGGCTTTGATGTTTGAGTTTCTGACTGCTGTGCTGGGCAATACATCACTGCATGGAGACGAACAGGACAACCGTGGTAACACCATCATCGCTATTGATCCCGAAGTAATTGACAGCGGCTTTAAAAACAGAGCGTCTGATCTGATAACCAGGCTGAAAGCAACACGGCCAGACAGTAGAACTAATGCAAAGGCATCCATACGCCTTCCAGGTGAACAAAGTACCGCACAAGCCAAAAAGTGCATCGATGAAAATGCAATCGAAATCGATGCAGCACTATACGAACATCTTTTAACACTGGCTCACAGCCCCGCAAACTAAAGCAGCGAAATAACTCAATAAATCAATATAGCCCGCGATCTTTAGCCTATAAATCACTCCATACTTTAGATGGCTGTACAAATCCAACCATTTCTTTCTGCGAATTCAATATTGGTGGGCAATACCATGGCGAAAGTGCCGAGTACTGTTCCGCTGAGATCAACCCGAGATGACGCAACGCAGCACCGAGCATAACTTCTGCACCACGTGTCGCGCCGTCATCATTTTTAAGTGCAATCACAATTCCTGCATCTATAGCTACAGCAATAAACACCCCTTCCGCACCAACCTTTACCATCAGATTGTCGCTGCCTGTCATTGAAGCAGTGCAACAACGATTGTTACCTGCAACCATGTAGGGATGTGATCGCATCGCACTGGCTACCCTTGCCATTGCGATGCGTCTTTTGTCACTGGATTTATGTGCATTAACAAATGGCGTAAACGCTTTTGCGAACGCCGACAGCGGAAGTGCTACGGCGGGCAAACCACAACCATCTCTATCCCATGGCATAGAAAATATATCTACACCACTTAGCTCTGAGAGCAGCGACATCCATTGTTGCTGGGTCGCGTGACCATATTCCGAATAGCCGCTCAGTGATTCGCCTCTAAATTTTGCCAGAGCCAGCATTCCTGTGTGTTTGCCAGAACAGTTATGCAGCTCCCGGGTGGCAATGCCACCATTGCGCAAAAGCGTTTCGGATGCTTCTTTCTCAAGTGGCAATGAGGGTCCGCATTCAAGCTGTGAGGGTGACAGATCGAGCCGCTCCATCCAGGGTAACAGCACTTGCATGTGCGCCTGTTCACCATTGTGCGATGCACAGGCAAGAGCGAGTTCCGGCGCTGACATACTGAACTTATCTACAGCACCTGATTCAACCAGTGGAATAACCTGTATTGGTTTGAGCGATGAGCGCGGAAACACCAACGCATCGGTATCTCCGATAGACAGCACCGTTTTTCCATCTGCATTTTTTGCCACTACTGCACCACGGTGGCGCGACTCAACTGCCCCGCCGCGCATCACTTCGGCTAATACCGGATTCAAGGAATACTCCACATCAATGTCTTATCACTATCTTTCAATCAGGGAAACGAAAGGCTTAATCGAGATATATAAAATAAAAGCCACCGCAAAAAGCGCCAGCAACATCGGTGCAGGGTTCGACCCGATACGCTGGCCTATGGTTTCCATTTCACCTCGCGCCTCGCGCTCCGCCTTTTCAGTACGCATTTGCTCTTCGCGCTTGCGCTGATACGCTTCAATCAATTGCCTGGCAGCCGGCTCATCTGCATCGTCACGCACCCAGATAGCAGGAAACGAAATCTGGAATTTACCCGCCGAAGTCTCGTACCAATCTACGCCGTGCTGATCAAGCAGCTGCCGTACGTCATCTGCTTCTTCCTCCGGAACCTGGCGCAAGCGGAATAAAATTTTAGCCATATCGGGAAACAGCCTGTGAAATAAGGTTTTCAACATTGGGTGATTTTGAATGCCCATCGTATCGGCATTTCTTTGTCGCCGGGAAGTTACGACTATGTACAAATAACGACTTATATCAGCTATAATGTGACATTAGTCTGCGGTATTTTACAATCAGCGCATGTTTTTCTGGTGTCATCCGTGCATTATGACACCTTGCCGCTTCGCCATAAGCACTGGCGGCGCATTGACAGGTCACTACGGACTCAGTCTTTGCAGGCTTTTCTCCCGTTTTCTGACATCGATCTCTGAAATTGAACCCTGAAATCGGACTGTTAGCTTTTTAAATAAAATATAAGAATAGTTCTGTTGAAACTAGAGCACACAGACAACTCCGCGAATTTGCAGAGTAACGACCAGTCGAAAGACCAGCGTGCATCCAATGGCCTG
>CAZYRP010000228.1:0-7536 GCA_964649465.1 uncultured Granulosicoccaceae bacterium | reverse complement strand
CCGATCCCGCAGGCCACTCGATTTCAGTTAAGTCGCTGTTACAGCACAGGCGTATTCCGCCCTGGCAGCGAAGTCGATTAGTATTCGTATTCAGTGATAACAAACTGGTGGATATTTGCGGGCCGGGTTTTGTTCTTTAATGCCGTTTGCAAGTTATTTTTTTCTTACAAGTTCCGGTTGTATACTGCAGGCTATCTGACCAATTGGTAATGCGTAGCTTGCGCAAATTATTGTGTGTTTTGCTCGCCAAAACAGTTAGTGAAATGGCTCTTAAACAAGCACTTTGTGCATTGGAAACAGCTGACTGTTTCAGTTGTGAAAAGCATCGCACTGACACTGGTCATTGTCCGCTCGAGGTCCTTCTGGTAACCTGCAATCCCATCTTGAGTACCTCATCCACACCTGAATTTAGAGCGAGACAATGACACGATTCATATTCGTGACTGGCGGCGTTGTATCGTCTCTCGGCAAAGGAATTGCGGCGGCATCGCTTGCAGCTTTGCTCGAGTCTCGAGGCCTTAGCGTCACTTTGTTGAAGCTCGATCCGTACATTAATGTAGACCCGGGTACTATGAGCCCGTTTCAGCACGGCGAAGTGTTTGTCACGGACGATGGTGCAGAGACCGACCTCGATCTTGGCCACTACGAAAGATTTGTACGTGTGCAGATGGGGCAGAAGAACAATTTCACTACCGGCCGAGTGTACGAAAATGTGATTGCCCGTGAGCGCCGTGGTGACTACCTCGGTGCGACTGTGCAGGTTATCCCGCATATCACAGACGAGATCATCCGCCTCGTGCGTGAAGGAGCCAGTGATGTTGATTTTGCGCTGGTAGAAATTGGCGGCACCGTTGGTGATATCGAATCTCTGCCATTCCTGGAAGCGATACGGCAACTGGGAATTGAACAGGGGCCTGAGGGTGCGCTTTTTATACACCTGACGTTGATACCGTATATCGGCACAGCCGGCGAGATGAAAACCAAACCGACTCAGCACTCAGTAAAAGAGTTGCGTTCCATTGGTATTCAGCCAGACATTCTTATCTGCCGCTCAGATCGCATGTTGCCATCGAGTGAGCGCAAAAAGATTGCGCTGTTTACTAACGTTGCAGAAGAGGCGGTAGTCAGTGCAATAGATGTGGCATGCATCTATGACATCCCGAGCGTTCTGCACAAACAGAACCTCGACGATATTGTGCTGCGCAAACTTGCTGTCGATGCACCACCTGCGAATCTGCAGGAATGGGACAGAGTCGTTGACGGCTTGCTGCACCCGGAGCGTGAAGTGGTGATTGGCATGGTGGGCAAATATACCGAGCTGACTGAGTCTTACAAGTCGCTAAACGAAGCGTTGTCCCACGCTGGCATTGATAGCAAAACCAAAGTTGTTATTCACTATATTGACAGTGAAGTGATGAAAGACGGCGACTTATCTCCACTTGAAGAAGTGGATGCGATACTGGTCCCTGGTGGCTTTGGTTCTCGCGGTGTTGAAGGAAAAATAAAAGCTGCTCAGTACGCCCGTGAGAAAAAAATTCCCTACCTTGGCATTTGCTTAGGCATGCAAATCGCGGTAATCGAGTTTGCCCGCAATGTCGTTGGCATTAAAGACGCGAACAGCACTGAATTTGATGCTCAGTGTCCTGACCCTGTGATCGGTCTGATAACCGAATGGCAGCAACGTGATGGTAGTGTCGAGCATCGCGACTCAAGCACGAATCTCGGTGGCACTATGCGTCTTGGCGGGCAGTCTTGCCACTTGACCAGCGGTACCATTGCACACACTGTATACAATGCCGATGTAATAGTAGAGCGCCATCGCCATCGTTACGAGTTTAATAATCGCTACCTCGATAAACTGGTCAGTCACGGTTTGATTGTATCTGGTCGGTCCGCAGATGAAGAACCGTTGGTTGAGATAGTAGAGCTGGGCGATCATCCGTGGTTTGTAGGTTGCCAGTATCACCCGGAGTATCGTTCTAATCCGCGTGATGGACATCCCCTGTTCAGTGGTTTTGTAGCGGCGGCAATTGCCTATGCCAATATTTCTGACGTAGCAGTGGAAGCATCATAAATGAAGCTTTGCGGCTTTGAAGCCGGCCTTGATCACCCGTTGTTTCTAATTGCGGGTAATTGCGTTATAGAAAGTGAAGAGATAACTTTCCGGACTGCTGAAACGCTGGCAAAGCTTGCAGCAAAGCATAACGTACCGCTGATCTACAAATCGTCATTCGATAAAGCCAATCGATCTTCAGCATCGAGCTATCGGGGTCCGGGTATGGAAGAGGGATTGCGGTTGCTCGAGAAAGTTCGCCACGAGTTTAACGTACCAATCATTACAGACGTACATGAAGATACCCCTATTGATGAAGTCGCATCAGTTGTAGACGTGTTGCAGACACCAGCGTTTTTGTGCCGCCAAACCAATTTTATTCAACGGGTTGCAGCTTCTGGTAAGCCCGTAAATATCAAGAAAGGGCAGTTTATGGCACCTGAAGATATGCAGAATGTTGTCAGCAAAGCGTATGCAACCGGCAATCAGAATATTATGCTTTGCGAGCGAGGTGTCAGTTTCGGCTATCGTACTCTGGTATCCGATATGCGCGGGCTCGCAATTATGCGGGAGACTGGTTGCCCCGTAGTATTCGATGCAACTCACTCAGTTCAGCAACCGGGAGGGCTTGGTGAGTCTTCCGGTGGTCAGCGCCAGTTTGTACCGGTATTAGCGCGTGCGGCAGTGGCCGCTGGTGTAGCAGGATTATTTATGGAAACGCATCCGGATCCTGACAATGCATTAAGCGATGGTCCCAATGCATGGCCGCTGTCAGAAATGGACACTCTACTCGGTACACTTAAAGAGCTTGACGCTGTCACTAAAGCCAGCGTTTTGCCAGAGAATCAGTTTTTACAGCTCCCGGTGTGAAGGCCGATAGCCTGAAAATTCAGGGCCTGATGATTGCGAGCTCGGTAATAAAGAATCCAACGGAGACAACATGACCGCCATAACTAAAATTCACGCCCGCGAGATAATTGATTCGCGTGGTAACCCGACACTTGAAGCAGAGGTAACGCTTGCCTCAGGTGAAATGGGACGTGCTGCCGTACCCTCCGGTGCATCAACCGGTGAACGGGAAGCGCTTGAACTGCGAGATGGTGATAAATCCCGATATTTAGGTAAGGGCGTTACCAAAGCCGTGGCGAATGTAAACGGCGAGCTGGCAGATGCGGTTCAGGGTATGGATGTCACGGCACAGGAAGACATCGATGAAACGATGCTAAAGCTTGATGGCACTGAAAATAAAGACCGTCTGGGTGCTAATGCATTGCTTGCTGTCTCAATGGCCTGTGCGCAAACAGCTGCAATTAGTAAAAAGCAAATGCTGTTTGAATATCTTGGTGGTGATGGTGCCGTCACACTGCCAGTGCCAATGATGAATATCATTAACGGTGGATCTCACGCAGACAACAGTGTTGATCTGCAGGAATTTATGGTTATGCCGGTCGGTGCTGAATCTTTCTCTGAAGCACTGCGTTGTGGTGCTGAAATTTTCCATACCTTGAAAAAAGTGCTGTCTTCCAAAGGCATGAATACAGCGGTGGGAGATGAGGGTGGCTTTGCACCTGACTTACCTTCTAATGAAGCGGCGATAGAAGCCATACTCGAAGCGATAGACAAAGCAGGATTTTCTGCCGGCAAAGATGTGTTTCTTGCACTCGATGCTGCCAGCTCGGAATTCTGTGAAAATGGCGTCTATGATCTTGCGTCCGAGAATCGAAAATTTAACAGTGCTGAATTTACAGATTATCTTGCCGATTGGGTGGAACGATATCCGATTATCTCAATCGAAGACGGTATGGATGAAAATGACTGGGACGGATGGAAACTCCTGACCGAAAAAACCGGCGACAAAGTACAGCTGGTTGGCGATGATTTGTTTGTAACCAACCCTAAAATTCTGGCTCATGGCATAGAAAACTCAATTGCCAATTCGGTTCTAATAAAAGTTAACCAGATAGGCACACTGACAGAGACCCTGCGTACTATTGATATGGCACATAAAGCAGGCTATACCACAGTGACTTCACACCGTTCCGGTGAAACCGAAGACACCACTATTGCCGATCTTTCGGTCGCAACCAACGCCGGGCAAATAAAAACCGGATCACTTTCCAGGTCGGATCGCATTGCCAAATACAACCAGCTTCTGCGTATAGAAGAAAAGCTTGGCAGCCGCGCTGTCTATGCCGGTAAGTCCGCATTCAAACAATCTGTGTAGCTAAACCGGTAAGCGCTGTCGAGAGCACTCATCATGAAAGGTCTGATCACCGTTTTAGCAATATTATTTTTTGTTTTACAGTGGCGCTTGTGGGTTGGCAATGGCAGCGTTCGTGAAGTGCAGAACTATCAGAAAGAAATAGACAGGCTATCAGAGCAACTCGAAGAGCAAAGAGATATAAACAGCGCTTTACGCGCTGAAGTTGACGATTTGCAAAATGGCCTCGGTGAAATCGAAGAACGTGCCCGTGGAGAGCTCGGCATGATTGGTGAAGGCGAGACTTTCTATCAGTTTGTTGGTGAGAAAGTCGATGCCGGGCCCGATGACAACGTGGCGCGCATTTCAGAGCAAAAGCCAGACAAGCAGATACAGTGAGTGCAATAGTGACCCGGCCATGAGAATGTTATGAGCTCCGGTGATATCTATGCAGTAGTGCCGGCTGCCGGTGCCGGCTCGCGGATGAACACTGATACGCCAAAGCAATACCTCGAGATAAACGGCACTTCGATTCTTACGCATACCATTGAAAGAATGCTGCAGCTGAAAGCATTGGAAAAAATAGTTGTAGTTCTGGATCAACTGACTTTCGAAAAAGGCGGCAGGATGTTCGCGGAAAACCCACGGGTAGATTTGTGCGTTGGCGGTGCCTGCCGTGCCGAGTCGGTCAGGAACGGTTTATTGCACCTGGCGAGCAAAGCAGCACCAGGCAGTCGTGTGATGGTTCACGACGCTGCGCGCCCTTGTGTCAGAGTTAGTGACATTACCCGGTTAATAACTGAAACCGAAGGTGATCCCGATGGCGGATTGTTGGCTATGCCGGTAGTCGATACAATCAAGCGCGCAGATGAACAGATGCGCGCAGCAGAGACTGTAGATCGTAGTCGGCTTTGGCGCGCTGCAACACCACAGCTTTTTCCACTCTCGATTCTGCTGGATGCACTGACCAATGCACAAGAGCAGGGGTTTGAAGTAACTGATGAAGCGTCTGCGATGCAATATGCGGGCTATTCACCGAAATTGGTCGAGTGTAGTACAGATAATATTAAAGTGACTACACCTTCTGACCTGTTGTTGGCAGAACAGTACCTGTCAGCGCAGGTTATATAAATGCAGGCTCCTGGGTCAATTCAGGTCAGTAATAACTGAGGATATCCCACAATGCGCATAGGCCACGGTTACGACGTTCATGCCTTCTGTGAAGGTGATCATCTGATGCTATGTGGTATCAATGTACCTCATAACAAGGGGTTTAAGGCACACAGTGATGGTGATGTAGCGTTGCACGCCTTAACAGATGCGCTGCTTGGTGCCTGCGCGCTAGGTGATATCGGCAGACATTTCCCCGATACAGATGATGCTTATAAAGGTATTGATAGCAGAGTATTGTTGCGTCGCGTGGTTGAGTTGCTGGCAGCGCGTGGCTATGTGTGCAACAACGCGGATATCACTATTGTTGCTGAAAAACCCAGGCTCTCATCGTTCGTTGATTCGATGGCTGCAACTGTAGCTGAAGATCTTGGTGTGGATTCTGATCGCGTTAATGTTAAAGCCACCACCAGTGAGAAGCTTGGCTTTACTGGCGAAGAGCTGGGTATAGCGGCACATGCAGTTGTGACAGTGGCGTCTGTTTGAGTTGTATTGAGTGCAGGCTATAGCTCGATTTCTCCCTTTGCCATTTCCGTGGGCGAAAGTACACCCGGTCTGTTTCTGCAGCTTTGGAATGACTATAAAGTTGGGAATCTACAAGTAAAGTCAGTAGCTAAGTTTTGCTGAGGTAGCACTCCGGTGATGTGGCAGCAGTCGGCCAACTATTACCATTTTCAGAAAACATTTCTTTGCTGCAGCATTAGCTGTAAATCGACTACTTGTTTCTATGGTTAATTTCTGCATTTCCCCACGCAAACATAGCTTCCATAACAGGAGCTAATTTCCGACCGCGGTCAGTTAAAAGATAGGTATGCCGTGGCGGATGTGTTTCGTATAGCTCCATCTGAATAAAACCGGTATCAACCAGAGCTTTAAGGTGCTTCGATACCGTGTTGTTGGAAAAACCTCTGGATCGTGACTCAAAATCCTTGAAGCGGCATGAACCATCAAGAAATAGTTCTCTCAGAATCATAAGTTTGCATGGGTGCCCCAGAACAGATGCAGCTCTCCAGATTGGGCAATTTTCGTTGTAAGGGCGCTCTGCCATTTTCTATGCTATCGTTCCGATAGTCAGTACTATATTGGTACTGACATGAGGATAAAGGATGCTTAAGTTTACCATTTTGTTGCTTCCCGCCATTCTGGGCGCGTGTGCGCAACTACCAGAAATCAAACCGGGTACTGTCGAGCGGGCAGATGCCGCAGTTTCGGGCTGGTTATTGCCACTTTTGAGCAAGACCGAATCAACCCGATTGTTGATGTGTGATGTTGATATGCCAGGGCAAGATTGCAATGCCGATCGCACAGGACTCAATGCAGCGGGGATCGGCGGTATTTTTTTACCCCTAAAAGTTTCCATACCAGTGATCACAATAAGGGCAAGCAGGGCACATATTCATGTAGCAATTAACGGCATAGACGCTACCTGCACAACGGGCTCAGTAACATTAGAGCCAAACAATACGTTTTTAAAAATAAGTAGAGTTTTCTGCAACTGGATTGTCGTTGGCAACGTCATTTCGTCTGTCAAACTATCTATTGACTGGGCGAATCGGGCCAACGGTTCCTTTGGCGGTCGTTATGCAATCAGATTTAATGGAACAGGCAATGGCTCAGGTTCCGGGGTATATTCCGCCAAGGTGTATCTGTGATTTTTTCTCCTGTAAGCGAATTGGTAATTTTGTTTTTTCTATCGACTCCTTTCTGGCATTTGCTGATGGTGTCCAGAGATGCTGATCACAGCTTAAAACAAACCATCATTCTCGTATCAATGGCTATGATTTGGTGTTTACTGGCATTCGGAATTGTGAAGTACCGAATTGATTCCCTCGTATTGGGTCCGGATTTTCCTGCACGACCATTGCTCTATCTAATTATTGCTATTGTTGTTGCCTATATGGCTCGACACTGGATCCTTGGTCAAGGTGTCTCACAGCATATATTGATTGGACTGCAACTAATCAGGCCAGTCGGGATGGTGTTTGTTGTTGAGCACTCACAAGGTAACTTACCTGGAATTTTTGCCTATCCGGCTGGACTGGGTGATCTGTTTACTGGCTGTTGTATCGCACAATAAACTGCAGGGAAAATCTCACGCAAAACGAAGCCAGGG
>CAZYRP010000227.1:0-7830 GCA_964649465.1 uncultured Granulosicoccaceae bacterium | reverse complement strand
ATTGCTGTTCGGCAAACTGATTATGACCTCCCCTAACGTACTTATCCTTGATGAACCTACCAACCACCTCGATATGGAATCAATCGAGGCGCTGAACCTGTCACTGGAGCACTATGAAGGCACACTGATATTTGTTAGTCACGATCGTGAGTTTGTATCCTCTCTGGCAAACCGCATTATTGAAATCAAAGACAACAAGCTCAACGACTTCATCGGCACCTACGATGAATTTCTGGCCAGCAAGGGCGAAACAGATATCGCTGCTAATTTCTAAATGAACAGCAGGCAGGCAGATATTTTAGGGCAACAACTATGTCCAGCCTGAAAATACTTGCCTGCCAAATTAGCATTCCAGCGACCAGCACTGCCGAGTGCCGCGATAAACATTTAAAAAACAGCGCTGCAAAAGCAAGTCAATGGCTAACGGAAAATCCAGCCGATGTTCTGGTGCTGCCTGAGCTTTCATCACTGGATTATTCCAATAAAACTTTCGCCAACCTCGAACGCGTTGCAGAAGACGACAATGGCAGATCCTGTCAAACATGGAGCGAAGTCAGTAAAAACCACAACTGCTGGGTGCTATACGGCTACGCCAGGCGCCGTAAAACGGGCAAGCAACCCGCATACAGTATTGCAACCGGCATTATAAATCCTGACGGCAATCTGGCCGGCGTCTACGAAAAGCTCCATCTCGCGCAGTTCGGCGCATCGGCAGAAAAAGATTATTTCAATGTTGCCGGAAGTCAGCTGGTTGTTTTTGAATGCAAGGGTTTTAAACTGGCACCAATCATCTGCTACGACATACGCTTTGCAGAGCTGGCCCGCAAACTGGCACTGCAACACGGCGTTGATTGCATACTACATACCGGCGCTTATGCCAGAGACCCATCGTTTGACAGCTGGCACGCGTTTGTTAAAACGAGAGCAATGGAAAACCAGATATATGTGCTCAGTCTTAATCGGGCTGGAGACTATTTCGGGCAATCAGTCTTTATGCCGCCCTGGGTAGAAGAAACTTTATACCCCACCCTGTTTGACGAACAGAAAGAGCACAGCTTGCTGTTGACGCTGGAAAAAACAGCACTTAACTACGCCCGCGAAGAATACCACTTTCTGGATGATCGACTGCAGTCGTACGATTTGCCCGCAGTTAACCTGAACCAGGCTTCACCTGACCAGGTTTAAAGGAAGAAACTAAGTGCACTATAACGTACGGCAAGCCAACTGCCCGCCGCGCTATTTATTTCATTTATTGGGACCAGTCAATTCGAATACGCATTAACTATATATTGCGACCTGATAGGTATTACGTATTTAAGGATGCTTCCCAGGTACCCATACATTCAAATTGATCTACCCAGGTACCACTTCCCGTGGTGCCGTCTATAGATCCAACAAACGTTACAACGAGTTCACCGCTTAACGCAAAACCGCCAGAGACGACTCCATCGTCAGCAACATTTCCGTTAAGGTCAAAGACAAGCCCGTTTGTACTGACAGCTGTCCCTGAAATTACACCATCGACAAGCGTTAAAGTACCCAGGCCGTCACCACAGGTCCCACCATTTATATCGAACTCCGTAGTGGCCGGTGCAGACAAACTGTAATCACCATTCAGATCGGCTGCCACTTGCGCGTCGGGTACAATCTCACCAGTAACGTCCGCTGCATCATCGTCGTCGCTGCCACATGCAGCCAGAAAACCAGCTAAAGCAATTCCTGCAAACTTAGCTTTCATACTTCATCTCCCATTAATTCACTGCCGACTATCCGACAGTGTTGGTAACATAAAACGATAGTTTACTGAAGTCTACATCGCTAACTCTCACTGTTTTGAAGCCGGGCCAACACAGTAGCAAAGGCGATTTCAGAACAACTGCCAAACAAATCATGCTTCGCAAGTTTTGCTTTTGAAATTGCCGGCGACGACAAACCGCACAGCACTCTGGCAACATCGGTATTGGTTGCGAGCACTTCGGGTTTTTCACTTTGCAATTCTCTGGCGGCTTCTATTACTGCACTGGCAACTGCTTTGTTAGCAAGTTCGTTCAATACAACACCACAACCATTCTCACAGTATCCGCAGTGACCACAATCCTTTTCAAGTGGCTGGTCAAATCGCTCGCAAAGTGCTGAAGTCTGACATTGCGCAAGACCAATCCAGTCTACTACCTGCTGCAGTCTTTGTATCTCACGCTCCTGACGTTCGAGCGCGTCAACAGACAACTCGTTTGCAAGTATTTCTGCGGTTTCAGGTTGCTTGAGTATGGTATAACGGTTACGAACGCCCGCTACTTTGACTTCCAGCATGCCTTGCTCACCGAGATAATCAAGAGCCGTCACTAACCGCTGGCGTGTAGATTTCAATGCTGTGGTGGCTGCTTCCAGATCAATCTGAAACCAGACCCGGTTTTTGGTCGCTTGCTTGAACAGATTGGCAATAAACTGTTGGCGCTCTCCTTCAAAGCGCGAAAGTATTTCAGAAGACGATAACAACGGTTTGAACTGATAATTTGCGTAGAACGGAGTACCACCCTTCAAATACCCTTCCAACTCAAGCCTAGTTAACAGAGTGCGCAGAACCAGTGGCCGGATATCACATTGATTCGATAGTTCATACAGGGATATATCGAATTCTCCCTGATGAGAAAAAACCAGGTTTGTAAACTTACCCAGAGAGATATCCGTTGGTGTATCGCCGTAGATAAAATTCTGCAACGGGATAAGATCTTCAGCACACGCAAGTGTATGACACACCGACGGGTCACCATCCCGCCCGGCACGACCAATCTCCTGTGAATAATTTTCGAGACTTTTAGGCAGGTTGTAGTGATAGACCGCACGAATATCTGATTTATCTATCCCCATACCAAAAGCAATGGTCGCCACCACAATGGCACTGTCAGATTTAATAAACCAGTCCTGCACTTTTACTCTATCTGCATCTTTCAAACCCGCATGGTAGTAATCTGCATTATGACCACTGGACTTTAATACCTCGGCAACGAGCTCGGCGGTTTTTTGCAGTGTGACATATACGATCGTTGCACCGCCGTCAGATTTTTTTATTAGCTCCAGTAACGTCGCATCACGCGCCGAATATTCAACAGCTTGCGCACGCAGAGTCAAATTACTTCGGTAGAAGCCGGTATTAACAGCGCAGTCAGCGCTGATATCAAACTGCTCACAGATATCTTTAAGTACCTCACGCGTCGCGGTTGCGGTAAGTGCTAACAGCCTTTCAGATTCACACTCGCGCGCGAACTCAAGCAACTTGAGGTAGTCCGGCCTGAAGTTATGCCCCCACTCAGAAATACAATGCGCCTCATCAATGGCAAACAGCGAAACTGATACATTGGCGAGCGATGCTCGAAAGCGTTCATTGTTAAAGCGCTCCGGGGCAACATACAAGAGGCGTAATTCGCCACTGCGAATATCATCCATTACCTGCCGATACTCATCCAGCGTTTGTGTTGAGTCGAGGCGACTGGCCTTGATACCGCGCGCGGCCAATGCATCGATCTGGTCTTTCATCAACGCCAGCAATGGCGACACAACAAGCGTTAGTCCGTCCAGACATAACGCCGGCAACTGATAACACAGCGATTTGCCACCACCGGTCGGAAAGACAGCTGCCGCCGAGTGACCATTAAGCAGATGTGTGATTACCGCTTCCTGTCCTTCGCGAAACGCATCGTAGCCAAAGTACTTCTTTAGCACTTCACGTGGCTCAGGGTTGGCGCTAGTAGAGGACATAGATTCGGTTGAATGACTGAGATTTGCTTGATTCATTATTACTTCCTACAACTTAAACTTCACAAGATCGAAATTGATCATCTGCCACTCTACTGCAGTCGAGTGAGTGATGCACGAAAAGCGCTATTTGTAGGAAAACTGCAAAGCTATCTTCAACGGTGGACAAACAACCGCACAGCAAATAGGTACTTTAGCCTTCAGCCTGCTGATCAAAGAATGAAGCACCCTTCGGGATCTGCGGTAATTCGATATCATAGGGTACTGATCGCACACGATTGGTTTTTTCACCGCGCACCACCAACCCTTCATACTTGTTTGGCATCGGGTTAGGCGATTGTGGAACGGCATCTTCTGCAGAGTACACAGCTATAAACAAGGTGCGCGGGCTATCAGAAAGATTCGGTGCCGACCCATGCAGTAATCGCGTATGCATTAAACAGACAGACCCGGCAGATCCTTTGCAGGTTACCGCTGATGCGCGGCAGTATTCTGCAGCATCTTCTGCTATCGCACCGGTGAAAACACCATCATGCCAGAGACTGTGAATATCACCTTTGTGCGATCCGGGAACTACTTCAAGCGGGCCGTTTTCATCGGTGACTTCGTCGACCATAAGCAGTGCGGTAATAAGATCATCGTTACTGTGGGGGGTGAACGGAAAATCCTGATGCCATTTTACTTCTGTTTTTGCACCGGGCAGCTTTGAATTTATTTTGCTGTGATGAAATTTAATGTTCGGGCCAATCAATTCGGCAACACAATCTGCCATACGACTTTCCGTCATAGCTTTGTAGTAAGCATCAGAAATTTCCACCGGTGCGTTGACACGGCGAAGTGCGGGGTTATTTTTAGTGTGACCGGCCTCAATATCAAAACGTGGCCGCCCGTCATACGCCTCACCATACGCATTGGTCTGATCGCGGCTCTCGTCAACCCAGCTTGCAAAATCATGGGTCAGCTCGCCGAGCATTTTTGTATCAACCGCATTTTCAATTACGAGGTAACCGTGCTCGGTGAAAAAATCGATTTGTGACTGATCAAGGGCTGCCATAAGTCGGCTCTGATAGATTCGAAATCTAAACATGCCACAAAGCCTGTGTTGTCTCAATCGTAAGCGCTCTTTATTATGAACACTTCCCAGCTTTGACAGCACCCGGCCCGGATTACGTTAAATGAGCGACGCGCTCGGCACATTTCACCCGCAAATACGCCATTGGTTTAACCACCGGTTCAGCCAACCCACCGCTGTCCAGCAAGCTGCGTGGCCAGTGATTGCAAGCGGTGCGCATGCATTGATCACCGCGCCCACGGGCAGTGGTAAAACCCTGACCGCATTTCTCTGGTCACTTAATCGCTTTGCCAATAAAGACTGGCAGGTTGGTGCCACCCGGCTGCTTTACGTCTCACCACTAAAAGCACTGAACAACGATATTCAACGAAATCTGCTTGAACCACTTAATGAACTCAGTGCAGAAGGGATAATGTCAGGTATCAAAGTACAAACCCGTTCGGGTGATACTTCACAGAATGATCGCCAGCGCATGCTGCGCAAACCGCCAGATATTCTGATTACCACACCGGAAAGCCTTACCCTGCTGCTAACCACTACACGTGGCAGGCTGGCACTGAGTACCGTCGAAACACTAATAATCGATGAAGTGCATTCACTGGTCGATAACCGACGCGGAGTGGCACTTATGACCGCTGCGGAACGGTTACTGGATCTCACCGGCAGCCTGCAAAGAATTGCTTTATCGGCAACCGTAAGCCCGCTTGAATCAGTCGCACAGTATGTGGGTGGTTATGATGAAAGCGGCACCGCAAGAGACGTTCAAATTATTAATCCACCCACTGATAAATCGATATCACTGAATATACGTTACCCGACTGAGGTTAAAGAGGCTGCAGAAAGTGGCGAGTCGGTGTGGGATCCAATAGCTCTGAAATTTCGCGATGTTGCATTAAACAACCGCAGCACACTGTTTTTCACCAACAGCCGTGCAATGGCTGAAAAAATCACACTAAAAATCAATGAACAGTCACCCACATTATTAGCTTATGCTCACCACGGATCACTGGCACGTGAAATTCGTGCTGAAGTCGAACGCAGATTAAAATCTGGCGAGTTGCGTGCCATTGTTGCTACCAGCTCGCTGGAGATGGGAATAGATATTGGCAGTCTTGATCAGGTTGTACTGCTGCAGTCTCCACCGGGAATCGCTGCCACACTACAACGCATTGGACGCGCGGGCCACAGTGTTGGACAGCAAAGCCGTGGTTCTTTATTTCCGGTACATGCGGCAGACTTTGTAGAGGCGGCAGCATTATCGGCTGCAACTGTAGCGCGTGACCTTGAACCGTTAAAACCCATGCACGGTGCGCTCGATACGCTGTCTCAGATTATTGTATCCATGTGTGCCAATGAAACATGGCAGGCTGATGATATTTATCAGCTGGTAAAAAGATCAACACCCTACCGTGAACTTTCACGACAGCAGTTCGATCTGGTTATGGAATTACTGGCCGGACGCTACGCAGGCTCCCGGGTAAGGGAGTTGCAGTCACGCATTATCTACAACCGCATTGACGGTAGTGTCGCTGCAAAGAAGAACGCTGTATTTGCCTTATATAACTCTGGCGGCAGCATTCCGGACCGCGGTTACTACCAGATTCGCCATGCGGATACCGGTGCAAAAATCGGTGAGCTGGATGAAGAGTTTGTCTGGGAGGCGCGTGTCGGCGACACGTTTGCACTAGGCACTCAGCACTGGCAGGTTAAACAGATTAATCACAACGATGTACTGGTTAAATCCGCTGTTACAGGTAATGCTCCACCCTTCTGGCGCGCTGAGCGAAACAACCGCAGTCATCACTATGCACAACGTATTGGTGAGTTCCTGTACCAGGCTAACGAATGGTTATCATCCGGTAGACAAAAAGAATTCGCAACTCACCTTACTGACAAATTGGCTTTTGATGATGGTGCTACAGAAAAGCTGATCGACTACCTGCAAAGGCAGCGCGAAAAGAGTGAAACAGATCTGCCACACCGCCATCACCTGTTGCTGGAACTGGTAGAGACTGGACCCGGTGGCTATAAAGGTCCGGACAATCAAAAACAACTGGTGTTACATACCCACTGGGGTGGACGCTTGAACCATCCCTGGGCACTGGCACTGCAAAGTGCCTGGCAGGAAAAATTCTCAGAGCAACCAAAAATACACGCAGATAACGATGCGATTGTTATGCAATTGAACGAGGTACCGGACCCCGCACTTGTTCTGTCGCTGGTGACACCCGCCAATCTCGATTATCACCTGCGAAGATCACTCGAAAGCTCCGGCTTTTTTGGCACTCGATTTCGCGAATGTGCCGGTCGCTTTTTATTGTTGCCGAGACAAAAGTTTAATCAACGATTGCCACTGTGGATGAGCCGCTTGCAAGCCAAAAAGCTAATGGCGGCAACCATGGAACTGGAAGACTTCCCGGTGCTTCTGGAAACCTGGCGTACCTGTCTTAACGACGAGTTCGAGCTACCTGCACTCAATAGCATGCTCAACGAAGTGGCCGATGGAATTTGCGACTGGAGCTTTATACGAACAGCAACACCAACCCCATTCGCAGGCAACCTGACGTTTGATCAGATAAGCCAGTATATGTATGCAGATGACACCCCGGAACAGCAACAAGTCAGTGCGTTGTCGGGCGATCTAATAAAAGCCACTGCTCAAAACAGCCAGCTACGACCGTCCATTGACCCTGCAATCAACCAGCAATTTATAGAGAAGCGACAACGAACCCATCCGGACTATTTACCGACTGATGATAAAGAGTGGACTGAATGGGTCAAAGAGAGAATTCTAGTTCCTCACAGTGAATGGTGGCCGGAATGGCAGGACCAGCCCGCTAAAGCCGATCGTTTGCTGTGCGAGCTGACACAGGATAATCGCAGATGGGTGTGTCATCTCGAAAACGCCTATCGATTAGTCCACAGCGGACTTGCAGAAAACACAAATACATCTGAAAAAAATTTACCACAGCTAGTCGATGACGAGCGCAGTGCCGGGTCACTTG
>CAZYRP010000226.1:0-7858 GCA_964649465.1 uncultured Granulosicoccaceae bacterium | reverse complement strand
TAACGGGCCTGCTAACGAACACCGCAGAGGACGTCCAAACTTTAACACTGATAAATTCATTTGAGTTAGATGATTGCGTTACCGGAATCTAACTCAGGGCTTAGGCTGTTTGGCCTGCGACTGGTAGTAGTGGCAGTGACCGCATTGGGCGAGATAAACGTGCTCTAATATCTAACAGCCGAGCTTAATCTATAATAGCTGAGCCTGGGAAACCGGTTCCAGATTTTTGGGCTTATCGCTCAATACTTTTTCAATCCTTGCTTTCATATCAATGATGCTGTCTGAAACACTTTCCAGCATATCGGTATTATCGGTCGCGCCCTGCAATTCATTGGCGAGATTGAGTGCCGTGAGCACTGCTGCCTTTTCTGCGGAAATATTGCTGCCGATATTCTTTGCTGCACGCATTCGCGTGTCGACGTCGACCGCTGCCTGAATCAGTTGGTGCTTTTCTTTTGGCGGGCACTGAATCTGGTATTCCTTGTCCATAATATGAACTTTGACCGATACGGTGCTCGGTGCAACTGTAGTGGTAGTCATTAAACAGATTCCAACGATTTCAAGCGGGTTATAATAGCCTCCACCTTAGTGCGGGCTATTTCGTTTTTCTCGATCAGGCGAGACTTCTCCGCTACCAGATTGCTTTGCTGAGCCCTTAACGATTGATTCTCAACTTTTAGTTGATCTGCCATATCGATCAACTCTGAAAGTTTCGCTTCAAGCTCGGCTATTTGGTCTTTGGTGATATTTTTGTTGTTATCCATAGGCAAAATAGTATTTTGTCTGTTTAGCGGCCGATAAGGCTGCCGGGTGTCAGCCGGCGTGTTCGCATAGGCCTGTGCGAGGCATCCATGGTAAAACAGCGCCGCGGTAAAAGCATGGACAAAAGTTAACTTAAGATACTGACAGTATCGGTTACCAGCCGGATTTTATGAGACAAAACCAGATAAGAATTTTTGCCAGGCCGATCACGGTCTCCGGAGTTTCTGACTGATGCAAATGCCAGCCTACACTCAGGTGGATGAAGCACTGTTTTCGGGTGGTTCAGCGGTCTGTGCTGCTGAATGCCACGGTGTACTGTGCGGAATTTTATGCGCTTCCGGATCATCGGATATGCAGCGCTGGGTGCGCCATCTGTTTGAAACGCGTACGACAGATCGGGAGATTTCTGCAGAGGCGCTAAAACTGTTACACGATGTTCACCAGTGTACATTGTCGGAAATCAATCACGAGACATTGGACTTTTCAATGTTGTTGCCGGATCAAACCGAATCAATGGATGTCAGAATCAGTGGTCTTGCGGATTGGTGTAGTGGATTCAGTCTGGGTCTTATTATGGGTGGCCTGAACGACAAAATGTTAGTCAGTGACGATGTACGGGAATTTGTCGAAGACGTGCAGTACATTTCAGATGCAAGCTTTTCCGCAGACGACAGCAGTTCGGATCAGTCGGAGCAATCTTTTACCGAGATCGAAGAATACGTTCGTATGGGTGTGTTGCTTATAAATGAAGAGCTGCAGCCAATCACTCAAAAACCGACTATCCACTAACTGGTCAAGAAACAGAACTGATGCCGGACACAATCACCCATCGTCGCGAGCGTGCGCGGCGCCGCAAAAACCTGATGAACGCAATTGGCAAGGATTCAATTGCCATTATCCCGTCAGCGCCAATCAAGCTGCGCAGCAAGGACACGGATTATAAATATCGACAGGACAGTGATTTTTACTATCTGACCGGTTTTGAAGAACCGGAATCGGTTGCCGTACTCATATCCGGTCGGCGTGCAGCGGAGTACATTATTTTCTGCCGAGAAAACGATAAGCTGATGGAAACCTGGAATGGCAGACGGTTGGGTGTTGATAAAGCACCTGAAGCGCTGGATGCAGATGATGCGTTTCCGATTGATGATATAGATGAGATCCTGCCGGGTTTGTTGGAGGGTCGTGAGCGTGTTTACTACTCGATGGGACGTGAAACACTGTTCGATAACCGAATCATTGGCTGGATCAATCAGTTAAAAGCCAAGTCCGGTGCCGGTGCGAGTGTACCCAGTGAATTTATTTCACTCGACTTTCACCTGCACGATATGCGCTTAATCAAAAGTCGCTCCGAACTGACGGCGCTGCGTCGTGCAGCCAAAATTAGTGCAGCCGGTCACACGGCGGCAATGAGTGCCTGCAAACCCGGTGTAATGGAATATGAGTTAGAGGCTGAGTTGATCTCCACTTATCGTCGCAATGGTGCTGATCATTCTTTTTTGCCAATCGTTGGTGGTGGTGCGAACGGTTGCATTTTGCACTACACAGAAAACAACGATGAACTGCGAGACGGACAGATGGTGCTGGTTGACTCCGGTGCAGAGTGGCAATGTTACGCTGGAGATATCACCCGCTCATACCCGGTTAATGGTGTTTTCAGTGATGCTCAGCGTGAAGTCTATGAAATTGTTCTTGAGGCAAACAAGGCAGCAATTAAAAAAGTGGTTGCCGGTAACCACTGGAATGATCCACACGATGCAGCGGTTCGTGTTATTACCCGTGGACTGTTGAGTATCGGGGTTCTCAAAGGTGACTATAAAACGCTTATCAAAGAAGAAGCGCATCGGCCGTACTTCATGCATAGAACCGGTCACTGGCTGGGTATTGATGTGCACGACGTCGGTGACTATAAAATAGATGACAAATGGCGCTTGCTTGAAGCGGGTATGGTTTTAACTATTGAGCCGGGTATATATCTGGCAGCGGCACGCTCTATTCCGAAGCAATATCGGGACATCGGTATCCGTGTTGAGGACGATGTTGCGGTAACCAATGACGAACCAGAAGTCCTGACCGACATGGTTGTAAAAGAAGTTGATGAAATAGAAGCGCTGATGCAGCGTGCCTGATTATTGTGTCTTGCCATCGCACTTTACTAATCACTCTAAAACCACGACTTGTTTGACATGACTAATGCTGAAGCTCAGGAAAAAGATTCTGCAGCAGCAAAAGAAATAGTAGTGGTTGGTGCCGGACTTGTCGGTGCTGTGCAAGCCCTGTTGCTTGCGCGAGCCGGGTTTCAGGTAACTGTGATTGAACAGCGAACGCTGCTATCAACTTCGAACGTCAAAGATAACGGTCGTACAGTTGCGCTGTCAGATCGGTCCTATCAGTTACTGACTGCTGCGGGCTTGTGGCCTGACATTGAGTATTGCCCCATTAAAAGTATTTGTGTGACAGAACAGGGACAGTTTGGATCCGTAAAACTCGATGCGCGAAAGTTAGACGTGGAAGCACTTGGCTATGTGTTGTCAAACACAGAGTTTGAGTGTTTTCTACATGACCTTTTAAGGGCCGAGCATAATATCAATATTGTGGAATCTGCAACGATAGTGGCGGCTGCCAGTTCCGCTCACGAGGCATCTATAACGGTTAAAAAGGTTAATGATCACACCGGCAAAGAGCAGCAACTCACCGCTGATCTTGTGATAGCGGCCGATGGCACCCTTTCGGTGGTTCGTAAGCTGCTTGGGATTGAGACCAGCGGACGCGACTACCAGCAATGCGCGGTGCTCGCTACTGTCTGCACTGCTAATCCTCATGAAAACATTGCGTTTGAACGATTTACTAAAGACGGGCCGCTTGCGTTGCTTCCGTTAAGTACTGAATCAGATGACTATCAACATGGTGGCAAAAAGAGCCGCAGGTATTCCATGATATTGACGGCGCCACTTGAAGATTCAGAAATCTTAAAAAAAATGTCTGATAGTGACTTTCTTGCTTTGTTGCAAAAGAAGTTCGGTGGCCGTCTGGGGAGGTTTGAAAAAATCGGTAGGCGTTTTGTTGCGCCATTAAAACTTGTTGTTAGCGCAAAACAGGTTGATCGTAGATTTGCATTGATCGGCAATGCTGCGAGAACTCTGCATCCGGTAGCCGGCCAGGGGATGAATCTTGCATTACGTGATGTGTTTGAGCTTGCTTCCTGTCTGGGTGGTGCAGGTGTCAGCAGTGAAGACCGCAAAGGTGCTAATAGCCCAGACACTCCACAAGACGCTCCACTCGATACCTCACTGGATAGATTTGTAAAACTTCGTCGGCGTGATCAGTCTGTTACCACTTCGCAGACCGATATGTTGGCCCGCGCATTTACGCAGAAGCCGTGGCCTCTGCGTGCTCCGCTTTCACTGGCAAGTGGGTTTTCACTATTTGCGCTGGACTTCGCAGGCCCGATCAAAAAAACGTTTGCGACTATGAATATGGGTCGTCATTTGCCCCTGCCAGAGCGAAAAACATCAACTGGCGATAGTCGATAGCGTCGAGTAGCTTTATGCGCTGCATTGCGGTGATGCATAGATCTCAGCAGTTCGATTGTTGTCGAAGTTGGCATCCGGCAGGTTGAGTTTTACGTAGCCTTCTTTTTTAATCCATTCTTTTACAGCACGCATATAGTTTTTGTACTGCAAGTCGGATAAATCCGGATAGTCGAGAAAGACAAACATTCCAATACCGTAGTCGGACGTGCGTCCGGCAAGTTCTGTTGCGGAGAACGGTTTTTTCGTATAGATATCCGGGTGGGATATCGTGGGTATTCCGGTATGCAGGTGTATGGGCTGGCCGTGTGTGCTCCAGATTGAGTTGAGCTGACTGTTTTGGTCAAAGCACACTTTGATGAAGTCTTTCAAAACTATGTTATCTGATACTGGAAGTGTCATTAACTCACTTGCAGATTTAGATTGTGCAAAGTAGTGAGTCCTGGTCACTGGTACTGAGTTAATTTGAGCAAGCAGATAGAGTGCGGACAGAGAAATTGTCAGTCCTTTAAGAACCGCATAAGCTTTAGTTGATGCAGGTGTGGTGCCGGAAGAATATCGTTTAAAAAGTGTATAAAGAATTACGCAAAATACCGCATACAACCCGGGATATACCTGCAGTGTGTAGCGTGAGATTATTGCAAGTGGCGTGTCGGTCATAGACGCATAAGATAAGTAAGCGACCAGTACTATCATGTGCGTAGTCGCCACCAGACTGACGACTCTAAAATGCACCACAGATTTATATGGCTCAGAATTCTCGGGCAAAGAATTTCGGGATGAACGTGGGCGGGTAGCCAGGAACCAAACCACAATGACTATTACCAGTAGAATAAATAGAAGAAACAGACCGTTAATTATTTTGCTGCTGATTAACTCGCTGGCTGAGAAGCCGAGCTCCTCGGAGAATACTGATACCCAGAGTTTAAGGGTTGAAGCTAAAGACTCCGGTTCCTTTAACCCGGAGTAGCGGTCAAAAGTGCCGATTAGCGTATGTGTTCGGTACATCAGTTGGCCAAACGCCAGAGCGGGGATTGATGCGAGCAAAGCAATCCTTGCGCAGGGTCTTATTAGCGCTGCGGGTTTAAGCCGTTCATACAGAAGCAGGTACAACAAGATTCCAGCGCCGGCACTTGCTGCAAAAAATACAGTTGAGAACCGCACATAGATAGCTGCCGCGATAATTAACCCGCATAGTATCCATACAGTCAGAGCGCTGTGTTTCGGATTGGGTGCAAAAAGCAGCGCACCCAGAAGTAACGCGGTGAATACCGGTTCTGTCATTCCGGCACTTACGTACGCCCACGGCAAACTCATGCAGTAGAATGCTAGTGCGCAAATGGTTGCGAACAGTCTTCCGACACCCATCTTTTGCAGTAACAGCCACATGATAAGTGCGGTCAGTGCATGAGCAATGTAGTTCAAAGTTAAAACAGCGGTCTGCGCGTCCAGACCAGCTTTAATTAACAGTGCAATAGCGAATGGAAAGCCAGGTGGCCATACTGTTTGCGCTGCTGGAAATTTCCCCTGAAAGTGTGGTGTATACATCAGGGTGTCAGTTGAGAATCCGTTGC
The DNA here is from genome assembly GCA_964649465.1 of uncultured Granulosicoccaceae bacterium. GTDB lineage: Bacteria > Pseudomonadota > Gammaproteobacteria > Granulosicoccales > Granulosicoccaceae. The sequence goes on along the minus strand of CAZYRP010000226.1, from coordinate 1,992 downwards.
CGGCCAGGAAGTTTTTGGCTGTCGACAAATACTGGATGGCGTCGTTGGTAATGTGCGACGAATCCCAGGTGATAATCGACACAACGTTAATGGCGAATGCCACGAGAAGCAGTAAAAATATTACTGGTTTAGAGTGATCATCCATTAGAGTTTCGGGGTCTTTAGATGGGGCGGGAGAAAAAAGTGACGCGAGGCTAGAGTGTCCGATTCTGAGTTGTCTGTTTCATTACACAACAAATGAAATTGTGTATGTATATACAGCTATACGATATGGACATATCTGTCCTGACAGATAAGCATTATACTGCCGCGTGTGACAGGTTTCCGCGACGCGGTTAGCCAAATTTTGTAACGTAACCGATTGCTTGCAGATGAATGCAGATTCCGCTTGGTTTTTTTGCAATCGGCCTTAATTTCTGCAGTGAAATTTTTTAATTGTTCCGATACCGCTTACATCTTGTCTGTCCTGGAAGATTGGAATCTCCGTGGCGGGCTGTTGTTCCAGATCTAGCGGAAAGTCGGAAATGGAGAGCATCGTGGCAACATCTACCCAATTGAGTACTTCCGGCGAAGCGCTGTTTTTACCGGATCGTCAAAGACTTGCATTTTTTGTTGATATATCATCTTTATTTACTGCGGGCGTTTTAACCCGTTGTGAACATCGCGACAGTTGGCTGGATGAACTGGCTCCGGCTGAAAAAAAGCAAATCGGCGATGTCTGTGAAAAACGATACAGCGAGTTCGCAGCGGGCCGTAGCCAGGCCAGGCAACTCATTACTTCTCTGACGGGTATCGCAGAGCCTCTGCTCATTGGTGAATACCGGCAACCGATATGGCCCGAAGAAGTCACTGGCAGTATTTCGCACTCGGATGAATATTGCGCAGTCGCCGTTGCTCCCAAATCTGTGCTGGATGGTCTCGGGCTGGATGTAGAGCCGTTTGAGGATCTGGACGCTGATGTTTCTGATGTTGTATTGACAGACGCAGAGCAAGAATCAACTGCCGACATCGATTCGCGGCTGGTGCGCTCTGGTGCAGCCCCTCTGGGCGGTAAAACACACAAACTGATCTTTTCTATCAAAGAAGCGATCTACAAGTGCTGTTATCCTAAAGTAAAGGCATTTATCGACTTTAAGCAGTGCGAGGTTGCACTGGATATCGATAACCAGTCTTATCATGCTGTTATTGATTGCCATGATGCGAAAGGCAAGCCGGTGCACCTGGAAATTGACGGTAAGTGGCTGATAGAGTTTGACCACATTTTTGCCAGTGCCGAGTATCGGCTTTAGCCACCTACCTAGCGCTGGTGAGTACCCCGTTTAACTGAATCCCATCTGCCTCGAAGTCTGTGAGGCAGACTCTCTGAGTGCCTGATGCGCTCCACCCCTCTATTTTTGGTGACATGAGTCACTTATTCGTCAGTGCGATATCAATAATTTACCGGCAACGCCGTTCACAGCTAGTGGCCTACTTGGAAAAGTATTGTTAAGTGGTTGCATCAGGTACTCCCTGACAACGTTGTCCATAAGCTTTATTTGCCAGATATTCATGACGAACGGCACCCGGGGCATGTCCCACTGTACAAAAGATATTCGCAATCTGCTGCGAGCTTACAATTTGCTGGTTGCTACCAGGGATGATGAGCGCGCGATTGTCGGAACAGTCTCCCGCCGCTGGTTGCAAAGCGAGCGAGAGGACTGGTTGCAACTTTCTGATATTTCGCCAGGTGTACTTGAGACAGTGCGAGGTCGTGAGATAATCTGCGAAGCACTGATGCCTGATCTGGATGCAAATGCAGAGTCTATTGATCTTGAACCGTTGCTGGAGCAATTGCCTGTCAGTGATAAGTTGATCAACAGCAACAGCCTCGCCAAACTCGAACCTGCTATTGCTGCCGAAGTGTTGTTGGGTGTCATGTTGCTGGGTGTGCAAAGGTTTGGTAACCGGCGCTGTGGTTCTGCAACACTTACGCACGATGTAATCGTTGCAGCC
>CAZYRP010000225.1:0-7863 GCA_964649465.1 uncultured Granulosicoccaceae bacterium | reverse complement strand
ATATCGCCTCACATCTCGCCCGATCCCTCTCGTCAGGTGGCGAGCCACGTTCCTCGCGCGATCGAACAGCTATTTAGCGATATTGACTCTAGATGCCGAATCCTCATGAAAAATGCAGGCTAGAGCTGTTGTTGAGAGCTACGGCTGGAGCTGCAGAACTAGTAAGTTAACTTAGCGGTGTATTGCACGTCGCTAATAAAATAGATGAACCGGTCTAAAACATACCGGTAAGGGCCAGGTAAATGAACAATCTTAAAACCAATACAGACAGATTAGATACAATTTATGGCACGCGATTCAATGGCATATACTCTATAACGGGTATTGTGCATGTGATACGCAACACTGAAGAGCTCGAATACTTTAGAGAGGGCGAAATTCTTGTAGCAGAAAGAATCGATCCATCCTGGGTAGATCAGCTGACACTCGCTAAGGCGCTTATAGAGGACGCGGCTACCAGTGAGTCCGCTGCCGTGGATATAGCTGCACGGTATGATATTCCGGCTACTATTAATGTGCCTGACGCTCTGCTAAATTTGCGCTCGGGTGACATAGTCACTATGTACTCTGACGGTGAAATCGAAAGAGTCAAAGAAAAACGTGCACCTGATTCGCCAATGCGCGTGTCGGTACCAGCAGCGGTCAAGGCCAGGGATTTTGATAGCAACATCACCGCAAACAACGTGGTTGCATTCGCCAATGTAAAGACTGACTGCAGTGAAAAGTCTGAAGACGAATACCCTGACGCTGACAAAGAAAACGATCAAAACGATCGCAACTTAAACAGCGGAAGTTAAGCCGATCGCTCCTTTAAGAGGGGCACTGGTAATTACTCTTTGTTTGCTCGCTGGTTGTTCTTTGCAGCAACAGCGTGACAGGGCAGAGCGCCAGTGGCTCCAGACCAATACGGTGCAGTCGACAGTGCATCATGTCGAGCTTGCACCAGTACGCAACGCTACAAAGGGTGATGGATCTCTGTACAGCTCACGCTACGCGAGCACCCGGCTTAGCGGACATCTTGATTCGGCTGCAATTGACGAGCTGAGCGGACTTGCACCGTTTCGCGGTAGTAAAAATTCCTACTGGGCGATTAACGATAGTGGCAACCCGTCAGAATTGTTTGTTGCCACAGAGAGCGGCCAGTTAAAAGCAACAATAGCGTTACCTGTAATCAACCGCGATTGGGAAGACCTGGCGTCGTTTTCTTCAAACGGAAAAAACTGGTTGGTGGTTGCAGATACCGGAGACAATCTGCGTCGTCGCACTACCAGCACCCTGTATTTTTTCATACAACCTGATGCCTCGAATCTACCTGAATCTCTCAAGCTGCATCATCGGGTTGACTTTAACTACGCAGAGGGACCAAAGAACGTTGAATCGATGGCAGTGTCAATTTCTGAGCAAAAAATATTTCTGATTGCAAAGGAAAATGGCAGGGCTTCAATATATTCCCTGCCGTTACTTTTGGAACAACCAGGGGATGTTTTAACGGCGCAAGCAGATGGCAGCTTATTTGAAACGTTCAGCACCCGGGACACCAAATGGTGGGAGAGGACATTCGCCAAGCGGTTTTTGTTAGCACCAACCGCTCTTGATATCAGTGCAGATGATCGACTGGCGGTTGTTGCGAACTACCGTCATGCGTATTTATTTCGACGTGCCTCAGGAGAGAGTTGGACAACTGCGTTCTCTAAAAAGCCGCAAGTGTTGCTGACACACAGAATGGAGCAGAGCGAGGCAGTTGCCTTCTCGCCGGACTCTAAGCAAGTCATCATCAGTAGTGAGGGACTGAACGCACCGGTACTGCTTGTAAGCCCGGCTGTGAATCAAAATTAACCGTCAATTGGAGATACACTTTTGCGCTACGCTGGCTTATTATTCCGCAATTGACAGACAGCTCGAGTACAGTTCATGCCCAAAGTTACATTTATCGATGCCGACGGCACCCGCCATGAAGTGGATGGCAAAAACGGTGTCAGCCTTATGGAAATTGCCATTTCTAACAATATAGATGGTGTCGAGGCAGAATGTGGTGGCTCTTGCATGTGTGCAACCTGCCATTGTTTTATCGAAGAAGACTATGCTGCAAACCTGCCTGCCATAGACAGTGACGAAGATGAGATGCTTGGTTTTACCGCAGTGGACCGTCGCTCAACAAGCCGACTCAGTTGTCAGTTGAAAATGAGCGATGAGCTTGATGGCATAGAAGTGCATTTGCCGAGTGAGCAAAACTAAAACTGACAGGTCCGTGCGTCGGGAAAATGATTTTGGACCGACTCGCAGTAGAGCAAGCATAGGATTCCCGGCTCTGACCTGAGGCATTAAAGCGTGGTATTCTGTGCCTGCCCTCTGACCTGATACACCTTTGTGCCTGAAACACCGGGCCGGCCTAATAATGGGCACCAGTTAACGGTTGTTTGCACCAAATATTGCAGTGCAGTTGCTGACCAGTTCTACTCTCCAGCATAATGATGGCGTAGTACAATGTGCTCTGAGCGCATTTCAAACCGTCATCGGGAAGAGAAAAACCATGTTAAAGCCGCTGCGAAAAACCTCGTCAAAGTTACTACCGATGGCTATGTCTATGGCCATTGTGCTGGGTGCTTCCCATCCGGTCTATGCACAGACTGCGGATATCGAAGCACCAGTGCTTATTCACCGCCAAATCGATTCCGGTGTCGCCGGTGAGCTGCAGACGTTCCTGGCACGAGTGTCTGATGATTTTGGCGTAGAGCAGGTGTTGCTACATTACCGACAGGGAGACTCGGGGGGATTTCGTAACATTCCCATGCGGCCTTTGCTTGATTCAATTGGCGAGTACATGATCGCTGTTGAAACTCAGGTTGCAGCGTATCCTGGACTTCAGTATTACATTGAAGCCGTTGATGCTGCTGGCAACATTACTAACCGTGGTTTTTCATATGCCCCGATTGTGTTGCCGTTAACCGAAGCTGTACCCGTGGTTAGCAACCCGACACCTGGCCCTGTAGTTCAGCCAAGGCCACAGCCACAATCTCAACCGCAACCTGCAGGTGAGCCTGTAGTTGCCGAACGTGATGGCGGGTTTAGTATTAGCCCGACTCTGGTTATAGTTGGTGTTGGTGCCCTGATTGCTCTTGGTGCACTCGCTGCCGGTGGTTCAGATGATGGTGGCGACGCAACAGCTAACAATGGCAATATAGAGCCGGTCCCTACGACTAACCCAATCACGAATCCGGAAACAGTTACGCTGACCATTATCAGTGATCAGCCAAGCGCCAACTAAGAGTGCTTGTGTAATTAAGTTTGCGGGTGAGTGCTGACCGACGAGACATGCACGTGTTACAAAAAAGACGGCACTCAACCCTTGCAAGCCAGCTGCTTGCCACACTTCTGACGCTGACAATTGTTGCTTGTGATTCACAAGACACACAACCAATTGCATCGCAGCAGAATCAATCTCGTTTGAATTCGCAAACTGAACTTGCTTTGTCAATGCCGCAGCGGCTGCGATCAGTGAGCAATATTGATCCCACCAATCTAATTGCCAGTGCTTTCATTAACGGTGTTGAAACCGAATTGCAGCTCAACGCTTCTGGACAGTTTGTTGGGCAGTTTCCTGTACCTGCGAGATCGTCAGTTGTCGTCGCTCTTGAATTTTATGAGATGTTTGAAGGACAGAGGCTGGCTCTTGCCAGTGCTGAGCGTACGGTCACGACCGCAACAGAAGATGCCACCATTAACCTTGGGCGTGCTGAGTATATTTTCGATACGTTCGACTTTGATGGCGATGGTGTCAGTAATATTCTTGAGCGTGAATTTGACGCGAGTCCAATCAATGCCGCTGAGACGCCTGATCTTGTGTCTCTGGATGTATTTGCAAGTCGCCCTGTACAAGCTGTTGTCGCAGGTTTTAACAACTATGATTTTGAAGTAACCGTCGCCAATCAAACACAGACTGTAGCAGCAGAAACTGGTGAGTTTCGGCGCACTTTCCAGGTGCTCAGGCAAGATAGTGTAGAGGTGGGTGTCAGGCTTGTTGAAAGGCAGACCGGGCAGCGGCTTGTTGTAGCTGCGCAATCGCAGTCGATAGACAACGCGCAGGATTCAATGACTGTAGTGTTTGAATCAGCCAATTATGATCTCGGTTTTGATCAGGATGCTGATGGCATCCTCGATCTTGAACAACTTATTGCCGGATCTGATATCAATACAGACATGGTTGTAGAAATCGTGGATTTTTCTATTCGTTTTCCACTGCCGCCGCAGGTTCCATCTTCGGCCTCTGCCAGGCTAACGGTTGATGGAATGAATGTTGATCTCATGCGTAATGCAGATACCTATACTGGAGTTGTAAGTGCTGCTGCTGGTAGCGTAGTCGGCGTTGAGGTCGAAATTATGGATACATTTCAGTCGCGGGCGCTTACGCTTGCAACTTTCACAGCGCCTGTGGAAACGGCAGCGGGGCGGACTGTTAATCTCGATAACTTTTCACTGCGACATGACGCAGACGAAGATGGTGTATTCAACTATCTGGAACTAGAGCAGGGTACCGATCCGTTCCAGCCACAGGTACAGCTGTGCACTCCTGTGCAGGAAGAAATTGGCCTTGCAGCCAGCGATGATGCACATGTTGTAAACGGGCAGTTATTTAACTTGGTCAGAATACAGGTTGATCAGCAGCAAAGAATTGGATTGATACGCTACCAATACGATGCTTCTCTGGGGGACGTTTTATCTGCCGAACTACAACTAACGGTAGGTTTAGATGCAGGTGAGGGGCCTGTGTTTATTAACGTAGTGCCAAACCTTCAGTGGTCTGACACCGATGCCTCTCTGTCTTTACCTGCAACGAGTACGCAGGTTGCATCGATGGATGCGACCTGGATCATCGGACAGCAATACAGCTTTCAAATTGATCCTGTTGCCGTAAGTGCAGACTTTACACTGGTTCTCACCGGTAGCGATTCTGACGACGTTGGTTTTAGTTCAAACGAATCAATGGGTGCGCCACCCACACTGCAACTTACAGTGGAACGCTGTCAGTAAGTGCTTTACCAGCGTATTTTTTCCCAGACACCGTTTTCGCGTGTAGCATTGAGAGTAACACCACTCCACTTACCGGCAGAGTAGAAGCTGCCGTCATCGCCACGGTTGAACATCGATACATTAAGCTTAGCAGACAAGCTGTTACCGCTTTCATTAACGTCGTCAATGGTCACGTCAATCCGGTCGTAGACATTAAACAGGCGTGTCAGGAATTGAGTGCGGGATGCAGGAAATGAATCGCTAATTTCTACGACACTTTCCATGCTCTTGGCTTCAAGCGCTGACTTGAGTTGATTGAGATGTTCTGTGGTCGAGCCCGTTGCAACGATTTCAACACTGACAGGTGCAGGTGCAGGTGCAGGATCGGGTGTAATGGTTGTGGTAACCACAGGTTCTGGCGTTGCTTGTGGCACGGGTGCAGGTTCTGGTGTTGGCTGCGGCACAGGAGGAGCTATAACGCTCGGCGTTGGTGCTATTGCAGTGCTGGCGTTTGATGCCAGCAGGGCTGCTTCGGCGGCATCCTCACCAGCCTCAATTTTCAGTAACAAGCGACGCGACAGAGACGGGTCGGGAATGAATTTGTCTGTATCGTTGAACAACGCACGCGCGCCGGTAAAATCTTTTTCTTCAATCAGTGATTCCAGCTTTGTTATCTGGTTTTGAATAAACGGAGAAATATTGTTATCTATTCCGGTGTTGGGTCTGCTGCTCACCGAAGCGACAATTTCCTCCGCCTGTGTTGATGTTGTTGTCGGTTGAATAGATGCGGTGTCGACTGGAGTTACAATTGCACCTTGCGACTGCACTGGGTCGGAAGTGGGTTGAGATGATGCTTCAGGTTTTGATACCTGCTCTACTGCGGTCATTGATGCATCTTTCGACTGGTAGATATTGCGCAATTGTGCCGCTTCTGCTCTTGCCACCAGACGGTTAGCTTCAGATAGATTATTATTTTCCATGGTGAGGGCAATTTTTTCCCGTACTGCAATTTCAATTTCACTTTTGCCTTTCAATGCCATGGCGTTGTTTGGATCGGCATCTAAAACCTGCTGAAAGTAGTCCAGTGCAGATTCACCTTCCGGAAACAAATATTCTGAAGAAGCCATTTTCCGGTTGGCGAGTTCCAGTCTTTGTTCGGTAGTCAGGTCTTGCCCTCGATTGCCCAGATTTTGAATAAACTCGGGAAAGTTTACGTACGCTATAGATACACCAACTACTGCTGCAAGACCGATAGCGGGTACAACCAGTCTCCATGTAGATGGTTGTTTAGGAGGCTCGTAGTCCCAATCGGACTCGTCGAATTCAATTTCATCGCGAAACGAGTCCAGCGTGCGTTTTGGTCTCGTTGAAGATTCGATTTGTTGAGTGGGGCGTTCAAACTTACTGCGCTTTGGTTTTGGTGCGCTTTGCAGTTCGTGCACCGTGTTTTCAGGTGCTCCATCAGATTGCCGGTTGATCTGGTTGCTATCGCGGCGTAACAAATTTCGTGAGACCGGATCAGTATCAGCATTGTGCGTACTCACAGCACTATCTGGTGCAACAGGATGCATGCTGCTTACCCTAGAGTCTCGATTTGAATCGGTGTGTAACGACACGACCTCGGCATCGAGTGGTGTCACTGTCTGGTGCAGAGGTACGCTAACTTCGGCATCTCTTAAGTTGTCATTGCTCGCACTGCGGTGCTGAACGTCATTACGTACTCGCGATGCGACAGGGGCTTGCGAATAAATAGACTCGTTTTCTTTGCGTGTCATATAGGCCGATGCGGGGTTGAAGATGCCGTCAAAAGAGTCCCGCCACTGCGCAATGACTTGTGGTCGGTCTTCTGCATCCATACGCAGTCCCCAGTCAATTGCATCAAGGCAATCGTCGGAGTATCTCTGCTTTGCATGATCTCTAACCGATGGCAGTGGGTCATCACCTTGAGTGACAGATGCAGATGCCCGGGTTACAGAATCAGTTGGTACTTCACCGGTTACTGCTTCGTAGCACACCGCAGCAAGTGCATAAATATCAGACCATGCACCTTGTGAATCTTCAGAGACATTGTATTGTTCAATGGGGGTATAGCCAACGGTCACAACAGCGGTGAGCTGCTGCGTGGTTTCACTCATTGTGTAGCGCGCCGCACCAAAGTCGATCAGTACCGGAGAGCCGTTATGTCGAACATAAATGTTAGAAGGTTTGATATCGCGATGAACAAACCCGTGACGGTGAATTTCTTCTACGCCATCAAGTATTGGAAATAATATAGCGCGCAGTTCTTCTTCGGGCAGGCTGCCGCTTTCAAGTACTTCTGCCAGTTCTTGTCCATGCTCAAAGTCCATCACCATGTATGCGGTGTTGTTGGCATGCAAAACCTGGTGCACACGGACAATGTGTGGGTGCTTGAAACGCGCCAGCGTTTTTGCCTCGCGGGCAAAGTTTTCGAGGCCGACGGTGTAGTCTTCGGCGAACTCCTGCTTGCGCGGAGATACTTGCAGGTTTTCGTCTCGCTGGGTGATTTCCCGCGGCAGGTATTCTTTTATGGCGACTTCAACGTCGAGGTTTTCATCGGTAGCCAAATAGGTGACAGCAAAGCCGCCACGGCCCAAAACCTCTTCGATTCGGTAACAACCGATTTTGTCGCCGCGCTGAAGTGTGTCGGTATAGTTACTCACGCAAGCCTCAACTGATTAAAAATCAATACGTTAACTGGGTACGGGGCGCGCTAATACGCCCAATTCCCATATTCTAATCTATCTCGAGCGCAGGGTGTTTAAGAAACGTGACATTATGAGACTTTGCCAACAACCGATCGTGGCTGTGAACGCAGTCTAGTTTTTCAGGTACTCC
>CAZYRP010000224.1:0-7930 GCA_964649465.1 uncultured Granulosicoccaceae bacterium | reverse complement strand
ATCATCAGAGATCGGTGGCACCGTATCGGTGATAGATACAGAGACACGGCAGATTAAAAAGGTCATCAATTTTGAAATCGCTGGAATATCGGCAGACAAAATACAACCGGTTGGTATGGAATTAACCGCCGATGGTAAGCATGCTTTTATAGCGCTTGGTCCGTCCAACCATGTTGCCGTTGTAGACCGCGAAACCTACGAGCCAGTTGAATACATACTGGTCGGCAGGCGCGTATGGCACACGGCACTCACGCCAGAGCAAGACAAACTCTACACCACAAACGGAGTGTCAGGTGATGTAACCGTGGTAGATGTTAAAACCATGAAGGCTGAAAAAACCATCAAAGTCGGGCGCTTTCCATGGGGGGCTGCGATTCTGCCCACCGATAAAATCCCCGGTTGATCGTGACCACACAATGCAGTCTTCAACAATAACAATCCTGAAGAAATATTGGTGAATGCGCTTGAGGTTAGTGATGTCGAGTACAACTACAAGCAAATCAAAGCGCTTGATAAGGTATCGCTAACTGTTGATTGTGGTCGTTTTGTAGCACTTCTCGGCGCTAACGGTGCTGGTAAAACAACGCTGTTCTCTATCATAACCGGTTTGTACCAGGCGAAAGCCGGTAGTGTCAGAGTTTTAGACTATTCACTAGAATCCGATTCCCTTAAAGCACTCGCCCGCTTAGGTGTTGTGTTTCAAAAAAGCACGCTCGATATGGATCTGACCGTCGTGCAAAACCTTCGCTACGCATCTGATCTGCAGGGCTTAACCCGAAAAGAAGCAAAAGAAAAAATAGACTCTGCTATCTCACTACATGACATGGCACACTATACAGGTCGTAAGGTCGGTGCACTCAGTGGTGGTCAGAAACGTCGTGTAGAGCTTGCACGCGCCCTGCTCCACAATCCTTCACTGCTATTGCTTGATGAGCCAACAGTAGGTCTCGACATGGCCAGCCGCACTGAATTTGTATCTCACGTAAAGTCACTATGTCAGTCACAACAAACCGGTGTGCTTTGGGCAACTCATTTAATGGATGAGGTCAGTGCTGAGGATGATGTGTATATTCTCGACAATGGAAGCATTGTGCTTGAAGGTGGTGTCGGCGAGCTTTTAGCAGAACATAAAGCCACAGACATCGGCGTTCTGTTTCATCGCATCACTGTAAAGAGTAAAGAGCGGTGAATATTTCCCACGCACTGCGCTGCCTGCGAGGTGTGGCAAAAAGAGAAGCTCTGCGCTTCATCAACCAGCGTAGCCGGTTCTTGTCAGCACTGGTCAGACCGCTTGTATGGCTGTTTATTTTCGCCGCGGGCTTTCGCTCTGTTCTCGGTGTTTCGATCATCCCCCCTTATGAAACCTATATTCTGTACGAAGAGTACATAACCCCCGGACTACTGGGCATGATCCTGTTGTTCAATGGCATGCAAAGCTCGCTTTCTATGGTTTATGACCGCGAGATGGGTAGTATGCGGGTGTTACTAACCAGCCCGTTACCACGGTGGTATTTACTGTTATGTAAATTACTGGCTGGCGTGTTTGTCGCAGTGCTGCAGGCTTATGTATTCCTCGCCATTGCCTGGTTCTGGGACATTCGACCACCATGGCAGGGTTACCTGTTAGTTTTCCCGGCACTGATTTTCGCAGGTCTGTTGCTTGGTGCATTGGGGTTGTTGTTGTCCTCTCTGATAAAGCAATTGGAAAACTTTGCAGGCGTGATGAACTTTGTCATCTTTCCGATGTTTTTTGCATCTTCTGCGTTGTATCCACTTTGGAAAATTCTTGATTCCAGTGTTGTGCTGCACTGGATCTGTGTATTAAATCCGTTTACACACGCGGTCGAGCTAATACGCTTTGCGCTCTATGGTAAGTTCAATCCGTTAGCACTGCTGATTGTGGTGGCCGGTACGTTAATATTCCTGGGCGCGGCCGTAATCGGTTACGACCCTGCACGTGGTTTTTTACCTCGAAAAGGTGTGCCTGGCGGCCAGGGCTAGTGCACCAACCGGCTCATTCGGTTTACAAGTACTTTCTGCCAGGGGAATCCAACGTATTATCAATATCTGTGCACGTGATGCCTGAAATGCATACTAACAATCTAAAAAGTCGGCTGAATATAATCGCTTGCAACAAACCCTCGTTCCTGAAACCATGATAGTGAGTTCAAACTTCTGAACCAGTTAAGTTTCCATAAAATCGAAATTCCACTGCAGACAGCTAATAAGGAGTCATCAATGCCAGTTACTATGAATATAAACGGAGAAGATCAGACTATCGATGTGGATGACGATACTCCACTTCTCTGGGTAATCAGGGATGAGCTAAATCTCACCGGAACTAAATTCGGATGCGGAGTCGCTTCATGCGGTTCGTGTACTGTCCATGTCGATGGTAAGCCACAGCGCTCGTGTGTGACGCCTGTAGCGGCTGTAGCAGGCAAAACTATAACCACCATTGAATCCGTCGCCACAGATGAGGCTAAAGCGGTTCAGGCGGCCTGGCAGGAACTGGATGTGGTCCAGTGTGGTTACTGTCAGTCAGGACAAATCATGTCAGCCATTGGACTATTGTCTGAAAACGCAACACCAACAGATTCCGAAATTGATGCATACATGTCTGGCAATGCCTGCCGCTGTGCTACCTATCAGCGGATTCGAGCGGCCATACATTTGGCATCTGAAAAACTGGAGGCTTAAGCGATGAGTTTACAAATCAATCGACGCACCTTTCTAAAATCAACTGGCGCACTCGGTGCCTCATTCCTTATCGGATTTAACAACGTCGGATCACTGGCTGTTGCTGGCGAAAACGAAGCTGCAGATCTCAATGCGTTTGTAAGGGTGTCCGACGACGGTTCAGTCGAAGCTATTGTCAAACACTTCGAAATGGGGCAAGGCACCAGTACAGGTTTAACCACCCTTATCGCAGAAGAGATGGACGTAGCCTGGGATCAAATTTCTGTAAGCTTTGCACCGTCAAATCATGAGTTGTATAAAAATCTCGCGTTCGGTGGACAGGGAACCGGGGGTTCGACAGCTATTGCAAACTCGTGGGAACAGTACCGAATAGCAGGTGCAGGTGCGCGTGACATGCTAATTCGCGCAGCGGCGGAGTTATGGGATGTTCCCTCTGAAGATATCAGTATGCAAGATGGCATCTTAAAAGCCGGCAATAAAACCGCTGGTATCGGCGAACTTGTTGCGGTGGCAGCAAAACTTGAACCTACTGCCAGCCCTGTTCTAAAAGATCCATCTGACTACAAACTGATTGGTAGCGAAAACCTGCCACGTAAAGACAGTCTGGCAAAAACTACTGGTACTGCAACTTTTGCGATGGACGTGAAAGTACCCAATATGCTTTACGTCACTATCCTGCGTTCGCCACTGTTTGGTGGCACGTTAAAGAGTTTTGATGCAGCTTCTGCCAAAGACGTCAAAGGCTTCGTTGATGCCAAAGCACTACCAAACAATGCCGGTGTGGCAGTCTATGGAGCGAGCACATGGGCCGCTATAAAAGCACGACGAATGATTAATGCCCAGTGGGATAACTCTGCTGCTGACAGCCGCGGCTCAGACAAACGTCAGGAAGAGTATCAGGCAATGCTTGATGCAGACCCCGTCTATGATGCAAGTGGCAAAGGTGAAGCTGAAATTACCGGCAAAGCCGTTGAGGCAGACTTTATGTTTCCGCTGCTTGCCCATTCACCGATGGAACCATTGAACTGCGTGATAGAGCCCACAGAAGACGGCGGTGTCCGTATTCACGACGGAACGCAGTTCCACATGATTACACATCCAACATTGTCTGCAGTACTCGAACTGCCTCCTGAGAAAATAGATCTGGTTACTTACTACGCAGGTGGATCTTTCGGAAGGCGTGCAAACCCCACATCGGATTATCATGTAGAAGCTGCCCTCGCCTACCTGTTAATGGGTAAACAAAAAGCCATTAAGCTGGTCTGGACACGCGAGGATGATCTGGCCGGCGGCTACTACCGGCCGCAGGCCGCTCATCGGGCAAAGATCGGTATTGGCGATGACGGTAAAATATCAGGCTGGGCTCATCGCACCGCAGCTCAATCGATAGCTAAAGGTACGGCTCTGGAACAGATGTTAGTTCACAATGGTATCGATCATTTTTCGATAGAAGGAATAGTCGATACGCCGTACAACATTTCTAACATGTCTGTTGGACTTACCGACTTTGAATCACCGATGAGTGTGCTGTGGTGGCGGTCGGTTGGTCATACTCACACTGCCTATACGATGGAAGTACTGATGGACATGGCCGCTGAAGCTGCCGGTGCCGACCCGCTTGAGTTCAGGCTGGCGCACCTGGATGATGCAACTAATGCAGACCAGCAACGCATGTCTGGAGTACTTAAGTTGGTCGCAGAAAAAGCCGGATGGGGCTCGAATGTAGCCAAAGGTATGGGGCGAGGTATTGCCGTACATAAGTCATTCAATACTTATGTTGCAGAAATCGCAGACGTTTCGGTTAACAGTGACGGGAATATTTCTATTGATAAAATTACCTGCGCTGTCGACTGCGGTATTGCCGTGAATCCGGATATCGTGCGGGCACAGATGGAAGGAGGTATCGGCTATGGTCTCGGTGCGATTATGCGTAACGAAGTGACACTCACTGATGGTGTAGTTGATCAGAAGAACTTCCCTCAGTATAAACCGTTGCGTATCACCGATATGCCGGAAATCGAAGTGCATATAGTACCGTCAACGGAAGCGCCAACAGGTGTAGGTGAACCAGGTACGCCACCATCGGGACCAGCACTTGCCAACGCTATTTATGCGGCTACCGGCAAACGGATTACAAAGCTTCCACTGGAAAGTAACGGAATTACCTTCGCGTAGCACCGGTAGGCTGTAAATGAAAATCATTATTTCAACAAAGGGCACCAAGCTGGTGCCCTTTCCTGTTTCCGCCTGATCAATCGATCTTGTACTCATCAAGCCACTGGCTAACCACACTTAACAACTCATCCTGCCGCAGATCAAAAAAATGATACGCACCATCGATGATTCGCTGCTCATACTGAGAATTGTGTGCACCGGCCTGCGCCCGCAAGTCGGCGGATTGCAGCACAGCTGCGAAGTCTTTACTGCCATATAAATCCAGCACAGGAATGTCGATTTTCCTGAGGGTTTTGGAACTGTTGATTGCCGGGTCACTGTGTTGCGTGCTCATACCGATGGCAACAAGGGCTGCCATATTGTTTTTACGCTGTGAAAGATAATAGCAGGCCATAGTCGCACCCTGACTGTGTGCAACTATAGCGACATTAGTTACTCCTTTCTGTCTCAGGTACTCAGCGGCCGCGTCAACACGTGGCGGTACCTCAGGGTATACACTCGCGTAATCCTCGTAATCTGCCTCACTGTCAAGCAATGGCAGTTGTATAGAAAGTGTATGCCAGCCCTGAGCCGCCAGTTCAACTCTCAGAGGTTGTACCACCTGCTCATAGTTCGGGTGAAAACCGGTACCATGCAAAACGATGAGTCCGTTAACTGACTTGACTTCGGGCATTGTATAAATCGAATAGAAACGGTGCCCGGGAACCTCCAAAAAAACCGGCTCACCGTCAAAAATAGCGTCGACGGTCTGATCTACCCACCGTTGCTCACGGTCTTTGTCGGTAGCCATTGCGGACAGGCTTAACGTTGTGAGAAGTATAAAAACAATGCGCATCAACAGATCTGCTTTTGTGAGCCTTGCAATAGTGCAGTTGTGTTTACTATACAATAAGCGACCACGGAGAATATGGCGCGATTTGCGCTGAATTTTCTGTTGTCATCACTGATAAAAAATTGGAGAACTTTGCAGGGTGTGATGAACTTTGTCACCTTCCCAATGTTCTTTGCGTCTTCTGCGCTGTATCCGTTGTAGAAGATACCAGACTCTGGCGAGGTGCTGCATTGGATCTGTATACTGAATCCATTCGTTCATGCCGTTAAACTAATTCGCTTCGCGCCCTATTGCAAATTCAACACGATCGCCCTGCTGGTGGTTGCTGCTGGCACAGTACTATTTCTCATCGCAAAAGTGACAGGCTACGACATTGCACCTGGTTATTTACCCTGTCGGAGAACACCAAACAGCTTAAGTACGGATGCTTTGCGATTTATCACTTGTGAGTTGACTGTTGGTTATTTTTTCGCCCACGCTCTGGTATCATTTTAGAGTTAGGACAGTCTTGAGGGCGTTGCAGTGGCAAAACTATTAGCTTTAATGGTATTGGTGTTTACAGGTTGGGCAGTAGCGGCCGACTTTCCTGAGAATGCCGGCATCTACCTCGTTGACTCTGCGCAACAGGAAACCAGAATCGGTGATGTAACATTTTCTACCGCCAGCAACGAAGATGTAGCGGTACTGGTAAACATCGACACAGGAGCCTTCACTGAACATTTCTTATCCATGCGTCCATTCAGATGCATAGAGGGCGAGGCAGAATGGTTTTGTTATCTTGAATACCCGTACGATCTGCGTTCTGTTGTTACAAAGGACGATTTGTCTGATCTGGAATATCAGTTGTTATTTATACGTAAAACGCCATCAGAGTTCGGGATCGATGCATGGAATGGTTTGTACTACAAACTCTCTATGGAGGAAGATGGTTCGATTACAGGAAAACTACTTGAGGGTGATTTGAATTCGCTGCAAAGTCCACCTGCGGAAAAATATGCCAAGCCGGTTGATCTTAATGAGTTTATACCGGGTGATAAATCCAGACGGTTGTTCCCGACTCTGCGTATCTACTAGTAAGTTAGTGGAAAGCTCAACAGCTTGTGGCATTTCCATCTGTTCCTCTGCTATCCAGAAACGCCATGAAGTCGTAGGGTGGATGCGCAGGCTTATCTATCCTACATAAAGCCTATAAAATACTTAACAACACCGTGCTAAATGGTTTCAAGCCTTCCGGTAGCATCTATTAACCAGGCACGTGTTGCATCACCTGCGGCTAGTAATTCTGCAGCTTCATCAAACGGTGAGGCAGCAATGGCAGTAGATAGTGCATCAGCATGCAAGGCCTTCGTCGCTTCTACTGTCACAGATGCCCAGCGCTCGCCTGCACGTTTCAGTGGGTCAAAAATATGTGGCTGCCCTGCGATCAGTGTGCCGCGTGGTTCGGAAGTTGCGATGGCACTGCTATAGGGTTTAACTTCTGCTGCGATGCGTCCGGTTAACGGATCACGTATACCCAGACGCCACGGAGCACCCTGCTTCGTTCCTTGCGCAGAATATTCTCCAAGATTAACCAGTATGTTTTTAAAACCACGTTCTTGGAGGATGGCAGATACTCGATCTGCTGCAAAACCCTGTGCAATGCCGTTGAAACTTGCGGCCATTCCCGGTCGCACAAATTGCGCTTTTCCCTGCGTCATAACCAGGTTACGCCAACCGATAAATTGTCGGGCTTGTTCGATGTCCTCGCCTTTAGATAACGCCTGCCAGAGCGGTTGGATAGTTGGGTCAAACGCTCCAGAGGTAATTTCCGCCATCTGCAACGCATAGCTCAGCAATGTGGCGAATCGGGTATCCATTGAAACAACTCCGTCGCGGTTCAACCGCGACAACATCGAGTTGGGATCATAAAGACTAAAAGCGCCTTCGATAGCAGTAATTTCTTTTCGACAGGCAAGCAATGCTGCTTCTGCCTGCCGTGGCCTGCCATACAGTGTGATCTGTGCTTCGGCACCGAGTGCATAAAAACGATGCTGCGTAATCGGGCTGCTACTGCAAGCTGACCCGTTTAGCGCTGCAGTGGCAATACATGCAAGGAAGCGTCGACGTGTTAACTTCATGCCGTCACCTTACGTCGGTCATGCAGAATCAGTGGAACGCATTGCTTACGGTCGTCATGGATTGAAACGCAATCAAGGCATTGAAAGCATTCGCTGTAGGCAATGC
>CAZYRP010000223.1:0-8112 GCA_964649465.1 uncultured Granulosicoccaceae bacterium | reverse complement strand
TAACTTGCAGCCCAATAGTGAGCCGTAGGATGCACCGAGTATTAGCGTGTTATAGATGTTCTTCATTAGATTATTTCTCATAAAACCAGAAGCACACTTTAATCTATAACAGTGATAATTTTACAATAGAAATTACACACTGTGTATTTCACTGATACTCGATAACTGGCTCAACTCAGGAGCTCAAATTGAATAGCGTGTGTTTTCCCGATCACAAAAATCCACGGAACTTCCTCCTTAATTGATAGAAATCGCGCTTGATATTTTAAGCATGAAATTTTAAGCTTGAAGTATATTTGAGAGCGAAGGTCACTATGATGGTTATCAGCGAAAATGCGGTAAGAGATTACTAATGCGCATAGCCTGCCTTGGCGGCGGCCCTGCCGGTCTGTATTTCGCAATTTCAATGAAACTGCGTGACGCCGGTCATCAGGTTACCGTGATCGAGCGCAATCGGCCGGATGATACGTTTGGCTGGGGCGTTGTGTTGTCTGATGAAACTTTAACCAACCTCAACGATAACGATGCGAAATCCGCCGCTGAGATAAGACGTCACTTTGCTTACTGGGATGATGTCGCCGTGCACCTTCACGGGCAACGTATAGTCTCCAGCGGCCACGGCTTTTGCGGTATCGGACGCAAAACATTGCTTAACGTTTTACAGCAGCGAGCACGAGAGCTCGATGTAGACCTGCGCTTTGAAACCGAAGTACAAAACGCAGAACAATATCGCAATGACTACGATGTTGTGATCGGTTGTGACGGGCTCAACTCAAAAACCCGTGAGCTTTATGCCGATGCATTCAAACCCGATATCGATGAACGGCTCTGCCCATTTGTGTGGCTGGGTACTACGCAAACATTTGCCGATGCTTTTACGTTTATCTTTGAGCAAACAGAGCATGGCTGGGTGTGGGCGCACGCCTATCAGTTCGACGATAACACGGCAACGTTTATCGTCGAGTGTAGTCAACAGACTTTCGATGCCTGGGGGTTCGGTACAAAAACGCAAAAGGAATCGATAAAAATTTGCGAGCAGATTTTTAAAGACTACCTCGATGGACACCCGTTAATGACCAACGCCAGTCATATTCGAGGGTCTGCATGGATAAAATTTCCACGTGTATTATGCGAACACTGGAGTCACGAAAACATCGTTTTGCTTGGTGATGCTGCAGCCACTGCACATTTTTCTATCGGTTCTGGTACGAAACTCGCGCTCGAAAGCGCAATTTCACTGGCAGATCTTTTACACAATGAGTCATCCACAGAAAAAGCATTCGAACAGTACGAAGATGCACGACGGCTGGAAGTTCTCAGGTTGCAATCAGCTGCTCGCAACTCACTGGAGTGGTTTGAACAGGTTGAACGCTACCTTGATCTTGATCCGGTTCAACTGAACTATTCCCTGTTGACGCGCAGCCAGAGAATCAGTCACGAAAACTTGCGCGAGCGCGATCAGGCATGGCTTGAAAGTGCTGAGCGCTGGTTTATGGACAGCGCCGGAGTATCGAGTGATGCCGAACTGCGCTCACCGATGTTTACCCCTTTTCAGCTGCGGGACATGACTTTGAAAAACCGCATTGTGGTATCACCCATGGCGCAGTATAAAGCGGTGGATGGATGCCCGACTGAATGGCACCTGATCCACTATGGTGAACGCGCCAAGGGTGGTGCATCACTTGTTTATACCGAGATGACCTGCATCAGTGCAGAGGGACGCATAACACCCGGTTGCCCCGGGCTGTATCACGCTGATCACGAGGCGGCCTGGAAGCGACTGACCGGGTTTGTGCACCGTCATACGGATGCAAAGCTTTGCTGTCAGATCGGGCACTCAGGCCGCAAGGGATCAACCCAGCTAGGCTGGGAGGTCATGGATGCGCCACTTGATAACGGCAACTGGGAACTTGTCAGTGCGTCTCCAATTGCCTGGTCAAAAGACAATGCAGTACCGCGTGAGATTACCCGCAGCGAGCTGGATGAAATAAAAGCGCAATTTGTTGCAGCAGCTGAAATGGCAGAGCGTGCAGATTTTGACATGATAGAACTACACGCGGCACACGGTTATCTGTTGTCTTCTTTTATCTCACCAGTGTCCAACCATCGCACTGATGAATACGGTGGAAGTTTTGCAAACCGAATGCGTTATCCGCTGGAGGTGTTCAACGCTATGCGAAGTGTCTGGCCAGAGGCTAAGCCCGTGTCGGTTCGAATATCTGCCACTGACTGGATTGGCACTGAAGGCATAACAGCAGAAGATGCCGTGCAGATTGCAAAAGCTTTCTGGGAAGCCGGTGCGGACTTGATTGATGTATCTGCAGGTCAGACAACTACAAATGCACAGCCTGTTTATGGCCGTATGTTTCAAACACCATTTTCGGATCGCATACGCAACGACGCAAAGATACCAACGATGGCGGTAGGCAATATCTACGAGGCTGATCATGCCAACTCTATTTTGATTGCCGGCCGTGCAGATTTAATTGCCGTAGGACGCCCGCACCTCGCCAATCCCTACTGGACTCTGCATCAGGCTGCAAATATAGGTGATCGTGCAGCGCCGGACTGGCCGCTGCCCTACCTTGCCGGACGCGATCAGCTCTGGCGACTTGCCGATCGCGAAGCTGAGGCTGCCAAAACATGACCAAAGACATAACGAGAAGCGTACTGGTTACCGGTGGTGGAACAGGTATTGGCAGAGCCATAGCGCATGCTTTTACCGACAATGGGGATGCTGTGACAATTGCCGGTCGACGTGAAGAACCATTGATCACGGCAGCGGCAGATACTGCAATTGAATATCGAGTAGCCGATGTAACATCAGAATCAGATGTCGATGCATTGTTTGAAAAACCGTTTGATGTAGTCGTTGCTAACGCAGGTTTAGGTAATGCTGCAAAAATAAAAGACCTGACACTTGATGACTGGAATAAAACGCTTGCAGTTAACCTGACCGGAACATTCTTAACGTTCAGAGCTGCCCTGCGTGCAATGGATAATAGTGCTGCCAATGGTGGAAGGCTAATCGCCATCGCATCGATCGCATCATTGCAGGGTAACGCTGCAATCCCCGCATATGCAGCTTCCAAGCATGGTGTTCTTGGCCTGGTTCGGTCGGTGGCGCAGGATGTCGCAAAGAGTGGCATAACCTGTAATGCCGTTTGTCCTGGCTATGTCGATACCGAAATGGCAGAGGATGGAATTAATGCGTTAATGAATCGTTTTGAAATACCCAGAGAAAAAGCCATAGAAATGATCGTTAAAGGTAATCCGATGCGGCGTTTAATAAATCCCTCAGAAGTTGCTGCAACCGCCGTATTTTTAGCCTCAGACAATGCTGCATCCATCAACGGGCATGCGCTTAGTGTAAACGGTGGTGAGATATGACCAGCACTGTCAAACTGAATAGCCGCGAGCCAGTGTCTAAAAGCCGGCTGCGTTTGTGGTTAAGACTGCTAAAACTCACCAGTGGACTGGAAACTGAAGTCAGACGTCGCCTGCGTGATAAACACGACACCACACTGCCACGCTTTGATGTTATGGCAGCGCTTGCAAGATATCCAGACGGTTTAAAAATGAGTGAGCTGTCGGGTTATTTAAAAGTGTCAAACGGCAATGTTACCGGCATTGTCGATCGCCTTACCGATGAAGGTCTGACACTACGGGCATCTGTTCCCAATGACAGGCGCGCGCAACTCGCACGCCTTACACCTAAAGGGCTAAAAGTTTTTGAGGCACTGGCGCAAGAACATGAAGCATGGATTGATGAACTGCTCGGTGATCTGTCAAAACAAAGCTTAACAGAACTCATGTCTTTAATAGAACGCGTGAAGCCTGCTCAAAGTAATGAGGAGTTACGATGAATTCCCCGGAAAAGCTTCCAGAGCCACAACATTTCAACTGCGAGATTACTGCAGGCATAGCTCGAATTTCACTGAACCAGCCAGAACGCAAAAACCCGCTAACGCTTGAAAGCTATGCCGAGCTGCGTGACTGGTTCCGCGCACTGGTGTACAGCGATAGTGTTCACGCTGTGGTGATTCTGCCGAATGGAGGCAACTTTTCATCCGGCGGTGATGTGCACGATATTATCGGCCCGTTAACCAAAATGAGTATGAAAGAACTATTGGCATTTACCCGCATGACCGGTGATCTGGTTAAAGCCATGATCAACTGCGGTAAACCGATAATCGCAGCGGTCGATGGAGTCTGCGCGGGTGCAGGAGCAATTCTCGCCATGGCGTCTGATCTGCGTATTGGCACAGCAGATACAAAAGTATCTTTTCTTTTTAATCGCGTTGGTCTTGCAGGCTGCGATATGGGTGCCTGCGCCATGCTGCCTCGTATCATCGGACAGGGTCGTGCATCGGAGCTGCTATACCTTGGCCGCGGTCTTTCCGGTCAACAAGGTTACGACTGGGGATTTTTTAACGCACTGGTTAGCAGCGATGCGCTTGATAGTGAAGCCATGAGCATGGCGCAGCGAATTACTGAGGGACCCGTGTTTGCCAACTCCATGACCAAAACCATGCTGGCACAGGAATGGTCAATGAGTCTTGAGCAGGCTATAGAATCCGAAGCACAGGCGCAGGCGATCTGTATGCAGGGTAAAGATTTTCATCGCGCTTACAAGGCTTTTGTGGCGAAAGAAAAACCTGTGTTTGAGGGCGACTGATTATGGATCGCACTTTTCTACAGTGGCCGTTCTTTGAAGAGCAACATCGCAGCGTGGCGGAACACGTTGAACAGGTAGCCCGTGATCTTAACGTTGATCACAGTGATGTTGATGCATCGTGCCGAACATTAGTAACAAACCTTGGTTCTGCGAGCCTTCTCGAAATGACTGCCAGCGTGGATGGTAAGCTTGATGTTCGCAGCCTTTGCCTTGCACGTGAAATATTGGCCCGCCACGATGGTTTGGCAGATTTTGCCTTTGCCATGCAGGGATTGGGTACCGGCGCTATCAGCCTGTTCGGCAGCGATGAACAAAAGGCTGCATGGTTGCCACTAACCAGCAGCGGCAAAGCAATTGCAGCGTTTGCACTGACTGAGCCACGATCAGGATCAGACGTTGCCAACTCTACAATGACAGCCGACCGTGATGGTGACACCTATGTGCTCAATGGCGAGAAGACATGGATATCCAACGGTGGCATTGCCGATGTCTACACCCTGTTTGCACGCACCGGTGAAGCAGCAGGTGCAAAGGGTCTGTCTGCTTTTATAGTCACGCCTGATATACCGGGTTTTGAGATCGTAGAGCGACTCGAAACCATTGCCCCTCACCCGCTGGCGCGCCTGCACTTTACCGATTGCCGTATTCCTTCATCGGCAATGCTGGGTGCACCAGGTCAGGGTTTTAAAGTCGCCATGTCGGTGCTGGATGTCTTTCGTTCAACAGTGGCAGCAGCAGCGCTTGGCTTTGCTCGACGTGCGCTGGATGAAGCACTTGAACGCGTCAGCACAAGGCATATTGCAGGCGATCCACTGTTTGAACTACAAATGGTGCAGGCTCACATCGCAGATATGGCACTCGATATTGATACTGCCGCTCTTTTAATTTACCGCGCCGCATGGAGCAAGGATTCTGGTGGCGGTCGTATCAGCCGAGAGGCTGCAATGGCAAAACTCTTTTCCACTGAGCAGGCACAGTCCGTTATCGACAAGGCAGTTCAACTCTACGGTGGAGAAGGTGTCCGTTCCGGAAATACAGTTGAACGCCTGTATAGAGAAATTCGTGCGCTTAGAATCTACGAAGGCGCATCAGACGTACAGAAAGTCATTATAGCGCGCCAGACAATGGCGCAGTTCGAGGCAGACCAGTTATGACGTCACTAACATCAGCACATACCGACACGTTTGCAAGAAACAAACTTCCGCCGAAAGAGCAATGGCCGGATCTGTTACTGGACGACTTTCCCTATCCTGATTGTCTCAATGCCGGCTATGAGTTGACAGATGCGGTGGTTGAAGCAGGCTTTGGTGACAATGTTGCATTGATTGGCAACGGTCGCCGACGCACTTATAAAGAACTGACGGACTGGACCAATCGCCTCGCGCATGTGTTGGTTGACGATATGGGTGTAAAACCTGGCAACCGGGTTTTGATCCGCTCGGCAAATAACCCTGCCATGGTGGCTTGCTGGCTGGCAGCGACAAAAGTCGGTGCGGTGGTAGTAAACACCATGCCAATGCTGCGCGCAGCCGAGCTTACAAAGTACATAGAAAAAGCAGAAATAGAGTTTGCACTATGCGATTCACGCTTAATGGAAGAGCTTGAAACCGCAGCCGCTCAAACAACTATATTAAAGCGCGTGATGACTTTCGACGGTACGTCAAACCATGACGCAGAGCTTGACCGGCTTGCACTTGAAAAACCGGTGTCCTACCAATGCATCGATACATCGCAGGATGATGTCGCCCTGCTCGGTTTCACTTCAGGTTCAACCGGTGAACCAAAGGCCACCATGCACTTTCATCGCGATCTGTTAATTGTTGCAGACGGATACGCCAAAGAAGTTCTGGGTGTGGGACCCGAAGATATCTTCGTCGGTTCACCACCACTGGCATTTACTTTTGGTCTTGGCGGGCTTGCAATTTTTCCACTGCGATTTGGTGCGACAGCAACGCTGCTGGAGCAGGCATCGCCACCGAATATGGTTGAGATCATTGAAAAATATAAAGCCACTGTTTGCTTCACAGCGCCGACGGCTTATCGCGTGATGTTGCAGGCTATGGAAGATGGCGCTGATCTCTCAAGCCTGCGAGCCGCGGTGTCAGCAGGAGAAACACTTCCTGCACCAATATACGAAGCCTGGATAGCAAAAACGGGTAAACCAATGCTGGATGGCATTGGTGCTACCGAGTTACTGCATATTTTCATTTCAAACCGTTTCGAAGACCATCGTCCGGCCTGCACCGGAAAACTGGTTAGTGGTTATGAAGCCAAAGTATTAGCAGAAGATGGCAGTGAAGCAGCACGCGGCACAATGGGACGGCTTGCAGTCAGGGGACCAACGGGCTGTCGCTACCTGCGCGGTGAACGCCAGACAGAGTATGTACAAAACGGCTGGAATATTTCAGGGGATACGTTTGTGCAGGATGAAGAAGGATACTTCCATTTCGCAGCCCGCAACGACGACATGATTGTTTCAGCGGGATACAACATTGCAGGCCCTGAAGTCGAAGCTGCCCTGCTCTCTCATGATGCGGTCGCAGAAGTTGGTGTGATCGGTGTACCCAGTGAAGAACGCGGCATGCTGGTTGAGGCACATATTGTTTTAAACGATTCGCATTCGGAGTCAGACGAACTGATTGAGGCACTGCAGAATCATGTCAAAGCCAGTATCGCACCCTACAAGTACCCAAGAAGCATTGTGTTTCGCGACGAATTACCAAAAACTTCTACCGGTAAGATTCAGCGGTTTCGCTTAAAACAAGCTTAGTTATGAATGTTGTATTGCATGTTTGTAGAACCAGGACCTGCCACCAATGCTAAACCCTCACGCTGGCCTGCATATAGCGCCCTCAAACTAAAACACTATTGGAGAGCAATACGTGACGCATCAAACAATTCATCCGGAAGGTTGGCTACCAGCAAAAGGTTACGCCAATGGCATGCTCACCAAAGATGGCACGCTACATATCGGCGGACAGATAGGATGGGATGCAAATAAAAATCTCGCTAAAAACGATTTCGTGGCACAAATGAGTCAGGCACTTCAGAATATTACGGAGATAGTAAAAGCCGCAGGAGGCGAACCGACCGATGTAACACGCATGACCTGGTTTGTAACTGACAAGCAAGTCTATCTTGCAAATCAGGCTGAGGTAGGTGAAGCCTACCGTCAAGTATTCGGAAAACACTTTCCGGCTATGTCTATGGTGGTGATATCAGAACTAATAGAGGATGACGCCATTGTCGAGATTGAGGCAACAGCGCATCTAAACTAATATCACAGTGACAGGATGCGATAAAAATCACCTTCGCTACAATCCAAAATAGGATGTTGCCAGGGAGAAAAGAATCAACACACAATCACAATACACAGTCTAAGCACAAAATATCACCACAGATATCTGTCTTGATGATCTGCCTGCGGTAACCTG
>CAZYRP010000222.1:0-8126 GCA_964649465.1 uncultured Granulosicoccaceae bacterium | reverse complement strand
TCTCATTTTGGCGCTTTGACGCCGATTCAAGGGGCGTCCATCACATCAGGCACTTCAGATGGGTCAATTGGTAACGGGGCAATAACGGTTATCCTTACCGGCTCTCTGGCAGATCAAACCGGATTCCTGACCTTAGGCATAGCTGAGTTCGGCAATTCAGGCTGTGCAACCTCAGTTACCTACAACAAACTTTAGAACCCGGTTAGCACCGGGCAGCAAAACTATTGCTTACTTTCCGCAAGAGCATGACGGGTCGTCGAGGTTTACGAGAAAACTACCGATCCAAATAAAATTATCCCACCAACTGCTGCAATAGCAGCCGCCACCAAAACACCAGCCGCTGCAACATCCTTGGCTTTAGCAATCAACGGATCCTGCTCTGTAGTGACCCGATCACACAGATACTCTACTGCAGAGTTCAATGCCTCAGCAATCCAGACAATTGCTATAAGCTGCAGCAACATCACCCACTGCAGTGCCGCCAACTTCAATAGCAAGCCCAACAGCACTACTGCAATAGTTGAGAAAAGATGAACACGCGCATTGTGTTGCTCGCACCAGAGAATTTTTAACCCGTTAAACGCGTAACGCATACTTTGGATGCGCGACAACACTGAAAACCGCTCACTCATATTGCGTTACTCTTACACTTCACAGTTCAATGAAACTCTTGCTGTTGCAACCGGGCAAACCAACCGGACAGATCACCGAGCTCTGCAGGATCATGAAATACGCAAAAACGCTGATGCGA
This sequence comes from uncultured Granulosicoccaceae bacterium, assembly GCA_964649465.1. GTDB lineage: Bacteria > Pseudomonadota > Gammaproteobacteria > Granulosicoccales > Granulosicoccaceae. The sequence continues at coordinate 7,375 of CAZYRP010000222.1, read as the reverse complement.
CGCTAACTGGGATTTGATGCGTGCCCAACGCTTTTCATGTTGAGCTTCTTCAAGCTCTGCACCCTTATAAACCTCACGGATTAATATATCAGTTACCTGCTGCTGATATTTTCCAGCAATATCCAGATACACTTCCGGGTCATTTTCACCACTGTCACCAATCAATATAAATTTTCGTTGCGGGTAACGCTCAAGAAGACCACCGACAGTACTGGTTTTATACTTGACTGAACTTCTGAAAAAACGCACAAAGCTTTTATCACCTACGTAGAAATGGCGTTGCGACAGACAACCGAATGGAAAGTACTTATCAAGAAATGGTGCAAGGCTCGGATAGAGTTGCCAGGGAGAAGCAGAAACATAATGAAAGCATGCGCCAGCCAGAGACAATTGTTGATAAAACTCCGGCATACCTGGCGTTGGATGGTAGTCATCAAAAAACAAACCTCGTACCAACTCACGCTTGTTCGATACCTGACTGATCTTTACAGTATCATCGATATCAGAGATAACTGATATTCCCTGTTCCGGAACCAGCTGCACCTTGCCGTGTACAGTAGTAGCACCACTGGCATATTCAGTGAGCTGACAATTCAGCACACTGCCATCGGGTGCATCACCAGCATAAAGAACACTGAACCGTATATGTCCGCTTCGACCCGAACGAGGTGATATGAATTTTTCCCCTCCAACCATCACGCTGATCTTTTTGTTAATTTCCCGATCCGCCATAAACCAGCTCAGTCGATTTTCAAATACAGGCGTTATAGTACGGCGGCTAACAACACCAAGCAGATCGAGCAGTGACAGCAGGGAATGTCTGCCAAACAAACGTGAAAGCGCGCCGTCCTCTTTCTCAACAACCCAGGCATGAACAGGTACAGTCCATTGCCTGCTCGGGGTGTTTTCAGGGTTATCGCCTTCAGTTGACGCATTCACAAAAGCCGACTGCGGGAAAAATACAACCGTCTCATCCGCCTTGACCGGCGATCCATAACGCAACCACAGGTACGGAAATTTAATTATCTTTTTCGCAGTTGTAAAAATATCAACAACACCTGCGATAACCGACGACCACATAGCAGGCACCCGTATCTAGGCGTCGCTATGGGCAACAGGCAAATCTTCCCGACCGCCCCACTCAGTCCATGACCCGTCGTACAAAGCGACCTCGTAATGACCGACACAATGTAACGCCAGAGTTATTATGGCTGCAGTCACACCTGATCCGCAGGTGGTGTAGACCGGGGCAGCACCTGTAAAACCATGGGCTTTCAATATCTCACGTAGTTGTACTTGCGACTTAAGCTTTCCGTTGCTGAGAAGTTCAGTAAACGGCAGGCAGTTGCTGCCGGGGATGTGCCCCGCACGCAATCCAGCACGAGGCTCAGGCGCTAATCCATCAAAGCGATCCTGCGATCGCGCATCGAGGATTTGAACACTGCGCGTTTCGGATGCTTCAAGCACCTGTGAGGCATCTACTATGGAGCCGGGGGCAACAGATGCAGATACCACTACCGGCTCAACACCTACTTCACCGGTATCTAACGCAAAGCCTGCCTCAAGCCATGCCGGCAGGCCACCATCCAGTATTTTGACATCGCCATAGCCGCAAACAGTCAGCATCCACCAGACGCGTGCTGCAGAAAACAAACCTTTGGTATCGTAAACCACAACCGTGTTATTTTTTTTTAGCCCGAGCTTACCGACAGATTCATTAAAAAAGTCTGCAGAGGGCATCATGTGTGGCAAGTCACCCGGGGTACTAATTTTATCAATATCAAAAAAAACAGCACCGGGTATATGACCTTGCAAATATTCTTCACCGGCATTGCGTTGTTCCGGTGGCAGGTGCCACGACGCATCAACCACGCTGACGCTTTTGTCTGATAAAGAGGATTGCAGCCATTCAACCGATACAATCGGACGCTCGCTCATAACTCACCTTCTATATTGCTGGTATATTGCTGGTATATTGCTGGCTTTATATTACTGGCAGTCGCCCTGATCTTCAGCTAACCAGAGATATTTTTTCTTTACTCAACACAATTAGCCGGTTTTTGTACAGACCGCCAATTGCACTCTTGTAGGCTTTCTTGCTGATGCCAAAAACCCGGTAAATTTCTTCCGGCGGACTTTTATCAGTGATTGCCGATTCACCACCCTGTTCTTTAAGGTGCTTTAGAATTTTAGTTTCTATCTCTGATCTGGCACTGACGCCTGGCATTTGCAAAATCAAATCTATCTTGTTGTCTTCGCGCAACGCTTTTATGTAGCCATGGCATGAGTCACCAACAGCGAGATCAGTAAAGACTTCATTCTGATATAACACACCGAGATGGGTACCGTTAACTACCGCTTTAAACCCAAGATCTGTTTTCTGGCACACCAGCAAATCAACTCGCTGGTTTGGTTTAAACTCGGCATGGTTTTCATCTGGCAGATATTTATACAACCGGGTAGAGGCAATCATTCGGTCAGTGGTTTTATCAAGCATCGCATATGCAACGCAGCAACTACCAACAGACATCTCACCTAATTGCTCAGAACGCGGTACGAATAGATCGGATCGCAGCCCCCAGTCCAGAAAGGCACCGTGGTGCGTCAGCGCAACTACTTTCATAGAAGCACACTCACCAGCTACCACGTGCGGCATTGTTGTAGTCGCCATCAAAGTGTTATCGACATCCATGTAGACAAAAACTTCCAGCTCTTCTCCTTCCGTGTGCGCCACAGTATCTCCAGAGCTGGATCCGCTTTTCAAAGCATTGGTGCCGCCACCCGACAAAAGCACCTCACCCGAGTTACCGCCATCTAGATAGATACCATAAGGACTTACCCTGCTGACCCGCAGTCGGTTTTTTTTACCCGGATTGATCATCAATGTCGATCGTGCTGTTAGTTGCAAGTCTGTGGAGCACAGTCTACCAATTGGTCGGTGCGATTGTATATTTTCAAACAGACTCTTTGTCGCGATGCAAGGCAATAAAAAAGGCGGCTACTCCCGTTAAGGAATAGCCGCCTTCGGATTTGCTAATAAGCGGGTTATTGAATCAGTTCAAGCGTCAACTGACCTACTGCAGGCTGACCACCCTGGAAATCAGAATCCAACGGAAATGAATTCACCAGATCGATTGGTGAGCGAGGAATATCTTCATCTGCAGACGTGAAGCGAGTGCCACCGTCCGTGCCGGAATCATAGAGGCTTAAATCAACTGTGACCGATGGACGAAAATCACCGTTCTCATCGAGCATCTGCAAACTGTTCACGCCGATAAACCAGTCGGGACTTGGTGCCAGCATTGAAACCAGTGTAACCAGTGAGGAATCCCGGTTAATGGTAAATTCCACCGAAGTCGAGCCGGGTGATTCTGGAATACCACCTCCCTGAATTGCAGATAACGCTCGTCCTTCATCTATCGCGGCCTGAATTTCAGTGATTAATATTCCAGTCGCACCAGTCTCCGCCATCTGCTCTATACCGTCGCTGGCGTTTTGACCCATCTCCCAGAAAACAGACTGTTCACTGTGCACAGCACCAGTCAACGGAGAAAAGTGTGGGTCAGCGGGAAAATTTATCGGATGGGTTTCGACGCTCCAGGTAGCGACAAATGTTGCTCGATATACAGCCTCAAATACGGCGGCTACAGGTGTGCCGGCATCACCGCCCTCTTCACTGGTTGCTTCATTGGCTGCTTCATTATTGGCAGCGGTATCGCTGTCCTCGGTGCTGGCTTCGTTATTGTCCGTGGTGGTTTCGCTATCGCCTGCATCGCTGTTGTCGGTATCACTGCTGGAATCTGCCGAAGACTCATCGCCGGTGTCTGTGTCTGCAGAACCTGCAGTCTCAGTTCCCTCACTACTTTGGTCGACATCAGGAAGTACCGCAAGTGGAGTGCTGTCTGACCCACAACCGGTAACCAGCGCCATACTTAAAAGTGCAGCTGCCATGGTGCTTGTGCGTAGAATTCTAGTACACATATCTATGAAGCCTGTTTTTGTCAGTTAGAAAATCAGGCAGAAATCAGACTGCTGCCCGCTACTATAAGCCTGATGCGCGCCACAGCATTGCTTAACCCTGAAAAACACCACGGATTTAATAGTAGTACCATAGTTTTACCAGCGACTTACAGCAGTAATTCTTAACCCCTTACTGAAACTGTGTTGTAAATTTTTGTTTTTTACAAAACTATCACGAATTTGCAACCGGAAATAGATTACCGATGGACATTAGTCAGAACACTCCAGATCAGTCACTCAAACGAGCTCGTGCGGCACTGCAATCTTTTTTTGTCGGTGACGCGCTTTCAATGCCAGTTCACTGGTACTACAACCCGCTTGATATCCAGAGAGCATTTCCGGGTGGAATTAAGAATATGGAGGCAGCGCCCGCGTATCACCCGTCCTCCATCATGTCGCTACACTCGACTACTGCCGGAGGCAGGGGTAATCAGGGCTCCAAGCCGGGCAAAGAAATCGTCGGTGATGTCATTCTCAAAGGCAAGCGAAAGTACTGGGGTATCGCTAACCAGCATTATCATCAGGGCATGCCTGCTGGAGATAATACGCTAAACGCCTGCTGCGCCAGACTGTTAATGCGCTGCATAACAGCAAACGGCGAATACCAGCAAGATCATTTTCTCAATGATTACGTCGACTTCATGACAAGTGAAGAACCACTGCATCCGGATACTTATGCGGAGTCTTACCACAGAGGTTACTTTGCTAATCTTCAAGCTGGCAACCCACCCGACAAGTGCGGCGCACTAACCCACGATACACCGTCTATTGGCGGTCTGGTAACGGTGGTACCACTTGCTATTCACAACCTGATTCAAAATCAGAACCTGAGCACTGTACAGACAACATGCAGGCAACATCTTTTTTTAACTCACCCTGATGAAACGCTTGCCAGGGTGTGCGACTCACTGGTAGCGCTAATACACGATTTACTAACCAGACCGAATGATCAAAACCCGATGCCACTGCTGGCCAGGGCCAGTAAAGCAATACCGAAAACCAACCTGGAAAAATTAGTAAACAAAGCACCCAGTGACCTGCATGTTATCGGTGGGCATTTTTCCAGCGCCTGTTATATCACTGACTCGTGGCCGTGCATGCTTTATCTGGCTGCCAAATATCAACCAGACGTAAGTGCAGCACTTATAGCCAATACAAACTCCGGAGGTGAGAACGCACACCGCGGCGCAGTACTCGGAAGTATTGTCGGGTTACTAAACGGCACTACCGACGAGAGGCTTTTCAATCAGTTAATACACAGCGAATCTATTAACAGGGAAATTGACCAGCTGCTGCGTTTAACTTAACGCAGAACCTCGACCCTCTACCCTTAATATAGAGAGCTCTAACCGAAAAAATCTGCTATTTCACCACGGATATATGGTCCGAGAATGGCCTCAAAACCGGCACGCTGCTGCTGGTACTCGGCCGAACAGTTTCTGCCACTGCTCATCAGCTGGCGCGAGATTCTACCGATTGTCGGATCTTTTATCAGCGAGCTGTCAGCACCGACACTCCAGCACGCTAAATCACCCAGACGTTGCGGACCCGCCCTGTGTAACGCAAAAAACGGTGTGCCAGGCTGTGTCCCGAAAAACCAACCCGCAAGCACCGAGCCTGCAGACAAGCCCGCCTCACCGAGAAACACAGATGCCATGCCGTCAACATAGGATTCTTCAATGCCCAGTACCGGCAGTTGCAACTGATTAACCAGTGCATGTCCGATCTCATGCATCAGCACAAAAATACTCGTACTGATTGCCTGATCTTTATCACTAAAAAAATTGGCGAACTGTTCTGTCAACTCATGACACAGGAAAACAGCACCACCGGCACTGGTGACTATTTCATCGAACCGTTCCATATCATCCGGCATATCAGGTGGCGGTAAATCGAGGACCGGTACATAAAAGGCATTCGCAATTCCACAGTCTGCAAATACCACATCGATGTCTGCAGGTAATATAAACGCAGCATTCATACGTCGAATCAATTCAACGCTGGCGCGCGCATAGTCAAGATCAAGCGTAGTTTCGGTTTCAAAAATTACCGGCAACAGCTCACCAGCATCCTCGCCTGCCGTTACGGGTTTAATGGTAATCGGACTAACACGTTCCGCACCGGCCCCATGAACCTTAAAAACGGCACCTTCTTCAGGCAACGAAGATTCACCAATGCTGATACGGTTATCGGCACCCGAGCCACAGGCAGATAAGATAAAGGCAAGAAAAGTCGCCACCACCGGACTCGCCACCACCGGACTGGCACTTTTATACGATAATCGATCGTTTTTAGTTGGGGTCATGTGTCTTTCGACCTATGCATTTCCCGAAGGTTCTTACCCGGCCGCGGTTAGTTCAATACAGCTGAGACAAAGCCCTTGCAGACATCCTGCCCTGATTTACGGAACAATGAACAGTGCAACCGCTGCAGGTCCAATAACAAAATTGCGTTTGATCTATGTAAGAATTTCAAGACGACAAAGGCCGGGCCCCATAGTCCGCTCTGTTGTAGCAACATCCAAAGCAATAGCCGATTTTTTACTCAAATATTGATACCACAGATCCAAAACCAGGTGGTATTGCGTCTCAGAGCAGCATCTCACTGCTCCACCGGGGCACTGATAACAATCAATATCCGCCACTGCTCAATACCCGCCACTGGCAGATTCATCAGCAGACAAGCCGAGTAAATCTCGCGTGCGCCTGACACTTTCACCTGCAGCCAGCGCAAGGAATCTGGCATCGCTGTTCAATGTGCACAGGTTAAAACCCCAGCCAAATGCTTTGGCTGCATAGTCTGCGCTACCGCAATGCAGACAAGCAGCAATGTTGGCGGTTTTACAAGCGGCCAATATTTTTTTTATGGCCGATACGATTTCTTCATCTTCGTAGTCAGCACCGGGAGCTAACCTGCCATTGGTTATACCAAGCGTTAAATCCGCGGGCCCTACATAAATGCCATCGATGCCGGGTGTGCTAACGATTTCATCCAGATTTTCCATTGCCTCTGCGGTTTCAATCATTGCTATGCACAAAACCTGTTCATTGGCGTTGGCAGCATAATCACTACCGGCAGAGACTCCAATGCGTGTTGGTCCGAAACTGCGAGTACCGAGCGGCGGGTACCTCATATAAGAGACAAGCTCCTGCGCCTGTTGCCGATTGTTCACCATTGGACAGATAATACCTTCCGCACCGGCATCCATCGCTCGCATGATCGCACCCGGTTCAAGCCATGGCACACGCACCAGTGCAGTAACATCATAGGCGAGCGTCGACTGTAATATTGAAAGGATATTGTTGTAATCCATTACACCGTGCTGACCGTCAAGCACGATACTGTCAAAGCCTTG
>CAZYRP010000221.1:0-8198 GCA_964649465.1 uncultured Granulosicoccaceae bacterium | reverse complement strand
GTCCTCCGAGCTGACCTTTGACGAGATCTACCAGATTAAATGACATAGATGTGTCTCCTTAATTTGTATTGACTAAATATGGACTTCAGGTGCTGTGATTAGGATCGTCCGCCGGTGCTCGACGATACGACTAATGCAAATTAACTTCAGGTAAAATGACTTCTGGTGTAGTACGACTGCGTGGCATACCTGCTTTATCACTTTCCGTGTTTCTGGGTTCTTATTGCTGCTGGTCGTATAATGGTGGGGGAGTGGTGCACTGAAAACAATAGTGCTGCCGAATCGTTTGAAAACTATACCATTACTGGCCGTGCTAGTTACGGCTGTTCTCAAAATTTAACATACAATTTAACTCCCAACACGGATCCCTGCTTGGATAACCGATCAAAATACTCAACAGTTAAAAATGGTATCGCGGAGCCCGGCAATACTTCTTTTTCTGTTGCTCCAATGATGGAAATAACCGATAGACACTGTCGAAGTTTCCACCGGGAACTAACAAGCAAAGCCGTGCTGTATACGGAGATGATCACCGCAGCCGCAATTGTGCACGGTGATCGTTCGCACCTGCTGGATTTTAATCAATCAGAGCACCCCGTTGTACTGCAACTGGGTGGTAGCGACACGCGGTTAATGACTGAAAGTGCTGTTATAGGAGAACAGTATGGCTACGGTGAAGTAAATATTAACTGCGGTTGTCCGAGTGATCGCGTAAAGAGCGGTCGCTTTGGAGCCTGCCTAATGGCAGAGCCTGAACTGGTCGCTGCATGTGTCACTGCGATGCAGTCCGCTGTTAATATTCCGGTTACCGTAAAATGCCGGATCGGAATAGACCGGGACGACTCATTCGAACCGTTTGAACGTTTCATAGATGTTGTGGCCAATGCTGGTTGCGATACCTTTGTTGTACACGCTCGTAAAGCGTGGCTTGATGGACTAAGTCCGAAAGAAAACCGCAACGTCCCGCCGCTGCGTTATGAATATGTCGAGCAGATCAAGGGCTTGTATCCGGATAAGCAGTTTGTTCTAAACGGTGGCCTGTTATCCCATGATCAGGCGCTTGCATGTGGTCAATCCCTCGATGGCGTGATGCTTGGTCGTGAAGTTTGTAGCAATCCCTGGCTGCTTAGCCAGGTAGATCACTTGTACTATGGTGATGATGAAAATTCCCGCACACGCTATCAGGTGGTTGAGGCTTGTTATCCATATATCGAGGCACAGCTGGGTAATGGTGTGCCTCTGGGTAAACTCCTGAAGCCAATGCTCGGCTTATTCCATGCGCAACCCGGTGGACGGTTATGGCGACGCATGCTGAGTGAAACTATGTGGACTGAAGGTGCAGGATTGCACACACTGCAAAAAGCACTGTCGGTAGTCAGGCAGACTGCGGACGAAGTAAATAGTAAGTCATTGGCTGCCGGATCTAAGACAGTCGATGAGAATGCTCGGGTTAGTGGCAATGGATAGTGAGTACCTGACCACCAGAGAAATTGCCGAGTTGTTGCGTATTAAAGAGCGCAAAGTATATGAATTGGCTTCTGAACAATTGATTCCGTGTACGCGTGCAACAGGCAAATTATTGTTCTCACGGCGTGCGATAGAACGTTGGTTACTGAATAATTCCTCCGGTGAAATTGACTTGCTGCCATCGCCCCCGTCTTTATTTTCGGGCTCGCATGATCCCTTGCTTGAGTGGGCTGTCAGGCAATCGCAATGTGGTATACCAACATTGTTTGATGGCAGCGCTGACGGACTGGATCGCGTTGCGGGCGGGCAGGCAACTGCAGGTGCAATGCATATTTATTCGCCAGAGACTAAAACCTGGAATAGCGATGCTGTTGCCGATCGTATAAAAAACGAGTCGCTGGTTCTGGTTAACTGGGTTACGCGACAACGTGGTTTGATTGTGAAACCCGGCCTGAAACTAGAGGGTTTGAAAGATATCGCAAGTAAAAAAACGCTACCTGCAGTGGCTCTTAGACAACCTGGCGCTGGCAGTCAGTTGTTACTTGAATATTTGTTAAGCGAGGAATCAATAGCGATATCAGATCTCAATATTGCGCTGACAGCCAGAAGTGAAGCAGATGTTGTTCAGGCAATTGCCTCCGGGCAGGCAGATTGCGGGTTGGGTCTTGAATCGCTTGCCAGGCTTCACGATCTTGACTTTATTCCGTTGCTTGAAGAGTGTTTTGACTTACTTGTTGATAGACGATTCTGGTTTGAGTCACCGATGCAGCAGTTTATAAAATTCTGCCACAGCGCTGAGTTCTCCGCCAAGGTTGCAGATTCGGTCGGGTATTGTGCGGACCGTCTGTTTGATGTTGTTTCTGTCTATCCGCAGACAGATGGCCGCAGCGTTTAACGAGTAAGACGGAAGCTAACTTCTTTAATTGCCAGTTTACCGTTGTCAGATTTTATTTTGCTCGCGTCTAGTTTACATCGGCATTGGGAAAGAATAGTTGCTTGCCTTTGAGTTTGTATTTCCCAATTAAGGCCTGGCCCTTTGCGTTGATCATCCAGTTTACAAAGTTAGCACCAGCTGTAGAGTTCGAGTGAGGACATTTTTCCTTGTTAATAAGAATGATTCCATACTGATTAAAAAGCGTTTCATCACCCTCTAACAGCACTTGATGGTCTCTGCGGTTTTTAAAGTTGATCCAGGTGGCGCGATCAGTCATTGTATAAGCACCCATACCGACTGCAATATTTAGCGTTGCACCCATGCTGCTCCCGGTTTCCCGATACCACTTCCCGCTATGAAGCGTAGGATCTGTACCCGCTTTTTGCCACAGCTGTATTTCTTTTTTATGGGTGCCTGAATTATCTCCACGAGATGCAAAGATTGAACGCGTTTCGGCGATGGCCTGTAGTGCTGCTGAGGCGTCGGGCTGTAGCTGGATTTTTGCGGGATCATTTGCAGGCCCGATTATCACGAAGTCGTTGTACATGAGGTCAAAGCGCTTAACGCCGTAGCCGTTCCGGACAAATTCTTCTTCGGCACTTTTTGCATGCACTAACAAGACGTCTGCATCGCAGTTACTGGCATTTTTAATAGCTTGCCCTGTACCAACGGCTACTACATTTACCTTGTTGCCTGTTTCAGATTCAAAGTAGGGTAACAGGTAATCGTATAGACCGGAGTTTGCTGTTGACGTAGTAGACTGAATCAATACAGATTGCTGCTCTGCTGAGGCTGTAAGTGAAACGAGCATCACAAAAAATACTGCGAATAATTTGTTTGCGAATAATTTGTAAGTGATGTTAAGCATTTGTTTTCTCAGCTCCGGGCGCTGACCCGAGGTAGGAGGTAAGGTAATCCTGTGCTTCAACAGAGTGAGGAAGATTAAAAAATACATCAGCACTGGTATGCTCTGTCAATGAGCCTTTGTGAAGAAAAATAATCTCATCTGCAAGGCGTCTTGCCTGTGCAATATCATGAGTTACCATAATGACTTTGATATCTTCATCTGCGGCTTTTGCAATCTGTGACTCTATTTTTAATGTCGCGTTAGGGTCGAGATTGGCGGTTGGTTCGTCAAGAAATAAAACATCCGGCTCGGTGGCCAGCGCTCGGGCGATTGCGAGTCGTTGTTGTTCTCCGCCGGATAAAGATCTGGCAGCTTGTTTTGCTTTGTCGCCAAGTCCGGCAGACTCTAAATACTCTTGGCACAGGTGGGCAGATTTACCACGTAACTTTAAAACATAATTAATATTCGCCGCGACACTGCGATTAAGCATTAGCGGCTTTTGGAATACCATTGCCTGATTTTTTCGGCATTCAATATTTGCGGCTTTTTCGCCACGCCATGATACAGACCCGTCGGTCGGTTTTAGAAGTCCGTGCATGCAACGCAACAGCAGACTTTTTCCGGCACCGTTGTGTCCCATAATGATGCTAATGCCGCTTTGGTTTAGTTCCAGATTTATACTGTGCAGCAGACACGTATTGTTTAACTTGAGCGCAAGTTGCCTGATGACTAAAGGCAGCATCAGGCGATTCTCGCTCTTGAACTGAACACCAGAGTGTTAACAACAAGTGCTATGGTCAAAAGAATAGTGCCGAGTGCGAGAGCCAGCGGTAAGTTTCCTTTGGAAGTTTCCAGCGTAATCGCCGTTGTCATGACTCTGGTTAGATGATCAATGTTGCCACCAACAATAATCACCGCACCAACTTCCGAGATCGCTCGTGAAAATCCGGCAAGCCCGGCGGTGAGTAAACTTATTTGCCTGTCCCTGAGCAGCGTTTTTATACAATCTCCTATTGGTACGCACAAAGACTGCATCGTATCGCGGTAATCATTCCAGCTGTCCTCAATGATTTGTCGTGTGAGCGCGGTAACAATTGGCAGTACTAACGCGAATTGCGCGACGATCATCGCGGTGGGTGTATATAAAAGCTGCAAAAAACCCATCGGGCCCGAGCGTGACAGCAATAAATACACAATCAATCCGAGCACAACCGGTGGCATGCCCATCAGGGTGTTGATCAGGATGGTGACGGCAGCTTTGCCACGGAAATCGCAGATTCCCAGTACCGCGCCAAGTGGCAGGCCGATCAGGCAGGCAAAGAAAGTCGCAGTCAGGCTCACGCGGAGCGAAAGAACGACGATTTCGAGTAAATCCGGATCAGGGCCAGACAGCAGCGCACCAACCTCGAAAATTACCTGCGAAAATGTGCTCATAATTCCGTAGTAGCTGAGAAATCTGCGTATTTAGGGAAATAATGACAAATTATGCAGTATTCAGCAATGGATTTGTGCCTGTCGAGGTAAACCTGAGTTGAACTGCAATTTAGATGGCAGGCCGGGCAGGATACCCGGCCGGTCGGCAAGCTTTTAGCGGATCAGGCTTAAAAATTCATTGCGGGTGTTGATATCTTTTTTGAAGCGTCCCAGCATCACGGATGTGGTCATGGTCGAATTCTGTTTTTCGACACCTCGCATCATCATGCAAAGATGCTGCGATTCGACTACCACCCCGACTCCCTGGCCACCTGTTACCTCCTGTACTGCATCGGCGATTTGTTTGGTGAGACTTTCCTGAATTTGCAGCCTTCTGGCATACATGTCAACGATTCTGGCTACCTTAGACAGGCCGATGACTTTGCCCAGCGGCAGATAGGCAACGTGGCACTTGCCGATGAACGGCAGCAGGTGATGCTCGCACATCGAATATAACTCAATGTTTTTAACAATCACCATCTCGTCGCTGTCAGACTCAAATACAGCGCCGTTTAAAATAGATTCAAGCGTTTGGCTGTATCCCTGGGTCAGAAAAGACATGGCGCGGGAAGCCCGCTCCGGCGTTTTAACCAGCCCTTCACGGGTTGGATCTTCGCCAATTTGTTCGATTATCTTTTTAAATTCTTTTTCCATCGGGAGTATGTCTGTAGGCCGTCTTCGAGCCAGGTCCGGGCCGCTTTGGCGTTGATCGTCAGTAACGGGCAGACTGGCAAAAAACAGCCACGGCCGGTCACCGGTTTGTGGTCATTGTGCTTTATGGTGTTGCCTGATTCAATTTTTGAATTTTAACCATCAAACCAAGTGTATTTGCCTAGTGTAACGGCGAGCAGCAGCTAGACTCAGTAGACACATTACCGGACTTCCAAATGACTTTTTTAATCTGGCTTCTGATCATTCTCGCCGCCACATTTGTGCTGGCTACATTTCCGCAGTCTTTACTGTCAATAACCGTTGTTTTCGGTGCGGCTCTACTGGGCTTTTTCCTGACTGGCATCGGTACATTTGCGACAGTTATTCTGGGGTTGATATTTATTACCGCAGCGGTGCTGCTGAACGTGTCCGAGATCAGAAAGAAAATACTGACCGGCCCGTTGTTGAGGTATGTTCGCGCAGTATTACCACCGATGTCGCAAACTGAAAGAGATGCAATTGAAGCGGGTACGGTCTGGTGGGAGGCAGAGCTGTTTCGCGGCAACCCCGACTGGTCAAAACTGATGTCGACACCCGCGGCGACACTGACGGATAAAGAGCAGGCATTTCTTGATGGCCCGACCAACGAGCTGTGTGCAATGCTTGATGACTGGGAGATCACATTCGAGCATAACGATTTACCGCCGCATATCTGGGACTTCATAAAGAAGCACAAATTTTTTGGCATAGTGATTCCTGAGGAATATGGTGGTTTGGGTTTCAGTGCCTTTGGCCACTCTGCGATTGTGACCAGAATTTCAGCCAGAAGTGTGACTGCGGGTTCTACCGTAATGGTGCCAAACTCACTTGGTCCTGCGGAGTTATTGCTGCACTACGGTACTGAAGAACAAAGAAGCCACTTCCTGCCGCGATTGGCGACAGGCAAAGAAATTCCGTGTTTCGCACTGACCGGACCGAGCTCAGGTTCTGATGCCGCTGCAATGCCTGATAACGGCATTGTTTGCAGGCAAATGCATAACGGTGTCGAGACACTCGGCTTACGCTGTAACTGGGAAAAACGCTATATAACACTTGGCCCGGTAGCGACAATTCTTGGTCTGGCCTTCAAGGCCTATGATCCCGACGGTTTGCTGGGTGGTGAAGAAGATCTGGGTATTACCTGCGCGCTGATTCCGACTGATACTGACGGACTGACAATAGGCCGCAGACACTTCCCTTTGAACCAGGCATTCATGAATGGTCCGAACAGTGGCAAAGATGTTTTTGTGCCAATGGAGTGGATTATCGGCGGACAGGATAACCTCGGTAAAGGATGGCGTATGTTAATGGAATCGCTGTCTGTTGGACGCGGTATTTCACTGCCATCATCAGGGGCTGCAGCTGGTATGGCGGCGTCAAGATATACCGGTGCCTATGCCAGAACCCGTAAACAATTCAATATGCCTATAGGAAAATTTGAAGGGGTTGAAGAAGCGCTGGCCAGAATTGGCGGGCTCACGTATCTGATGGACTCTGGTCGCAGGCTGACTTGTGCGGCGCTTGACCAGGGCGAAAAACCTTCTGTTGTCAGCGGCATACTCAAATACTTCAATACGGACAAAATGCGTCAGGTGATAAACGATGCCATGGATATCCATGGCGGAAAAGGAATCTGCATGGGCCCGGGTAACTATCTTGCCCGTGCTTATCAGGGAGTGCCTGTGGGTATAACCGTTGAGGGTGCGAATATTCTTACCCGAAGCATGATTGTCTTTGGGCAGGGTGCGATGCGTTGTCACCCGCACCTCGTAGCCGAGATCGAAGCAGCTGCTATTGAAGACAAAGAGGAAGCGATAGATAAATTTGACGAGGCATTAACCGGTCACATTGCCTATGCAGTGAGCAGTGGCGCACAGGCGATGTTTCACGGTCTGACCCGCGGTAGGTTTGCAAAGTCACCTGTTGGTGGTAAGCCTGCCAAGTATTATCGTCGGCTGGCCCGAATGAGTGCCGGCTATTCATTCCTGGCTGATTTTGCACTGCTGTTTTTAGGCGGTGCGCTGAAGCGCAAAGAGAAGCTGTCTGGCCGTTTCGCCGACGGTCTGATTTATATGTACATGGCGTCTGCCGTGTTAAAACGCTATGAAGACGACGGCCGGCCTGAATCTGATTGGCCGCTGGTGGAGTGGAGTGCTCGCTACTGCATTTACCATACGCAGGTGGCACTTGATCAAATTCTGAGAAACTTCCCAAGTCCATGGGTCGGTTTTATATTGCGTGGTGTGGTATTCCCGTTGGGTCGCAGATTCCGAACTCCCAATGACAGATTGGGCCATGAGGTTGCGAAATTGCTACTGACACCCGGCGAAGCACGTGACAGACTCACTGATGCGCTGTACATCAATCGTGATCCTGATGATGTCACTGGTTGTCTGGAAGTCGCCATGGAGCTTGCGGTTGCGGCCGATCCAATTGAAAAAGCGCTTAAAGATAAAGGTCTCAGGAAGCCATACCACCTCGACTACCCGGATTGGGTCGCCGGGCTGGTAAAATCGGGCGATTTATCAGAATCTGATGGAAAGGTACTGATCGATTCGTCTGTGGCAACCAGAAAGGTCATTATGGTTGACGATTTTCCAGGTGATTTTCTGCAAGCCGGTGCGGGGGTTTCGGGCGCTAACTCGGGACTCGCTGCAGCAAGCTGACAGTCAGTTCTGGCCGGGCATACTGAAGATGTCGGCGATATAATCTGAGAATGCCTGCTTAATTGTTTGTGCCGGGGTTGAACCTGAGTCACAGACGCCATATTTAAATGATTGGCGGATT
>CAZYRP010000220.1:0-8229 GCA_964649465.1 uncultured Granulosicoccaceae bacterium | reverse complement strand
CGTGTGGCCGATCGCTATAAATACGCCATGCAGGTCGATATCTTCGGTGTTACCGTCATCGGTGCTTTTTATGCGCATGCCGGTGACACCAGAGTCGTCTCCGAGTACTTCGTCGAGTGTATTGTTCCACTTGATGTTGACGGTTCCTGCAGCTTCTTTTTCAAACAGGTGCTTTTGCATAATTTTTTCTGCGCGTAGCTCGTCGCGGCGATGCACCACCACCACCTCGGAGGCTATATTGGAAAGGTAAAGTGCCTCTTCAACTGCGGTGTTGCCACCGCCAATAACGGCTACGCGTTTTCCTTTGTAGAAGAATCCGTCGCAGGTGGCGCAGGCTGAAACGCCTTTGCCTTTGAAAGCTTCTTCAGATGGTAATCCCAGATACCTGGCGCTTGCACCGGTGCTGATTATCAACGCATCGCAGGTGTAGGATTTAGAGTCACCTTTGAGCGTAAACGGGCGTTTGCTGAGATCGAGCTCGGTGATGTGGTCGAAGATCAATTCTGTTTCGAAACGCTCTGCGTGTTTTTGGAACCGTTCCATCAGGGCAGGCCCCTGAACGCCGTCGTTGTCTGCGGGCCAGTTATCAACGTCGGTAGTGGTCATCAGCTGACCGCCTTGTTCCATGCCGGTAATCAGAACCGGGTCAAGGTTGGCTCGTGCGGCGTAGACTGCGGCGGTGTAACCAGCCGGTCCTGAACCTAAAATCAGCAACTTGCAGTGTTTGGTGTCACTCATACGTAAACTTGGATTTTCCTGTTGCATTGGGGGTTTGATCATGACAATACCTTCACCAGGCTTTGACTGATCACGGGAACGACTTAGTATGCTGAGTCGCGCTGGCATTGTACATCACACTGACTCCAGGTTGGCCCTTCGAAGGTCAGCATCTCTTGGGTTAACACCGGAGGGAGTATGGCTCAATATGATAATAACGATACCAGATGGACCATTGCCATAATTCGGATAAGCATTGACCACCAAAGCCGCCCAAGGTTCGCAAAAGCGAGGCGCGAGGAAAAAGCGCGCTGCTGCCAAACCAGCCAAACCCCGGTCTGGTGCCACCCGCAGCACTGCCAGGTCTGCAAACTCCCGTAAGCCGGCTGGCACGCGAGATGGAAGCACCTCGGATGGTCTCAAGTCCATGGGTCGCGATGCGTTGTCTGGTTTGAAGCGCCCGCTGGCCAGAAATTCGAAAATTAAAACGCCGATGGAAGCTGAAATATCAGCTCGTGCGGTCGCTCTTTTCCGACGTGGTCTGCGTGAGGCAGTGGCCATATTGGTTGCAGTTGTCGCAATCCTGATGTTAATCGCACTTGTCACATTTCATGTCAGTGATCCCAGTTGGTCGCATACCGGTGGTTATGGGCAGGTGCAAAATGCCGGCGGGATTTTCGGTGCATGGTTTGCCGATATCACAATGTTCCTGTTTGGCTATATGGCGTACGTTTTGCCACTGGGCCTCGGACTGATTGGCTGGAATGCTTTCAAAGAGAGCAATCCGGTGACTGTGCCGATTCTTATTTTCGGCCGTACGGCAGGCTTGGCGCTGTTGCTTGTTACTGCCTGTGGTCTGGCTGACTTGCACGTGTTTGTGCATCGTGGGGATTTGCCAATTGGCACTGCCGGTGGCGGGGTGCTGGGCACGTGGGTAGCGGGTAGCATGGTGAGTGTGATCAACTCGCTCGGTGCGACATTAATTCTGCTGGCACTGTTGCTTGGCTCAATTACCTTTGTCACCGGTGTGTCCTGGTTTTCAATCATGGAGCAGGTCGGTGCGTATACATTGCGTGGTTCTCGCTCGATAAAGCGCTTCGCAGTCGATACGGTTAACCGCATTAAAGACCATTTTGCCTGGCGTGAAGCACGTCGTATGAGGGTTCAGATGGGGCAACAGCGCGGCGAAGATGTGCAGATCAAAGCGCCGCTGATAGTGTCGCGCGAACAACCTGATGCGAGGGAGCTTGAGCCAGTAATTCTTGAGCAGCCGGATTACTCGGATGATGAGCCTCCGGCTTCCGGGACAGATAAAAAGTCGATTGGTGGAAAAGTTGCCACAGCGGTTGCTGCAGGTGTAGCGGGTGCTGTTGCCAGTGCGGAAAAAAAGATAGCGATCACACACCGACCGACTACACCGGCACCGGTAACTCCCTCACCGGAGTCGGCTGAAAAGCAGTTTCAGTTGTTTGAAAAGAATACTGGTGATGTAAAGCGCAAGCCGGGTGAAATGCCGCCGGTGAATTTGCTTGATGCCATAGAGAACGTTCGCAGTGGCTATTCTGAAGAGTCTCTTGAACAATTGTCGCGACTGCTGGAACTTAAGCTTGCTGACTTCAACGTTACTGTGAACGTTGTTGAGGTGCATCCGGGGCCTGTCGTTACACGATTTGAAGTACAGCTGGCGCCCGGTATCAAAGTCAGCAAATTAACTACACTGTCCAAGGATATTGCGCGCTCACTGTCGGTCATGAGTGTACGTGTGGTGGAAGTCATTGCAGGCAAGTCGACCGTTGGTCTGGAAATTCCAAATGAAGACCGTGAGATAGTTCAGCTGACAGAAATACTACAGTCGGAAAAATACCGTGACATGAAGTCACCACTGGCACTGGCTCTGGGTAAAGATATAAGCGGGCTTCCGGTGGTCGCAGATATCGCAAAAATGCCACACCTGCTGGTAGCAGGTACCACCGGCTCCGGTAAGTCAGTTGCGGTTAATTCAATGTTGATTAGCCTGTTGTATAAGGCCACACCGGAACAGGTTCGATTGATTCTTATTGACCCGAAAATGCTTGAATTGAATGTCTATGAGGGCATTCCTCATTTGCTGGCACCGGTTGTCACCGATATGAAAGAAGCTGCCAATGCACTTAGATGGTGTGTTGGTGAAATGGAACGCCGTTATCGATTGATGGCCTCATTGGGTGTGCGAAATATATCCGGCTACAATAAAAAAGTGCTTGAGGCACGGGAGGCAGGTACGCCAATTCTGGATCCGTTGTACAAACCTGAAGAGGCGTTTGATCCGTCGCTGCCAGCTCCTGAACTGGATACACTGCCGTTCATTGTGGTGGTAGTTGATGAATTTGCCGACATGATGATGGTTGTTGGCAAAAAAGTAGAAGAGCTGATTGCACGAATTGCTCAGAAAGCGCGTGCAGCCGGCATTCACCTGGTGCTTGCAACACAGCGGCCTTCGGTAGATGTGATTACCGGCCTGATTAAAGCGAACATTCCAACGCGTATGGGTTTTCAGGTGTCATCACGAATTGATTCACGAACTATTCTTGATCAGGGTGGTGCAGAAGCACTGCTCGGCCATGGTGATATGTTGTATCTGCCGCCGGGTACTGCGCAGCCTGAGCGCGTTCATGGTGCATTTGTTGATGACCATGAAGTACACAGCGTTGTACAGTGGTTAAAAGCCAGTGGTACTGCCGTTTATGTTGACGAGATATTAACGGAAACCACGCTGCCACTGCCGGGTATGGCCAGTGATGATGACTCTAGTGGCGAGCGTGACGAACTTTATGATCAGGCGGTGGCCATAGTAACTGAGACGCGTAAAGCTTCTATTTCCTATGTACAGCGCAGACTAAGAATTGGCTACAATCGCGCGGCGCGTCTTGTTGAAGACATGGAAGCGGCCGGTGTGGTTAGTGCAGTGCAACACAACGGTTCCAGGGAAGTTATTGCACCACCGCCTGTTTGACTCGCTATTTATAACTGTTGTTTATGCCTTAGCTGTTTGACTATAAAGCTGCCGTTTGATTATAAAACCGGATTCACTATGAAAATTAAATCCCTGATTGCAGGTGCGGTGCTGGTGATATCGTCACCAGTTGTGTTTGCACAGTCGGCACTTCTGGATTTCAGTTCTTCGATGATTTCGTTTAGTGCCGACTTCACGCAAACAGTGTATGACAGCGATTCTGTGGCGCTGCAGGAGTCGGCCGGGCAGGTGGAACTACTGCGGCCTGGACGATTCCGCTGGACTTACACTGCTCCATCCAAACAAGTGATCGTTGCTGACGGTTTGTCGCTCTGGGTGTACGACGAAGATATAAGGCAAGTGACAGTGCAGCCGCAGTCGGCAACGCTGGGTAGCGCCCCTATTGGTTTGTTGAGTGGTCAGAAAACTATAGAATCAGAGTTTACTATCACGGAGTTGGGTGAAGAAAAAGGTTTGCAGTGGTTCGAGCTTGAGCCGCTGGTGAAGGACACTGACTTCAATGCCATCTACATTGCGCTGGATGTGAATGGAATTAGTGCGATGGAACTGCGCGATAACTTCGATCAGGCAACGCAGATCAGGTTTTCCAACTTTAAAAAAAATGTGGCAATAGATAGTCAGCAGTTTTCATTTACCCCGCCTGATGGTGCAGATGTGGTTGGAGAAGAGGGCAAGGCAGCGCCCGCTGTAAGTCAGAACTCTTCTCAACCGGTTGTGAGTGAGAGCGATGAAACTTTGCTTGATGGTGTAGCTAATAGCGACACATCTGATCCGGAGTCTGACGTTGATTCCGGTCTACCTCCCATTATCGAAGGCGAGCCAATTATCGAAGATACGACAACGATTATTGACGGCAATCAACTTCAGATACAGGAAATCAGACAGTAGGCTGATCTGCTATGTTTGTTATATAGCCGCGCTCCTGCCTGAAGTTGCGGGACCCCTGTATTTGCGGGAAATACCTGGTAAGTTTGCCGCTGACTTTACACTGACCATCAGACTGCAAATCAATCTGGTAAAGTCCGGGTATGTCACAGCAAATTGACCTGCTCAAAGAGAGTGCCCCGCTGGCGCCACTTGCAGACCGGATGAGGCCGCGCAGCCTTGAAGAGTTCAGCGGACAACAGCAATTACTGGGAAGCACCAGTACTTTGCGCCGTGCTATCGAAAACCAGCAACTTCATTCCATGGTGTTCTGGGGGCCGCCCGGGACAGGAAAAACAACACTTGCGCGTGTGCTCGCTAATCAGTGTGATGCAAAATTTATCAGCCTGTCTGCGGTGCTCGCCGGAGTAAAAGATATTCGTACAGCGGTTCAGGACTCGCAACGTGCCTATGCATCAGAAGCCAGGCGTACCATCCTGTTTGTAGATGAAGTGCATCGCTTTAATAAAGCCCAGCAGGATGCGTTTTTACCTCATATTGAGGATGGTACTTTTTATTTTGTTGGTGCCACTACAGAAAATCCGTCCTTTGCACTGAACAACGCATTGTTGTCACGGCTGCGGGTTTATGTGCTGAAGCAACTAACTGCCGATGATATAAAACATATTCTCAGCCGTGCCCTCAATGATGCTGATGGCGGGCGAGGGCTCGCCAATACTACTGCAGATAATGATGTACTGACAGCCCTTGCCAATGCAGCTGATGGTGATGCACGCCGATCACTGGTGCTGCTTGAACTTGCTTATGATGTTGCTATAGCTGACGACAGCGGGCACAAAAAAATCACAATGGCAATTGTCGAAGAGGTTACCCGTGACTCGCTACGCTATTTTGATAAGGGTGGCGATCTTTTTTATGAACAGATCTCGGCACTGCACAAGTCTGTTCGCGGTAGTGATCCGGATGCAGCGCTGTATTGGTACTGTCGCATGATAGATGGTGGATGTGATCCTAACTATATAGCCAGGCGCGTGTTGCGTATGGCTTCTGAGGATATAGGCAATGCAGACCCCAGGACCATGCAGATTGCGCTGGATAGCTGGTCTGTTTATGAGAGGCTTGGTAGTCCCGAAGGTGAGCTCGCTATTGCGCAGGCCGTGATTTATCTTGCCTGTGCTGCAAAAAGCAATGCCGCGTACACCGCCTACAAAGACGCGATGGCATTTGTAAAAGAGTCGGGCAATCTCGATGTGCCAGTGCATTTGCGCAATGCACCAACGAAAATGATGAAGTCACTTGGGTATGGTGAAGAATATCAGTATGACCATGATGCAGTTGATGGAGTCGCCGCTTCGCAGACGTACTTTCCGGATGGTGCCGGTCAGCAGAGGTTTTATGAACCGGTTGATCGCGGGCTTGAAATCCAGATTTCGGAGAAGCTTACAGCGCTCAGGAAAAAACGCGGCTAGTTCTATATAAGGTAAAGTACATTTGCTGCCAGATGCATTTCGCTATGGCGAACCAATTCTCTGTTGCCTCAAGGCCCATTCCACATGTTCTCTCACCATCTCCGATGGATGATCGCATCTGGTGAGCAAAGCATCAATGATCGATTGATCGTGAGGTGCATTGCCCATGGAGACTGCAATGTTGCGCAGCCAGCACTCATGGCCGATACGTCTTATTGCCGAGCCTTCTGTGTGTTTTAAAAACAGGTCTTCAGTCCATGCAAACAGAGAGATCAGATCTGCACAATCCAGATTGTCCCGGGGACTGAAATCTTTTTCGCAAGTATGCTGGAGAAATTTATTCCATGGGCAGACGAGCTGGCAGTCATCGCATCCATAGATTCGATTGCCAATTAATGATCTCAATTCTACCGGTATGGATGTTCTGAGCTCGATAGTTAGATAGGAAATACATCTGCGTGCATCAACTACGTAGGGTTCAACGATTGCATTTGTTGGACAGATTTGCATGCAGTCGTTACAGGTACCACAATGGTTTTCAACCTGTACTTCTTGATCCGGCGCCAATGGTAAGTCAGTGTACAGTTCGCCAAGAAAAAACCATGAGCCTGCATCACGACTAATTAAGTTTGAGTGTTTGCCTATCCATCCGAGACCGGCTTTTTCAGCCGCCGCTTTTTCAAGTACCGGTGCGCTGTCTACAAAGGCGCGGTAGCCAAAAGCCCCCACTTCTTTTTCAATTTTATTTGCGAGCTTCTGCAGCCGCTTACGCATCAGCTTGTGATAATCCCGACCCAGCGCATAGCGCGAAATATAAGCCAGTCGACCGTTGTTTATTACCGACCACGGCTCTGTATGTTCTTCAGGCAGGTAGTTCATTCTAACTGAGATTATACTGATGGTGCCTTCGTGAAGAGCGGAAGGGTTCAGTCGCAATTGTGCGTGGCGCTGCATGTAGTCCATTTCGCCATGATGGCCGGCATCAAGCCAGTTGAGAAATCTGGCTTCATGAATCCCTACGTCTGTGTTGGTAAAACCGGTATGGTTAAAGCCGAGATCTTCTGACCACTGAACTATTTGATCTCGAAGGTGGGTTTTGGTATCGGACTGCAGATCGGTCATTGGCCGTCGGTACGGATTGGGTCGTCCGGGAAGTGACCGCTCTTATAATAAATGAGTGTACCGGTATTGCCATGCCATTTTCGCCAGTCTTCGATTGGATTTCTAATCCAGCTGTATTGTCTGAATAGATGATCGCGATTTTGCAGCAAGCCGTTTACCACTAAAATTTCTTCACCACGCGGATTTAAGTTAGGTCTGAATTCTGCTGCATGTTGCCATCGCAGCAGCATAATACTTTCTGTATCGAATACATGTAACGGCCTTATTTCTATGCCATCTACCGGGCCGGGTAACCATTTTTCCGGAGCACGGGTATCAATTGTGCGTACACGAGTGTCGCCACTTAAAAACTGGTTGTACTTAATAAAAAATATACAGTCGATCACTGCTGTCAGAGTCTGGTATTCCGGCTCCGGTAAGCGGATGTAGTCTCCTTGCTTGTAGGTGCTGGCATCTACGCTGCACGATCCCTCAAGAATAAGTATCTCTATTCCCTGCCATTTGTTGAGAACCAGTTTACCAGACGATTTTTGTTTAGCTGCTGTCGTGGTGCTGGATTTAACCTGAACAGAGTTTTGAAAATTTTCTGGTATTGAACTGGTACTTAAGGCAACCCCGGCGGGTAGTTGCATTAAGGCGGTAAATCGATCAGCGGTGAGTTCCAGCGGATAGACGTTTTCCAGTGCAAACGCTGTCAGACTGACAGATTCGTTGAAGTCCTGATTTACGGGTTGCGTGTTATTGGTGGTCGAACTTACTGGCGTCGGCATGAGTGCTTCACTGTGTCGCTTATAAGTAATTCGTAATCTACGTTGTTTCTGGCGGTGGCATTGTTTCTATGTCTGCACACTAACATGCTTTGAAATTGCAGATAACCCTGAGGCTGTCCGTATCAATGGCGCATAGGTGGCAGTTGATAAGGCTTTACATACAAAAAAAAGGGGTGATCAAAAAGATCACCCCGATAAAAGGCGCTAGTGAAAGCGCTCGGCGGAGAATACTGTCGCTTTTGACAGCTATTAT
>CAZYRP010000219.1:0-8282 GCA_964649465.1 uncultured Granulosicoccaceae bacterium | reverse complement strand
GGGAACAAATCAGTGACACAATCAAACCGGTACTGCTGGCAGGAAAAGAACACACTGAAGAACAGTACCAGGAAGCATTAAGTATTAAATCGGCGGCAGAAGACTGGTTTCAGGAGTTCTTCAACGACTACGATGCCATACTCACACCTTCGGCGTTATCAGAAGCTCCATTGATGGGTAGTACCGGAGACCCGGTATGCTGCACAATCTGGACGCTATGTGGCCTGCCATGTATCAGCCTGCCGCTGTTAACCGGTGCGAATGATCTGCCAATCGGCGTACAACTCGTAGGTGCGTTCCGACAGGACGACAGATTATTGCGCACCACACGCCGCCTGATCCAGAATCTAAACAGCCTGACAAACTAACATTCAAACTTATATCAAGAGAGCCCGACAACATGGTTTCAAGAAGAGTTAATATTATTGCCGGAATTATCGCCCTCGTGATACTCGCAACTTTTACTATCGGACTTTCACACAGTGTCTCGACAGGGTTCGCGGGCTTTATGGGTGGATTACCTTTCGCAATTATTGTCGGGTTTGTTTTGCTACTGGCACTGTATGACTTTTATGACTCATGCATACGGCAGAAAAAAGAAACTGATAATCACAAACAATAAAGCTATAGCCGCAACATGTCTTCGAAACCTCGTCTGTGGATAACGCGCAAACTTTCTGACAACACCGAAGCGCGTGCACGTGAAAACTATGATGTGGTACTGAATCCGCAAGATACACTTAGCAGTACTGATGATATCGTGCGAATGAGTGCTGAAGTGGACGCGATCATTCCCTGTCACTCCGAGCTGTTTGATGAAAACGTAGTAGCTCGCCTCGATAAAAGACTTCGCATTGTCGCCAACCATTCTGTCGGCGTTGACCACTGTGACCTGGATGCATTCAGTAACCGCGGCATCTGCGTCACCAACACACCTGATGTTCTCAGTGATGCCACTGCGGAAATTGCGATGCTGTTATTGCTTGGCGCTGCCAGACGCGCTCCGGAAGGTGACGCCATGGTCCGCCAGGGACAG
Organism: uncultured Granulosicoccaceae bacterium; assembly: GCA_964649465.1. Classification (GTDB taxonomy): domain Bacteria; phylum Pseudomonadota; class Gammaproteobacteria; order Granulosicoccales; family Granulosicoccaceae. The sequence goes on along the minus strand of CAZYRP010000219.1, from coordinate 7,246 downwards.
TGGCAATCCTGGAGTCCGGCATTCATGGTTGGTACTCAGGTCACCGGTAAGCGCCTCGGCATTATTGGCATGGGGCGTGTTGGTCAGGTTATGGCGAAGCGGGCCAGAGGCTTTGACATGCAAGTGCACTATCACAATCGAAGCCAGCTGGATGCCAAACTTGAGAGCGGAGCACAATTTCATAACAGCATCGAATCACTTCTGCCGAACTGTGATTTCCTTAGCCTGCACTGCCCGGCAACGGAACAAACTAAATCACTCATAAACGAAAAAACCATCGCACTGCTCCCACACGGCGCTATTCTTGTCAACACGGCACGCGGAGCACTGGTTGATGAAAAAGCATTACTCAAGGCACTTGAGTCCGGAAAAATCAGCGCTGCAGGCCTTGATTGCTTCACTACAGAACCCGGTGGCAATGCGGCTTTCTCAAAGCATGAAAACCTGTTTATGCTGCCACATATTGGCAGCGCAACACGTGAGACCCGCGATGCTATGGGCTTTCGTGCGCTGGACAATCTCGATGCATTTTTTGCAGGTAATACTCCCGCCGACAAATTGGTTTAATTGGCTACGATGCGGTAGCCGCCATCAATCCAGAGCTGATCTACTACAAAATATCTATCTGTAACGATCCCGGCGCAAAAACCGATCACCCGGCTTATGATGCAGTAATTTAGGCGTTTGGACCTCTCTGACACTCAGACGATTGACCGTACAACCGGCCCGCTTGAGAAACTTGTTTAGTTGTTCAGCCTGGATTGATAGACTGATGGTGTGCAGTAACACTGAACGTGACCCTGTTTCAGGCAAACGTAGGACACCAGGCGCCACCGTGCGCCACTACAGATGAATAAAATCCTGGAGGACAAATGAAACTCAATATCAATAAATCCAAATTACTTGGCGCTTTAGTCGGCGCGTCTTTGTGCGCACCGGTACAGGCACAAAACACTCTCGAGCTAACATCGGCGTTCTCAAAAAATCTTCCAATTCTCGGCACAGCCGGCGTCGACTTTGTGGACAAGATAAATGGCATTTCGGGCGAAGTTCAGTTTGAACTCTTCGATCCAAATAAGCTTGTACCGACTCTCGAAGCACTGGATGCCGTATCAAACGGATCGGTTGACGCGGCCTTCGCCACATCAGGTTACTGGCAAGGCAAAATTACCGCAGCTTCTCTATTTGCTGCTGTGCCATTCGGTCCTGAAGCTGGCGAATATCTTGGCTGGGTCTTCTATGACGATGGTGCGGCACTCTGGCAGGAAATGTATGACGAGGCTGGCTATGATGTCGTAGCTCAACCCTGTGGCATCATCGCACCAGAAACGTCCGGTTGGTTCAAAAACGAAATCACCAGCCTTGATGACCTTAAAGGGCTAAACATGCGTTTCTTTGGTCTCGGTGCTGAAGTTATGCAAAAACTTGGCGTGTCGACATCCCTGTTGGCCGGTGGCGACATCTTTCCCGCACTTGAACGTGGCGCAATAGACGCGACCGAATTTTCAATGCCGCGTATCGATGCTAACCTCGGCTTTCACAAGATCACCAAGTTCAACTATTTTCCTGGCTGGCACCAGCCTTCTACATTATTTGAACTATTGATCAATAAAGACGTGTTCGATGACCTGTCTGATCTTGCAAAAAATCAAATCAAGGTTGCCTGCCAGGCCAACATCACAACCAGTCTGGCCGAAGGCGAAGCCACTAACTATGCAGCAATGGTAGACAACACCGAAAACAACGGCGTAACCATTAAAAAGTGGGACGACGAAATGCTTGCAACTTTTGAAAGCACCTGGAACGAAGTCGCCGCTGAACTCGCAGAAGAAGATGCATTTTTCAAAAAGGTATGGGATGACCTGGCTGAATATCGTGAGGGCTACAATACCTGGTCGACCAACATTTACCTTCCGCGTAAATAGACTCATAAATATCTATTGCCCAAAATAAGGTGGCCGAGAGGCCACCTTATTTTTGTTGTGCATACTAATTCCAGTCTCGCTGGAACTGTGATCGAAATCGCGGGAACACCAGATGCCAAACCCATTACCAAAGTCTGTGCAAACCAGCTCGCATGCTCCGTCGGACAATGACGCGTCGATCGCCATATCAGACCCGGGAGAACGCCGCAGAGAAGAACACTATTCCATTGACAGATTTGTTATTCAGGTGGGTAACGCGGTAGCGTGGATATTTCCCATACTGATGCTGGCCATCGTTTCGCAGGTGATAATGCGCAAGATGGGAAACAATCAGGCCTGGTTAGATGACGGGCAATGGTGGCTATACGGCTTTGCTATGGTGGCAGGTTTTGCATACGCGATTACCACTGACAGCCATGTTCGTGTAGATATCTTTCACCAGAACTTCTCTGATACCAAAAAAGCCAGGCTTGAAATCTTCGCTATTGGTTGGTTGCTACTGCCATTTATAGCGATGATGATCGACATCATGGCGCAATACGCGTGGGCTTCCTGGACTGCACGCGAAGGCTCTGACAGCCCCAACGGCCTGCATCATCTCTATCTGTTAAAAATGTCGCTTCCGGTTCTGCTCACAGTCGCAGCTCTTGCCGCATGGTCTATGAACAGGCGCAACCTGAATAAATTTACCGAGGCTACCACGCTCAAATGCATTCTGGGCGCATTTCCTTTCTGTTGGTTTGCTATGGACAGACTGGTCTTTCATAGCTTTTACTGGTTCACGCGTATTACCAACCCGGAAATCAAACCGCGAAGAATTGCTAAAGAGCCGTTAATGGAACACACAACAATTACCGCATTTCTGTTGCTACTTCTGATAATTATCGGATTGTGGATCCTGGGCCGCACACGGCGGGCTCGATAATGGAAATTCTTGCCTTCCTCGGCCAGTTCATGGATTTAAACCAGTGGATGGTTCTGTCCATGTTTTTGGTTTTTATTGTATTTCTTTTTATAGGAATTCCTGTTGCCTATGCGCTGATAGGCGTCAGTCTCATTTTCGTGCTGGTTGGCGAACACATACTGGACGAACATCGCAAGGTCATATCCGAAGTCATTGAGTTTAAGCGCACCGGTATTTCTTATAAAAAAATGTTTGTAAACGGCGGCAGATTTTTCGGCGGAATTATTAAAAATCCGGTGCTGGTCGCCCTGCCCATGTTTATCTTTATGGGTCTAATGCTCGATCAATCGGGTGTAGCACAACGCATGATGCGGGCAATGCAGGTTTTGTTCGGAGCATTGCGTGGCGGACTGGCACTCACGGTTATGTTGATCGGTATCATTCTGGCGGCATCTACTGGTGTCATCGGCGCTTCCGTTGTACTACTCGGTGTGATGGGTTTACCCGCGATGCTGCAACAGAACTACAGCAAACCAATGGCAACAGGTACGATCGCCGCATCCGGAACACTTGGTATCCTTATTCCACCTTCAATAATGCTTGTCATTATGAGTGATCAGCTGGCCATCTCGCTGGGTGATCTTTTTATGGGCGCACTTTTCCCGGGATTAATACTTGGTGCACTGTACATCCTGTTTATTATTTTCTATGGCATAGTCAATCCGAATGCCATGCCGCTACCCGACAACCGGGAACCCGTAACCGCAAAGATTCTGCTTCAGGTGGCCCTCTCGGTAATCCCTCCTTTATTTTTAATACTGCTTGTACTCGGCTCAATATTCTTCGGGCTTGCAACCCCGACGGAGGCCTCTGGCCTGGGTGCACTTGGTGCAACACTGCTGGCATTGTTCAGCGGCAGACTCAACTTTAAGGTATTTCGCGATGTATCGCGCCAGACACTCAATACGGCAGGTTACATTGTCGGTATTTTCATCGCTGCGAATTTTTTCGCCTACATTTTGCGCCGCTACGGTGGTGACCAGATAATAGAAAATTTAGTATTGGGAAGTTTTGATAATCCATACCTGATCGTATGCTTCATTCTCTTCATCATTTTCCTTTTAGGCTTTCTGCTCGACTGGATCGAAATCACCCTTATAATCATGCCGTTGATGCTTCCCGTCGTACTATCCCTCGATATACCTGTGAACGGTTTTAATGTAGTGACTGATCCTTCGGTGGTCTGGTTTGCAATCCTGGTTGCTGTAACCCTTCAAACATCTTTCCTTACACCGCCAGTCGGTTTCGCCTTGTTCTATCTTAAAGGCGTATGTCCTCCCGGTGTTACCCTTGGTCATATTTACAAAGGCGTTATCCCGTTCGTTATTCTGCAGCTTATCGGACTGGCCATTGTATTCTTTCTGCCCGAACTGACCACATGGTTACCGGCGAAGGCCTACGGTAATTAGCTATCATTGATATGGAAGGAATAAAAAATAATTCAGTTAGTGAAAATGTCAGCCTGGTTTCGAAAGGCTCGATAAATTGCAATGAATTAGCATCTCACTATGCAGATGCCATTGACGCCTCAGACGCAAAGGTATGCGCATGGGAACACTATGACAGACACACTGCACTTGAACAGGCAGCACAGCTTGACGATGCTTTAAAGCAAAAAGAACCGGCAGGCTGCCTGCACGGTATACCTGTTGGTGTGAAAGATATTTTTGATACGGTAGATTTTCCAACCTGCCTTGGTTCACCGATACATGCAGAAAGGCAACCAGAGCATGACTGCACTGTTATTGAGAAACTAAAAGCCGCCAAAGCACTAATCATTGGCAAAACAGTAACAACCGAATTTGCCTATCTGCATCCGTCAAAAACGCGTAATCCTCATAACCCGAGCTACAGTCCCGGTGGCTCGTCCAGTGGCTCAGCTGCAGCTGTAGCGGCCGGCCATGTACCTCTTGCCGTTGGCTCCCAGACTGGCGGTTCTGTTATACGACCTGCCTCATTTTGTGGTGTTTATGGCTACAAGCCAACCAGGGGACTGGTATCGCGGCGTGGTGTGCTGGAAACCTCCACAACGCTCGATCATGTCGGCTTTTTTGCGAGTCAGCTGGAAGACATGGCTGCCATCACCGATGCGGTGTGTGGATACGATCCCGAAGATTCAGCCAGCCTGCAGCAGATCGAGCCGGACATTCTAAGTACTTTGCGCCGTACCCCTGCCAGGTCACCTTCAGTCGTATGGCTGGACTTGCCATATAAAGATCGCTTTTCAGACAATGCGACAGATGTATATGAAAATTTAATCTCTGAACTCGGGACCAACATTGAACGGATTGCAGCGCCAGATGAATTCAGGCACTACCTTCAGGCTCATAAAACTATTTATGACTATGAAATCTACAGAGCTTTAAGCAACGAAATTCAAAACCACTGGGGCGACATTAGTCCGACTGCACAACCAATATTTGCGAAAGCCAAAGACTGTACCGAACAACAATATCGGCAAGCGCTTGATATCAGACATTCGGCGATTGAATGGTTCGATAATTTTTACAAACAGTACGACGCCGTTTTAACTCCTTCAGCAATTTCGATCGCCCCTTTGATGGGAAGCACGGGTGATGCTGTCTGCTGTACCACCTGGACACTCTGTGGCCTGCCCTGTATTAATTTGCCAATATGCACAGGTGAGAACAATTTACCCATCGGCATACAGGTCGTTGGTGCCCCGCGGCAGGATGGCTCTTTGTTTCAAACTGCCCGCTATATTGAACAGCTCCTTTAGATCCGCTGTAAAGGTACTCTATACAGACTACTGATCCGGAATAGTAAAACATATCGTTTGATTTCCACAGTGAGAACGACGGTAGCATCAAGTATAAAGAGCACCGTCGAACAGCTGACAACACGAAACCGCAGCCATGCAACCATTTGAAGGTATCAGAGTACTCGACCTGACCCACGTCCTTGCAGGACCCTTCAGCACATTCCAGCTTGCCACTCTGGGTGCTGACATAATAAAAATTGAATCACCTGAGTCGCCGGATATGACACGAGTTGAAGGAGTCAATCCGGAACACAACAAAGCGCTTTACGGCTCGTACTTTCAATCACAGAACGCCGGAAAACGAGGCATCACACTTAACCTTAAAACGGAAGCCGGTAAAACTGCGCTAACACGTCTGATAGAAACTGCGGACGTTCTGGTACAAAACTACGCTGCCAATGCACTGGAGAATCTCGGTTTTGGTTATGAAACGGCAGCTGAAATTAATCCGAAACTCATCTACTGCAAAATATCCGGTTTCGGTGCTACCGGACCAAAAGCAGATCACCCGGCTTATGATGTGGTTATTCAGGCGTTCTCGGGTTTAATGACTGCCAATGGCGCTGTTAATAGCGATCCGGTACGCGTGGGTCCACCAATGGTCGACTACGGCACCGGGGCACAAGCGGCATTCGCAATTTCTGCAGCACTTTATCAAAGACAACAAACCGGTATTGGCCAGTACATCGATGTATCAATGCTCGACGCAGCATTGATGATGATGAGCGCACTGGTTGTCGATACAGTCATTACAGACAACCGTCCCCTGCCGCACGGCAACGCCCACCCCGAATATTGTGGTTACGCTACATACGATACTGCCGACGGAAAAATAATGCTGGGCGCTTTCACCAACAAACAGCTCGCATCGCTTGTGCGTGTTCTGGGCGAACACTCGAGAGCAGAAGAAATATTGGCAACACCACGCGATAAGCTGGCAATAACCTACAAACAGGACAGCGACTACATTGCTGCAAAACTAAAAGAAAAATCTGCAAGTGAGTGGGAGCAAATTCTCAACGACAACCACGTTCCGGCTTCTCGCGTTCGTGGCCTGGACGAGACGCTGAAAGAAGAGCACCTGAAACACCGCAATATGCTTCAAAATATAGATGACACCGAAGACGGTTGCCCATCGCAATTACCGGTAAGCGCTTTCAACTTCGCACACGGCTCACCCTCTATAAGTTCTCCGCCACCAAAGCTCAGCCAGCATACTTCAGAAGTACTGAAGGAAGCTGGATTCAGCTCGTCAGAAATTAAAAAAATGAAGATTGACGGCGCAATCTAAAAGGCAACACCACAACAATTATTGACGATAACCAGACTGCTACAGGTATTTTCTGCTTCTACTAAACTTAATTGGCGGTGCAGTAGCAGCCGGCTGTGTTCGGAAGATTTTCATTCAAAAATGTCCTGCTGCAGCAGGTTGATTTTTTGGATGGGAATATCGCGAGTTTCAGACACATCTATCAGGTGAGTGAAAGGCGATTTCCTCCGGGCATTCTGTAGGTTTACCAATCGCGCGGGAAGTCTTTCAACACAACTAAATTCTTATCACGCTCTTCCAGATAC
>CAZYRP010000218.1:0-8360 GCA_964649465.1 uncultured Granulosicoccaceae bacterium | reverse complement strand
AATCTCGACGAGCTGCAACAGGGTACAAATCCGTTCGAAGCGAATTAGCAAATCCCTGGCTACTTATTTCGGGCCTGGTTTCTGGCAGCAGTCCCGGAACTACCGCGATATGCTGGCAAAAGCATTACGGTTTGAAACCGTGAACACAAGTGTTAACAAAATAGCAATATAAATCACCAGCTTATAATTAGCCGTCTCATTTTTCGTGCGGTACCATCATCCCAGGTTTCCGTTGGAAACGATGTAGAGCTCCAGTCGTGCCAAGGCGTCCGGATCCAAACGTTATTCACCAACCACTCAATTGGACGAAGAAAATGATCAAACCAAAAACATCAAAGCAAAGATTGTTACCACTCGCACTTTTACCACTCTTTAGTGTCTCGGTACTTGTCGGTTGCGGCAGTGACGACGATGACGGTGACGGCACTGATACAACCGACCCTGATCCTACAGCTGTTGTTGGCGATACTGATGGCAGCGGCGTACCAGACGCATTTGAAGCAGCAGTAACAGCCGGTGCTGATACCAACGGTAACGGCATTGACGATGCTTTTGACAGTGCATTAACTGGTGGGGCAGACAGCAATGGCAACGAAGTCGATGACTCCTTTGAAGCGGCAGTAACCGGCGGCGCTGATGCCAACAACGATGGTGTTGATGATGCGGCGGTGACTGGTGGTGGAGTTGTAGATCCCGTTGATCCGGTCGATCCGGGTGAACCTGTCGACATCGTTCAAACAGGCCAGCTAAACGATATCTCGATCGGTTTCAATGAAAACAATGTGGGTACCGGGTTTCTAACCTTCGATGGGTCAACACTTTCCGGTACAGTAGAAATCGCTGATGGTGTTCAGGCGACAGGTGTTTCAATTAACACTGGTATTCCAGCCGGTGGCACCGGTGTGCAGGTGGCATCACTCAATGGTTCTACTCCGACATTCTTCGTACCGGCTCCACTTGACCCCGACGATGCAGCAGTGATTGCCGAGAACATCGTCAGCGGCAATGTATTCCTCCAGGTTGATGTCGCAGGCGGTGGCTCCCAAACCGGACCTGTACTGCTAACAGGAGTAACGCCTATATTCTCCAACCTCGATTCCGCAAGTGTGGTCCCGGCAGGAACTGCATTCTCTTCGGGTCAGGGCAACATGAATATCAATACTGTGACAGGCGATTATACTGCTGTCGTTACTTTCGTTAACCTTAACCCGGGTGACGTCGACGCAGATGGTAATCCACAAACAATCTCCGGAGTGTCAATCAGCAATGGTGCTGCGGGTGAAACCGGTGCATCGATTGTCGATCTGACTGACACTGGTGGTGGTGTGACCTGGGTTGGTCGGGGAACTTTCTCTGCCACAGACCTTGCGACTGTAATGGCAGGCAATGCCAACTTCACTGCTCTTGGAACCGATGGCACCGCATTTCTCCGTGGACAAATTCTAGGACAGTAGTTAAATAAGCAACCCTTTGTAGTACGAAAAGCCGGGACATCGTTCCCGGCTTTTTTATTTCTGCGTCACGGTGATTGACGCAATCGTTACCAGATGCGCCTCAGCAAATGCAGAGGCTGCGCCGCGGATAACGCAGAGCTGATTAAAGACGTTTTTAAACTGCCTTTATAAAGTACTAGTTGCGATGTAATGTTGCGATAAGCGCTTCCAGCTCATCAATTTTTCTATCCCGCAGTGCAACATCAGCCATCAAAGCAGTTGCATCTCCACTTTCACCAAACTGGTTGAGCGATGTATTCAGCGTAGCGATCATGCGATCACGGGATTCTATTTCACGACGCAGATCTGTTGCTTCGGATTCAGCCATCGAAGTAGTGTTAACGGTTTGTTCAAGTTCACTAATTCTCTGGCGCGCACTTTGAAGCTTTGAGCTCATGTCTGTAAGCTCCGCGTCAGAAATCGCACCGTTCGTGCCTCCGCCCGTATCGCCAGCTGCGCGCTCTGCGCTCTTGAGCTTTGCGACTTCACTACGCGAAGACTTTAATTCCTCCCCAAGCATTTCAATGCGTTTCCTTGCACTGGCTAAGTCACCACCGCCAGTACCGTTGGCAGCCTGCAGTCGATCGGACAATTCGATATTGCTCTGTCGCAAGCGGTCAACATCAGCTTTATTGCGCGCGCTTTCGCGACGCAGTTTACTCAAACCATCCGCATCAATCCTCCTGCGCCGCCAACGCCAAAGTAACCACCCGACAAAGAGCCCCAATAAAAAAGTGGCTATCAGAGGCAGGACGATATCCCACAGCACCCAAAACATATTGTCACCCTTTACTAAATTACGATCGTTTTAACGCGGCGATAACACCAGCGATTACAAGTTTTTAAAATGGATAAGGTTCTAAATCCGGATTAGTTTTCAAAATTGGCGATGGCAGTAAATTCAACTCGACGGTTTTGTTTTTTCCCTACTTCAGTTGAATTACTGGTTAACGGTGAAGATTCACCGTAGCCGAGCGCACGCAATCTCAATCCGTCGATACCACTTATCTTTAAATATTCGAGCACCGCTGTTGCACGAAATAAGCTGAGCTTCTGATTAGCATCGTCGGGGCCGCTATCATCGGTATGACCCGCAACCTCAACAACAGGCCGCTGGTATCGATTCATCGCGTCAACGACTTTATCGAGAGTTTGCTTAGCTGCGAAGTTAAGGTCAGCTTTGGCAGATTCAAATACCACATTTTCCCGTATCTCTTCTTTAAGAGAATCGATTTCAGCCTGCAGCAAACTGACTTCCTTACTTAGAGATTTTCGTCGCGCTTCAATTGTGCCCGCCAACTGCAAACCAGCTTCCGTGGCAGACTCGCCAACAGCCACCAGTGGCCCGGTATCTTCTTCAAGCTCCATCAGGGCATTAAAGCTAAACTGGTCACCCGTCAGTTGCGCATCGGCATCTATGGCATTGTCAAAGAAGCCAATCGCCGAGGCAAGAATCGACACTGAACGATCGGATTCTGCAGACCGAATCTGAACTGAATCAACAACGATTTCATCCGTTACACTCTGTTCGCTAAATGCATTCACAGCAGCTTCCAGCAGCGTTTCCTTGTGTGCATTACTGGTAACAGTACCGGTCAGAAGAATTCGGCCGTTTTCTTTTATCGCAGCCACATCGACAACACCACCGGGTGCGCTTTGGCGGGTCACAATATCGCCACTGATAACAAGCCCGAGATCACCGGCATTGCCTCGCAACCGCAGGAGATCATCTGCCTGCGATTCATCTGACACCGTTGCGTTAAAGCGGAAGTCTGTGGCCGACAATCGGGCATCTGCAGACTCTGCCTGATTGAGGCCTCTAATCGAGTTGGCAAGGCTTGCAACACGCTGGTCCGAACCGGGTGTTTTTTCCAGCAAACCCGAAATCACAATTTCATTAGTGACTGAAGTCGAACCAATGGCCTCGCTGGCGGCAGCTTGCAATTGATCACGCTGGCCAGTTCTTAGCACAGTGCCTTGCAGCAGCATCCTGCCGTCGGCAAGCATAACAGTCACATCAACTGTACCGAGCTGCTCGCTCTCCGCCAGCGCTGCATCAGCCTCATCGATCGCCAGATGTATATCTCTAACGCCATGGTCATCAGCGTTGCGCAAAACGGCAAGCACCTGCTCCTCTGATGAGTCAGCAGGCAATTTGCCCGTCACTGCTACATCTCGATAGTCCCAGTCAAACCGCAGCTCTGACACGTCGATACCAGCTGATTGCATTTCAACTTTTACACTTTGATCAAGTCGGGATTCAAAGTGGTCAATGCCCCACACGCTGGTCGCGGCTATTGCCGCCAGCAGTGCCGTCAGACCGACAAGCCAGGTCAGCGCGTCGCTCCAGGGCCAGTTTCCACCGGCACCGGGAGGCACGAACGAATCCAAAGCGAGTCCGGGCTCGTCTATTTCATCTACCATTCTGTGCTCCAGTCTGTGTCCAGGAATAAGTGCAGACACTTAACTCATAACCCACTTGCAAAAAACGCGACCCAAAGCGGTTACATGACGTGGTCAGATGGTCCCGCTAACATGTTAATTCTACACTTTACTGCGCAATGAAGTGCTTAAGTCCACAACCTGTTCAGGCTATCCCAGCTCAGGATTGAAATAAGGAAGGTTAAGAACTGACATAAAATTGACAGTCCCTTCACATCTGTAACGCCGACTGGCGCGATACTTAGCCCGGACCGGGTCTGTATCCGGAAGCTGCGCATCCGAAGTTAGGGCGCGGCATGTTGTAGCAGGCACCAGCAGATTACCAGACATCTCGAATTACGATTGAATGTGGCGCTCGTCCAACTTGGTCATTTTTGACCGGTGATTGGAGTTTGTCCTCAACGGCGTCTTGTTTCTGCTGTACAGCATCATACGGGTAAAAATTGCGTGCTCTATCTCTGCCGGCTTGATGCGTTTGGTTGCCCGCGCCAGGCTTAGCATTGCAACTTTAATGAATCGCCAGCGTTCTGCCAGGGTAGCTGACTTGTCGAGCAGGTTGATCGGCATTGGCAGAAACAAATTGATCTCAATTACGTGAAAATTGCCCGCCACGAGATCTTCATTCGAGTCCGCTCGTACACTCATTCGACTTATGCCGAATTGTCCAATTTCAGATAAATAGCCAGCAACCTTTTGCTGCTCTGCAGCGGAGAACTGATTCGTGATATGCGAGTAACGTGTGAATCGATTGTATTTACTGTTGATAGGGAAATCTTCACTGTCGTTAATTGCTTCCGTGATCGTGAAGACATCATGGGTGTTGTCGGTGCGATTTGCATCGATGCTGAAAAGTTCGAATTCGCGTTGACCGGGGGCAGCCTCCTGGAGCAGGTATCGGTGTGCCTTCTCTTTTACGCGCATCCGAAGATTCTTCAACTGTGCGGCATTATCAGCCCGGTGGATGCCGTGAGCGTTTTGTCCCCACTCAGGTTTTAGAAACACCGGATAAGTCCCTGGTGATAAAGCATCAGAGTCTATTGTTTGCGCAAGCCGCCAACGAGCTGGAATCAACTCGTTCATCGAAAGTTTCGAGAACACACCTTGTTCGGCTGAAAAATAACGCGCGTTAAGTTGAAAGTAACGCCAGGGCAGTGTCGCTGTGCGCACACAGTAAACGAGGTATGTCAGAACCATGATGATCGAGATGTGCATGACGTCCAACTACCTACTCTAATGCCGTATAGGGGCAAACCCTACGTCCGTTTATGTTACCGCGACAGACGGTCTGGCTGCTACTGCTCAGAGCGCTGGAACCTTGCAATACAGATATCCGGATTAAGGGGGCCATTAGCGCTAAGAACTGAAAAATAACGGAAGGTTCCAGTGTCCACCCGATAATCACAATCGGTGAGGCTACCACGAGCAACATCAGGATGCTGACGAGAGCACCCCAGAAAGTAGTCATTTTCGGCTCGAATTGTTAAATTCATTGTCATGACACGAAAAATGCTAAGACTTATTTGTCATGACGCGCTACAGTCTCTATAATGTCATGACATTCAGCATTCACAGCCCAAAAAACCAAGGTCTTCACAGCATGTCAATTTGCCTCACCGTTGCATTCATTTTCTACGTTCTGCGCTCGCCGGCACACGATCTCCAATCTGCCTGAACAACTACCTTTCGCGCATCGAAATTAGATCCCTCATATTGCCTTCACCGGCACACTATCCATCAACCAAATCGAATAATTTACACCGAACCTGAGCAGGCCTGCAGGCGCATGAACCGATCTTGGGAATCAGGTACCATTCTGCTACCGACCGCTCGGTCGGCAAAACTTTCACATGGTGGAGCAGAATGGCCAAAATCAACTATCCGGGCGCAGCAGCAATCGTGGCAATCTGCAGCCTCTTGTGCAGCTCTGTAAATGCAGCAGATTTATTAAAATCCGGACCCAGTGTTTTCAATTACAACTTTGCGGAAGTTCTGTACCTCGATGACGACAACGCAGACGGGTTTGGTTTACGTTTCTCAGCAGACGTCAGAGAAAATTTCGCACTGCAATTCGAGTATGCCAGGGTAAGCGATGGCGGATTTGATGCGGACACACTGATCGGTGGTCTGACCTACCATATAGAAACTGCAAAATTCCCCGGCCAGGCAGATTGGGTATTCGATGCAGGTTTGGAGTTCGTCGATGCCAATGGCATTGATGATACCGGTATTTTTCTCGGTGCCGGTATCCGTTATGCGCTCAACGACCAAACTGAACTCAATGGAAAGCTCGGGCTGGCTACTGTATTTGATACCGACATTTTTTTGAACCTAAGAGCCCTGTATGAAGTATCGACCGGTTTCTCTGTGTTTCTGGAAACCGACCTCGGAAGTCGCTCAGATCTGGGCCTGGGAGTAAGATTTTACTGGCGTTAAAACGGTTTCCGCAGGCAGCTAAGCCTGCAGTCAAACTAGTCGGAATCCCGTCGACCGGCCAGCAACATGAAAAGCGCCATGCATGCACTCTGTAACTGGCTGATTGCAGTATACTGCAGCTAAGCCCGCGGCATTGAGAGAACCCATGCGCACCTTTTACCATATCGATCTCAGTGATCAATCAGTTAAAAAGCAAAAACTTGAAGGTGAAGATATTGTCCGAGCCGGGCGCTACCTGATAGCTAAAACACTGGTAGAGAATGACGTCGCCACCGTCGATCCGCTGTCAAAAGACAACCCGCTGATTTTCTCCGCAGGGCCATTCGCCGGATCTAATTTCTCCAACGCCAATCGCTTAAGTGTCGGTTGTAAAAGCCCTCTGACTGGCGGTATTAAAGAAGCAAACTCCGGTGGTACCTTTGCATTTGCACTGGGCCAGATAGAGCTGGCCGGATTAACTCTTTATAACTGCAGCGATGAGTGGATCATTATCCGTATCACCAAAGACGGCGAAATCAGTTTTGACTCAGCCGACGGCTTCACAGGCATGGGCAACTTTGAAACCGCAGACAAATTACATGAAAAGTACGGTAAAAAAGTAAGCATCGGTCTTTGCAGCCAGGTTGGCGAATACGAGGGGATGCTCAGCGGAATCGCATTCAGTGATGTCGATCTGCGGCCTTCCCGTCTGGCAGCACGTGGCGGTGTAGGTGCTGTAATGGGAAGTAAAAAAGTAAAAGCAATTGTCGTTGATCTGCACAAAATGCCATCTTTCCACGAGCGCAAAAAACTGATGGGTGCCGTGCGGGAATACAACAAGATGCTAAAAGCAGAACCAGCAATAGATAACTTTGCCAAAACTGGTACCGCAATGATGTCCGATGTGATCAACCAGTTGGGCGGTATACCGGTTCGAAATTTCACCGGCGGCCAGGCAGCAGACACCAGCAAAGAAACTTTTAAACTCAGCGGCGATTATCTGCGCGAGCAAAACATAGAGCGTGGTGGTGAAACAACACACGCATGCATGCCCGGGTGCTTGATTCAGTGTAGCAATGTGTACGCAGATAAAGACGGCAATGAAGTTGTCTCACCAGTTGAATATGAAACTATCGGCTTGCTCGGCACTAACTGCGGCGTTAAAGACCCTGATGATCTGGCTAAGCTCAACTGGCTTGCCAACGATCTCGGTGTCGACACTATAGAGTTGGGTGGCACGCTGGCAGTTTTAATGGATGCCGGAGAGGCTGAGTTTGGCAACATTTCCTATATGGAAGACATCATTGATAATCATCTGCGCAACGGAACCGAGCACGGTAAGCTGGTTGCTCAGGGCGCAGCACGTGTTGGTGAACACTACGGATTAAAGCGTGTGCCTGTAGTGAAAAAGCAAACCATCAGTGCATACGATCCGCGTGTTATCGAAGTAACTGGCATCACAATGATGATGACCGCCCAGGGCGCAGACCACACGGCCGGCAACCTGCCACAATATGACAGTGCCGGAAAACCTGCCGAAGAATTGGTCCATGCAAGCCTTGATATGCAGGCGCTAACCGCATCAACAGACTCACTGGGTCTTTGTATTTTCGGCCGTTCTGTCACCTACGCACAAATTGAATTCATGGTGAATGCTATGAACGATGCGCACGGTACCAATCTGAAACCCGAGTTCTACCGACAGCTAGGTGTCGATACACTCCACTTTGAAAACCAGTTCAATGAAAAAGCGGGCTTTGCCGTACAAGATGACGAATTGCCCGAATTCTTCTACCAGGAAGAACTCAAGCCAACAGATAACCTCGCCAGATTTCACGGTCCTGAGATAAAAGAATCAGCGCAAAGCTGGTGGCAGGAAAACTTACCGTCTTCATGAGTGGTTAGCGCTGGTGCGCTGTTTTGTTTTCGCTTTGGCTTGCCGCTGTGGCTTGTTTTGATCGTTATGGCCGGCCATCCATGGCCGTGTTTCGATGCCAGTCCCTGGCGCTACGA
>CAZYRP010000217.1:0-8412 GCA_964649465.1 uncultured Granulosicoccaceae bacterium | reverse complement strand
CTCATCGATTGCCAGTTAATTTTCTTATACTCCGCCCATCTTACAGGTACCGATTGAGCGAGTCCCAATCCGCTTAATCGGGAAAACCATATAATAGAAACATTTCGGTTCACTAGGATTTCTGCAATGCAAAAAACTTTACTCGCAAGCATAGTAATCATGTCGCTCACGGCCTGTGGCTCAGACTCGGATACACTTCCACTGATCGGTGACGAAGGAACCACCAGCGGTGACGAAACTACTACCGCCGAAGCAGTATCCGGGTCAACATCACCAGACGTCACCACTACCGACAACACGACAGTTGTGGTGCAGACTCCAATCAGTGATGACGCTGGCAGTGCTACTTCTGACGGCGGACAAACTGATGCAGACGGAGGCAATAGCGGAACGGGCACTATCAGCGATGATGCTGGAAGTGCTACTTCTGACGGCGGTCAAATCAGCGATGATGCCGGGAGTGCTACTTCTGACGGTGGTCAAATCAGCGATGATGCCGGGAGTGCAACTTCTGACGGTGGTCAGATCAGCGATGATGCCGGAAGCGCGACTTCTGACGGTGGCCAGGTAAGCGATGACGCTGGAAGTGCAACTTCAGACGGTGGCCAGGTAAGCGATGATGCCGGCAGCAGCACTTCTGATGGCGGCAATGCAGATACCAGCAATGACTCAGGTAACGACACAGCGGTTGTGCCAACGCAAGGTGCTCGCAACACAAATGCAGGTAGCTTTGCTTCGAACGATGTCGGCGGCGAAGTGATCAGAGTTTCTTCGCTTGTATCTAACAATTCTGACGAGGTTTGTACGTCATTAAGCGATCAAAACAATTTTGGAGATACCCGAATCGGTGACTTCATTCTGCACAACAATGCATGGCGTACATTCCGTGCAGCTCCGGGCTATGAGTGGGAACAGTGTGTTTATACCAACACTAACGGTGCATTAGCAGGCTGGAACTATGATTGGGGTCCGGGCGTTGGCGGTTCTGCCGATTTCTACGTACGTTCATACCCGGAGCTTATTTACGGCGTAAAAGACGAATTTCGCACCAGTGCACCTCAGTCGGAAACCGGTTTGCCGGTTGTTCTTTCAGAGCTTCCGAATATTCGCATCGACTACTCTTATGACGGCCCGCAGTTTGGCGAATCGAGAATTGTAGATGCTTCCAACAATCCGCGCTTCCCGAATGGTTCTACAATTTCCGGTGAGCGAAACGTTGCTATTGAATCGTTCTACTACGAGGCCGATGCTGCAGGCAATTGTTCTACAGGTATTGTTACCCGCAACGGTGGTTCAAACCATACTTTCGAAGTAATGGTTTGGCTTGATGCCGGCGCTGAACGCCTGCCTGCCGGTGCAAATGACTTCGTAGCCGATCTGACAATTCGCGGTGAAGCCTATAAGGTCTATACCAAGTCATCTGATCCGCGCTACATCGCATTCGTAGCACAGAACCCTCAGACTACCGGAACGATATTCTGGAATGACTTTACCGACTGGGCTCGTGACAACTCGTTCCAGGTTAGTGAACTCTTCGGTGCACGCAGCAATACAGTGCAAATTCAAAATGACTGGTGTGTTGCCAACATTCTTGTTGGTACCGAGATTTTCTGGGGTGCCGGTAACCTTAATATCTTCGACTGGACCATTACCCAAAGTAGATAAGGCCAAGGGCAGATAAAGCCAAAAGCAGTAAATTGTAGTGACCAGAACTTGTAAGTAAAACTTCAGCCGGCCATGTGCCGGCTGTTTTTTTGTCTGTAAATCTCTGCTTTTAAACCTAAAACGGTAAAATACTGAACATTGAAAGTCAGCCAGTCTTCAACGCTGCAACAAATGGCAGATGTAATGCCAGGTAATACACAACACGTTTATTTGTTCTGCGTAAGCTCACGTAACGACGCAACAGCTTTATCTGCATCATCGACCGGTACAAAAATATGATCATGATAAAAACCGGCTATAACGTTTGCACTGATGCCGTACAAGGTAAGCTGTTTTGAAAACGCGGCAGTTAGCCCTACCGCTTCAAGACTCGAGTGAACCTGCAGCGTAATACAACGGAAAGCTCTGTCGTAGTGATGTTGATTAGCATCCGCCAGATGTTTGGGTACAACCATAGTAAGCCCTTCATCTTCCTGCATGATTGCAAGCGGCTTGAGATTCAGGTGGTCACCGTATCCGGCACCAGTGAAACTTAAAAATACATACTGCCCTTCCCGCATCTCTGGAGACATCTCTGCCAGTAGTTGCTGCAGATTCGTATGACCCGTATTATTTTTACTTTGACTTTCCGGTGGATTCACAGCCACTTTACTCACTCTCAACGTTGTTGAATCCATGCCCGGGGCATAACCCATCAATAGCAGAAGATATTACTTCCATCGACTGTTCCACTACGGTTCTACGCCACGCTTCACTCCTGGGACAGAAACACTCTAACAGCTCTTCTTTTGCATCGAAAAAACTGCGACTGGTATTGTCCGCATAGTGATGCGCGCAATTCTCTGTCCTGATAGCGCCCAGCACTCTAATCGGTCCGTAGGTTCCAAACTCCAAGCCTGCAAAATAGTACTTACGATCATTAAACCGATGCTGAAGCCACGCACCCATCGAACCGGTTACCTCATACGCAATCGTATTTGATTTTTGCAGTGTTGAGATACATTTCTGACCAAATGTATTAACAAACCAGTGATAATTTTCTGTCTCGGGATCTTCGTTTATCAGTAATTCATAAGATCCGAACTTACCCAACCCGGTATGAAGATCAATATGTGCGATCTTATCTGACCCGTTCAGCCAATTCTCACAATGCGTTTTTACAAACTCCGTAGAAACTGCAGAAGCGGATCCACCATAGAATATTCCTTCAGGATGTTCGTACTGTCCACCGACAATCGCCTCTTTAAGTGAGGGAACACCGTAGCGCATAATATTAAGTAGCGCTTTGAGTCGGTAAGGCTCAAGTGGCGACGGTGAGACCTTCGGATTTAAAAAAGTGTTTAGCTTTTCATATCCGGCAGGTGCACCACTATATGATTCATCGGGCTTAAGGAAATTTCGATTGAGATCAATATTACTTTGATCAAACCTGCGTATATGCTTAAAGCCATACGGATTTAGTCCGTGTACTAAAACCACACGTATATTGCACAGACAATTAGATCGCTGCAATCGCTCGAGCAGTGACAGCTGCACGGCAGATCCAAAAAAACCCTCTACCCCATGCAGCCCGGAGCTCACTACAAGCGTCGGTTTGCCCGCTTGCCCAAGTTGTGCAACATCCACTTCCAGATCACTCTCAAGACCAGTGGATTTAACAACAGCATTCGCCTCAACTGACGCACGGAGAAATTTTTCTCGAGCCTCTTCATATGAGTTAGAAAAATAAGTCATTCAATTGCCAAAATACGCGACACTACAATGAACAAGCGTTGACCAAAAAAACTCCATCTCCACCAAATTCGAAATCCAGCCAGGTGAGATCTAGTGATGCAAAGCGGCGATCAACCGCCTGCATCGAGTTACCCACTTCGACTATCAACACGCCATCGGGTTTAAGGTACTGCTTTGAATCACGCAATATGCGCGCAACGATATCCAGGCCATCCTTACCCGCAGCCAATCCCATCGGTGGTTCATGGCCGAACTCAGGCGCAAGACTACCCATGTCTTCGGCGTCAACATAAGGCGGATTACTGACTATTAAATCGTATTGTCGAGGAGGTAAATGCGTTAAAAGATCTCCCTGATGCAACACTACCTGATTGTGCACCTTGTGTTTTTTAACATTCAGATCTGCGAGATCAAGCGCATCCTGCGACAGATCTACTGCATCAACAGAACAACCGTGGAATATATTAGCCATTGCAACAGCGATACAGCCTCCGCCACAGCACAAATCCAGTGCCGCAGAAGGCGCTTCAGTTAACCATGGCTCAAAGCGATTGAGGATTAACTCTGCAATCGGACTACGCGGTACCAATGCACGCTCATCAACCGCAAATTCAAGTCCGGCAAACCACGCCCGCCCGGTAAGGTAGGCAGTGGGAATTTTATCCACAGCACGTTTTGCGAACCAGTCTTTAGCTCGCTGAAGCTGCTCAGACGCCACCGGAATATCATAGCTTTCCAACGGCTCGGCAGGAGAGATACCGCAGGCCTCCAGAGCCAACCAGGCTGCTTCGTCAAACGCATTGTCGGTACCGTGACCATAAACTAACGGATACCCGGACAAATAGGTCTCTCCCGCTCTAATAAGCTCGGCCAGTGTGCAGCGGGTAAGATCGTGTAGCTGAACTTCAGACATGAAGGAATTTATCGCCGTTGTTCTGCAGAAGAGATGTGAGTTGTACGTTAGAATGACCTATTCTACAGCACGAGTGATCCAACTGTTGCAAGCATTAACAGACCGCTTAAAGTCCTGGCCTCTCTACATTCTGCCGCACCATCTGGTGTCGCGATTTATCTATCGGCTCACGCGTATTGAAAGCCGCTTTGTACCGGCCGCGATCAGGCAGTTCGCACGGCTGTTCAATATTGATCTGCAAGAGGCAACACATCCGGACCCGGGACACTACAAAACATTTAATCAGTTTTTTACCCGATCTTTAAAAGATGGTGCGCGCAGTATTAGCGGTAACGAACATCAGCTTTGCAGCCCGGTAGATGGCAGAGTTTCACAACTCGGATCAATTTCGAGCGGCACTATTATCCAGGCGAAAGGGCGCAACTACAGTGTCTCTGAACTTTTAGGCGGCAGGGAAAGTGACATCAGCGTTTTTCAAAACGGCACCTTCGCAACGTTGTATTTATCACCTCGCGACTACCACCGAATACATATGCCAACTACCGGTGATCTATGTGCGATGCACTATATACCGGGCAGGCTTTTCAGTGTGGCACCTCATACTGTCAGAGTGGTGCCGCGTTTATTCGCTCGCAACGAACGGGTTGTTGCTGTTTTTAATACCGAAGCCGGAAGAGTGGCCATGGTACTGGTGGGCGCAATTAATGTCGCGGCTATTGAAACGGTCTGGGCCGGGTTGGTAACACCGCCTACTCAGCAAAACATTATCTATAAAGACTACGAGCCGTCAACTCACGTCTTAAAAAAAGGTCAGGAAATGGGTCGATTCAACATGGGCTCAACGGTAATTCTACTTCTTGAAAACGGAACCCTCCGGTCGGACCTCAGTGCTGGTGACCCGGTTCGCATGGGCCAATTTCTCGGCAACTTTTAGTGGACAAGTTGCTCGGCAAGTTCTAGAAGACCATGGCTATGAAGCCATTGCCTGGCATCAGATGCATCACTATCAAACCATGCTTTCGCACTGCCCAGCCTGAACGAATAGCCCCACGTATCCATATCACTAAACATTTTTACCCGCCCCATATCAGGTAGCGCATCAGACAATAGAATCTGCAAATAGCAAACTGCATTTTCTTCATCTGCGTCGCCTCCCGCGTTGGTATGCAGCGATGCACGGCGCTCGTCATTCATACAGGCAAAATGACACGTTTCATGTAACACAGAGTGAACGGGTGTATCTGCTCTCAGGTAGAGTACATCCTTAATAAGACCCGCCTCGTCATCACCCCAGAAACTACCGGGAATAGCTGTCCCTGAAGCAACAACCTGTACCTGCATTCCGAGCTTTCTCACCAGATCAAGCAACGCCTGTTGATTGCAATCACCGAATCGAAGTACGTCTGATTGAGGTTCAGACATGAGCTAAGCGCTCGCCCAGTCGAAGCTCACGACTTCTGATAGCGCTTTGACATCATCCAGCAGAACCATCATCAATCGATCTACGCCAATGGCAACGCCAGAACACTCCGGCAGGCCATTCTCAAGCGCCTTTATAAACCGGTGATCTATCGGCCGTATTGACTGGTTATTTTTTTGCCGCGCTGTGTTGTCAGCCTCAAAGCGCGCCAGTTGCTCGGATGCATCCGTAAGTTCATAGAATCCATTAGCGAGCTCTATTGAGCCATAGTAAATTTCGAAACGGTTGGCAACAAACCACTGTGGATCGCTTTTGTCTATTCGCGCGAGAGACGCCTGACTTGACGGATAATCATAGATACAACTGTACTGATGTTCCGGCAGACAGTCCGCCAGTACCGTACCCATAGCGAGATCCTGCAACGCATCAAAATGATGTTGCACAGAGACCGGCACTTCGATGCCCGCGCTCTCCAGAAATTGACCAATATGCATTGTATCTGCACACGCGAGATCAATTTTTGCGAATTTCTGCCAGAAATCTCTGTAGCTAATGCAGTCAAGCTGAAGTGAAGCATCATCGTGCAGGTAACGCAGCAGCAATTCGATCTCGGTGATCAATTCCCGATGATCAATACCGTGGCGGTACCACTCAAGCATTGTAAATTCAGGATTATGATGACAGCCACTTTCATCGACCCTGAATACTTTGCCCAGCTCATATACATCCGGATATCCGGCAGCCAGCAGTCGTTTCAAATGGAATTCGGCAGACGTGCGCATATGTCTGCCATCAGTCGCAAAGCTTTCAATATTAGGATCGGTAGTGGCACCGTGGGACAACTGGGGGGTTTCTACTTCCAGAATATTGTGTTGGTAGAACCAGTCGCGCAGTCGGCGGATGATTTCTGCACGCTGTTGCAGTGTGGCGACACTGCCTGTTGGCCGCCAGCCTGAACCCGCCGCGTGAGCATCTTCAACTGGCAAACAGAAACTACTCTTTTACACGGCCGGAATATTCACCGGAACGCGTATCGATCCTGATGATTTCACCTTCCTCAATAAACAGTGGTACTTTGATTACTGCACCGGTCTCCATAGTGGCAGGTTTGGTTCCACCCTGAGCAGTGTCACCTTTCAAGCCAGGGTCAGTCTGGGCAATTTTCAATTCCACAAAGTTCGGAGCAGTAACAGAGAGAGGAACACCGTCCCATAAAGTAACTTCTACCGTGTCTTGTTCTTTTAACCACTGCTTTGCATCACCAACCGCAGTTTCAGATGCCCCAAGCTGTTCAAAAGTATTCGGGTCCATGAAGTACCAGAACTCACCATCCGCATACAAATACTGCATATTCGTATCCATGACATCAGCCGCTTCCACCGACTCTCCGGACTTGAAAGTTTTTTCAACCACTCTGCCGGTCTTTAAGTTGCGAATTTTGACCCGGCTGAATGCCTGCCCCTTACCCGGCTTGACGAACTCATTCTCGACAATGCTGCACGGATCACCGTCCTGCATTATTTTCAAACCGCCTTTGAATTCGTTAGTGCTATACGATGCCATTGAGAGGACCTTTTCAGTAACTTTAGTGATTATAGCGCTGCTCTGCCGGATCGACCACCCATCTGATTTGGCACAACGCAAACGGGCCGGTAAATACCGGCCCGATGGTTACGCTTAATACCTGCTGTCTGGCAGTTACACTTAGCGGCGGTTAAGGAACATCCGCAGCAGACCTGAGCGATGGAGGTAGTACAGCAGTGTCATGATAGAGGCAATTGCAGCTGCCAGGTAAGTCAGGAACGCCGCATTCAGCACCCGACCTGCGCCACCGACTTCCTGCTCCGTGACTATACCGGCGTTTACCATTGCAGTCTTTGCTCTGGCACTGGCGTCCCATTCAACAGGCAATGTTATTACGGAAAAAACCACAGCTGCAGCAAACAGCGCAACACCCGCGAGCACCACCGGTGTACCCAGAGTAGGTGCAAGTGACATCAACAACATGCCAACCATTAATACAGGCATCGACATTTTGCTGGAAATATTGGTCACCGGAACAAGCTTTGAGCGCATCTGCAGAAACTTGTAACCTGTCGCGTGTTGCAGCGCATGGCCAGCTTCATGACAGGCTACCCCAATGGCAGAAATTGAACGGGCGTTGTAGACCGGCTCTGAAAGACGCAGCGTTTTGTCCCGCGGATCATAGTGATCACTCAGGCGACCACCAATGGGTTCAATTCTGCAATCGGTGACTCCAGCGCGCTCAAGCATCAGCTTCGCTGCTTCAGCACCAGTCATGTTACTGGCAGTACCCACCGTTTCATACTTACTGAAGGTGTGCTTGACCATCCATGATGCAGCCCCCGAAAGCACCATGCCCGGTAACATCACCATCAACATGTAACCCATATCAAAATACATTTTTTTCCCCTAGGAATTTAATCACGCTAAGCGCCCATCATAGACAAGTTGGTTGCCATTTCCCCATAGTTCAAGGATGTGTCATGTTTGTTGACATTATATAGACCAGCATTCAGCGAAATGGCGCGCAAACGCCGATACACAGGTACTTTTACCTATGGTCACTCGACAATGACATCAGCCACTTTCTGAAATCCACGCGGCAGTGTCAGCCCGCGCTTGCCCCGCTCACTGCGGTAATGTTCCAGATCTTTGT
>CAZYRP010000216.1:0-8447 GCA_964649465.1 uncultured Granulosicoccaceae bacterium | reverse complement strand
GACGTGGATTGCTGCGCATGGTTAATCAACGCCGCAAGCTGCTCGACTACCTGAAGCGCAAAGACCAAAGCCGCTATCAGGATCTTATCGGGAAACTAGGCCTCCGCCGCTAGACGCACGCAGACCATAACCAAAGGAATTCAAGTGAATCCAGTAATCAAAAAATTTCAGTTTGGCGGCCAAGAGGTCACCATGGAGACAGGGGAGATTGCACGGCAAACTTCTTCTGCTATCAAAATAAGTATTGGCGATACGATGGTTTTAGTATCTGCTGTGGGCAAAAAGGATGTGAAGCCGGGACAGGATTTCTTCCCGCTAACTATTAACTATCAGGAACGCACCTATGCTGCCGGTAAAATACCGGGTGGCTTTTTTAAACGTGAAGGTCGACCCAGTGAAAGTGAAACGCTGACTTGTCGCCTGATCGATCGACCATTGCGTCCATTGTTTCCGAAAGACTTTCGCAATGAAGTTCAGGTCATCCCGACTGTTATGTCGCTTGATCCTGAAATACAGGCAGATATTGCAGCGATGCTCGGCGCATCAGCTGCTCTTGCGTGTTCCGGTATGCCTTTTATGGGACCTATCGGAGCAGCGCGTGTCGGTTACATTGATGGAAACTACGTTCTAAATCCGACGAGTTCTCAGGTTGCAGAGTCGCAGCTTGATCTGGTAGTTGCGGGTACAGAAAACGCGGTACTGATGGTTGAATCAGAAGCAGATACGCTGCCTGAAGATGTCATGCTTGGCGCTGTTGTATTCGGCCATGAGCAAATGCAGGTGGCGATCAAGGCAATCAATGAACTGGCAGCCGAAGTTGGTGCTGAAGCCTGGGACTGGACAGCACCTGCTAAAGACGAGTCGTTAGCGGCCAAAGTGGCAGCACAGGCTGAAGCAGGTATCACTGACGCCTATAGCACCGCTGATAAAATGGAACGTCAGAACAAAATGTCTGCGGTAAAGGAAGCAGCAGTAGCTGCATTAGTTACCGAAGACGAATCGTCGCCCTCAGCAGGTGATGTTAAAGGCGCTGTATCTTCAATTGAAAAATCAGTCGTGCGCAGCCGCATTCTTGCGGGTGAAAGACGTATTGATGGCCGCGATACACGCACGGTCAGACCAATTACGGTTAAAACCGGCTTGCTGCCACGCGTTCACGGATCATCACTCTTTACCCGTGGTGAAACACAGGCAATCGTTGCGGTTACTCTCGGCACTACCCGTGATGCACAGATCATTGATGCGCTTGAAGGTGAGCGTCGCGATGCATTCATGCTGCACTACAACTTTCCTCCGTACTGTGTGGGTGAAACCGGGTTTGTCGGTTCACCGAAGCGTCGTGAGATTGGCCACGGTAAATTGGCTAAGCGCGGTGTGCAGTCTGTGATGCCTGACGAAGAGAACTTTCCATACACAGTTCGTGTGGTCTCTGAAATCACCGAATCAAATGGCTCAAGCTCCATGGCCAGTGTCTGTGGTTCAAGCCTTGCGATGATGGACGCCGGTGTTCCTCTGAAAGCACCTGTTGCAGGTATTGCAATGGGTCTTATCAAAGAAGACAATCGTTTTGCGGTTCTCAGTGACATCCTTGGTGACGAAGACCACCTCGGTGACATGGATTTCAAGGTCGCAGGTTCCGAAGATGGTATTACTGCATTGCAGATGGATATCAAGATCGATGGTATTACCTCTGAAATAATGGAAGCGGCACTGGAACAGGCGAAAGAAGGTCGTTTGTTTATCCTGGGTGAAATGAACAAGGTTCTTGCAGCACCTCGTGAAGAGTTGTCTGAGCATGCTCCGCGTTTCATCACGGTTAAAATCCATCCTGAAAAGATTGCTGCTGTGATTGGTAAGGGTGGTGCAGTTATTCGTGCCCTGACTGAAGAGACAGGTGCAACGATCGACATTGGCGATGATGGTGTAATCAAGATTGCGTCAAGTGATCGGGTTGCAGGTGAAGAAGCCAAGCGCCGAATCGAACAAATCACTGCTGATGTCGAAGTGGGCACTATTTACGAAGGTAAAGTTCAGAAGATTATGGACTTCGGTGCTTTCGTTAATATCCTGCCTGGCAAAGACGGACTTGTGCATATTTCGCAAATCTCTGAAAACCGTGTACAGAATGTGGCAGACGAGCTTAGTGAAGGGCAGACTGTCAGAGTGAAAGTTCTTGAAGTAGACAAGCAGGGCCGTATTCGACTGAGTATGAAAGCAGTTGCTGGCGAAGGCGAAGCAGCATCGGCCCCTGAAGTAACCTGATTAAGCTTTTAGGGTTTAACCAGATTAACGGGCTGCTTTTGCAGCCCGTTTTCGTTGAGCTGGCTTTGTTTAGTACCTGATTGGGTCGGTACCCTCCACTGGATTGTCAATGCAGTACACTTCAAACATCGCTTTACACGAATGCTACATGAAAGAGTGTCTGGAGCTTGCAGTTGCCGCTTCAGATGCTGGTGAAGTTCCCGTTGGTGCTATCGTGGTACGCGATTATGAAATCATTGCTAAAGCGCGTAACGCGCAGATCGGTGATTGCGATCCTACAGCGCACGCAGAGGTAGTTGCCTTACGTTCAGCATCGCTTGTGACGGGTAATTATCGTTTGCCTGGTTGTACTCTTTACAGCACTGTCGAGCCATGCTTAATGTGCGCTGGTGCGTTGTTGCATGCACGGGTTGACAGGGTAGTCTACGGTGCCGCCGAACCGCGTGCAGGGGCTGCCTCAGGTCGTGTGAATTACTTTACAGAAATGACCCATTTGCACAAGCTCGAACTGGTTGGTGGTGTGCTTGAGGCAGAGTGCCGTGACTTGATGCGCAATTTTTTTAGAGCTCGTAGAAGTAATAGCTAATTTAAGTTTCGGAAACTGTAGTTGTCTGGTTCAAACTTTAGAGGCATTGTTCAGATGCAGTGCGTATTTCTGATATTTTCCCCGTAGTGCCCCGTAGTGCCCCGTAGTGCTCAGTAGAGTTAGATAGTCTTAATTTTTATAGCTTGAGCACTAACTATGTATTGATTGAATTGAACACGAGTACACTTTATTCCTGAAATTTATGTGCTCAATCACGCACTGTTAATTCGCTTATAAGCATTGGCTCTACATTAGTTCACAGGTTAATGTAATACAATCACAGTTCTTTGATCCTCCTATAAAAAAAAGCATCACATGGCCGCTGGAGTTATGTGGTGCGGATTTATCCTGCACGTGGCTTTAATTCTGCAAACGGGTAGAACAAGCAAATTTATAGGTGTTGCCAGTGAGCGTAGTATCAGAGAATTCGAGTGACGGGGAAGTGGTGACTGTCTCCGTGGCAGGTCGGTTTGACTACCGAATTTACGATAGCTTTAAAGCATCCTTTAATGAGATCGATAAAGATCGAACAACAGTTAATGTTGATTTGAGTAAAACCGAATACATGGACAGCACCGCTCTGGGCATGCTGCTTATGTTGCGTGAGCACGTGGGGCGAGCGGTTCAGATATGTCTGGTTAAACCACCCCCTGAAGTTATGCACGTACTGGCTATTGCGAACTTCGACAAGCTATTTTCGATTCGAAACTAACTGAAGCCCGGTACGTGGGCGGGGGTTAGACAAGGACCTTGGATATTGTGTTAAACACAGATGTGGAAACTTTGTGCTGGAATTTCGAAAAGAAGGAACTTAGTGATCCTGACCTTATCGATAAGCTTACGTTGTCGGTGTGCGATACAAACGGTATTACCTGTCCCGACTTCAAATTGAGTCTTCTTATCAGCGAACTGGTAACTAATGCGATTGACCATGGTGTGCTTGGTCTGGACTCCCGATTGAAAAAGTGTGATGCAGGATTTAGGGACTACTTCAGTGAGCGAGTGAAGCGACTGGATTCAATCGTTGCTGGGTGGATATCGGTGACTGCCGAATGGGTGGATGACAGTACTCTAAGAATCAGTGTTGAGGATAGTGGTGCAGGTTTTGACTACGAAAAGGCAGTCGAAAAATTAACTGACAACGAACAATTGCACGGCCGTGGTTTGGCTATTATCCAAAGTCTTTGTAAGTCGGTAGTTCACATCGGATGCGGCAACTGCGTGGTTGTAGACTTTGAAGTGGTGAACGCCAGTTCGGCAGTTTCTGCGGGTCAATAGTAATTTCTACAATAGCTGGATTTGGTGCTAATTCAGTAGCTACTTTAAGTTTCAGTTGGGCTGGATTTTTCGACGGTAAGTGAAGAGCCTTCGGTTCCCGTGATCGTAAGCACTGTTCCGGCAGGTGAATCCTTCCCGATTAAACGCCAGCGTGTATCGCCTATCATCACGCTCCCGACTCCATTGACGATCGGTTCCTCGAGGGTAATTACCCGACCTTTGTACGAGTCGGCACGACGGTTTAACGTTGGGTGAGAAGTTTCGTTGTCCGGTTTGTTTTTATAAAAATATCGGCCGCTCAAAGTTACGAAGACGGCGAGTAGTGCAAACAGCGCAAGCTGAAGCTGCCAGCTCATATCTGGTAACAGCCAACTAAAAATACCGGTGATCACTGCCGCAACCGCCGGCCACAACAGGAAGCTTGTCGGTGCAAAAATTTCCAGCGCAAACAACACTGCAGCTATTGTAAGCCAGTGCCAGTGTGTAAGGTCAGTGCTGATTAGTTCCACCATCGCAAGTCCTGTTCTGTTCAATCCTTAGTTAACCATTGCTGGTCAGATGTTGCCTGTTACTTGTCCTTCAATCCTTCGGCTGCACCTTTCGCCAGGTCTGCAATGCCGCCAATGCTGCTAATGATTCCGGACGCCTCCAACGGCATGTAGATAGTTTTCTGGTTTGGTGAAAGTGCCATGTCTTTTAACGAGTCCACATATTTCTGAGCTATGAAGTAATTAAGCGCTTTTGGATCACCACAGCTAATGGCCTCTGACACAAGCGCTGTCGCCTTCGCTTCAGCTTCAGCTTCACGCTCACGAGCTTCGGCAATTCTGAACGCTGCTTCCCGTGCACCTTCTGCCTCAAGAATGGCAGCTTCTTTGTTTCCTTGTGCCAAAAGGATTGCGGCTTCACGTTCTCCTTCGGCGTTTAATACCGAGGCGCGTTTTTCGCGCTCGGCTTTCATTTGCTTGGCCATTGAGTCGACAAGATCTTTAGGTGGTGCGATATCTTTGATCTCGATACGTATAATCTTTATGCCCCACGGTGAGGTAGCATCATCTACTACCGACATTAGTTTTGCGTTTATCTGGTCTCTGTGTGATAACAACTCATCAAGCGTCATTGAGCCCATCACCGTTCTGATGTTGGTCATCACCAGATTGAGCACCGCGGACTCAAGCTTGCTAACCTCGTAGGCAGCTTTGACGGCATCTAGCACCTGATAGTAGACAACCCCGTCAGCCTGGACGACTGCGTTGTCTTTGGTGATGACATCCTGAGACGGTACCGGCTGCACTTGTTCCATCATATTCATGGTGTGGCCGATGCGGTCAAAAAACGGCACAACAAGGTTTGGTCCTGGTGTCAGGGTACGGGTGTATTTGCCAAAGCGTTCAACCGTACTTTCAGTTCCCTGCCTAACTACCTTGAATGTGGTGGCAACAAAAATAAAAGCGAGCACCACGAGTGCAATGACAAAACCTGAGGCAAAATCCACGTCTGGTCTCCTTGGAGATACCGGCTGGGGAGTTACCGGCTGATTTACAGAATATAAAGATAACCCCACAAGATACAGCAGTTTAAAACGAGATAGTGGCCCGCTAAATTCAAGTATGATTACAACTTCAACAATCCTGTCTATAAGTTTCCCGCGATGCCTTTTGAAAATCAAATTACTCTGGCCGATATGGGCATTGTCGCAATTACCTTTGATCTGGACGACACACTCTGGCCTTGTGCACCGGTGATTGAAGCGGCAGAAAAGGTGTACTTTGACTGGATCGATAAACGGTTTCCTGAAATTACCCGCCAATACAGCCCGGCCGACATCATTGCTATGCGTCGAGCGATTCTTAACGCAGAACCGCAGCTTAAGAACGATGTCACCGAGCTTCGTCACCGTGCCACTGTGTCTTTAATGCAGCCATTTGGTGCCAGTGAAGCTGACATTGAGGAGGCGATGCGGGTATGTATTGATGCGCGTCAGCAAATTACTTTTTACGACGAAGTACTTACTGCGTTGCAGCAGTTGTCATTTCATTATCGTCTCGGCGCAATTACCAATGGCAATGCCAGTCTGCAGGCAATCGGGGTTGGTCATTTGTTTGATGTTGAATTGGCCGCAACAATGGAGTTACCGGCAAAGCCGGCGCCAGATATGTTTCTACTTGCCTGTGAGGCTCTTGGTACACAACCTGAGCGGTTACTGCATGTTGGTGATCATCCGCAGAACGATGTTGCGGCGGCCAGAATGGTTGGCTGCAGGACGGCGTGGATTACAAGAACAGGAGAGTCATATCCGGAGGACTCAATGCCAGCTGATCTTGATATTATAGATTTAAATCAGCTGGTGGAACGTGCGCCGCCTGTACCAGGATAGAGTCTGGCTTGAATAGCAATGGTGCCGCTGCTGACCAATTCGGCTGCCGAAAATAGAAACAGTCAGCTATATAGCCCCGTCTATATAAACAATACACTTGGTAACAGGTATCTCTATAGCATTGCGAGTTTTCCAAGCATCTCATCAATAGCATGAGTAATGGTCAGCAGCTCGGATTTGCCTGACAGTCTGTGATCCGCGTCTTTGATTAGCGTCAGCTTGATGTCTTCGGATTGAATTGTATCCATTAGTGCAGCCGACAAGGCGTGTGGTACATCCATATCGCCTGTGCCATGCAGCAAATGCACAGGTTTGTTAAACGCGAATGGCTTGTCCAGCACGCAGTGCTCTTTGCTCTGTTCAATAAGATTGGCGCTGATCGGGTAGGGTGAGCCATCATCGTAGTCTGAAGCGAGATATATGGTTTCACCGTTGTTCAGTGCATCGCGTTGAGTGTTGCTGATTGTATTAAGCAACAATTTTACTGTGAAGTCAGGTGCTGCAGCAATGGTAATTAGCCCTGCGATTTGTTCGCTGCGTTGTTTCGCAAGCAGCGTTGCGATCCAGGCGCCCATGC
This sequence comes from uncultured Granulosicoccaceae bacterium, assembly GCA_964649465.1. Lineage (GTDB taxonomy): Bacteria > Pseudomonadota > Gammaproteobacteria > Granulosicoccales > Granulosicoccaceae. Next base: position 1,367 of record CAZYRP010000216.1, on the reverse strand, counting down.
TCGAACCTATAACGATAGCACCCTGCTGAGTAACAGCTGTGTGATCGAAGATGCACTCTGCATCGCTCAGCCAGTTACCAACATCTCCTTCCTCAAATAACCCTTCTGAGCTTCCATGGCCGCTATAGTCGAAGCGTGTGAAAGACAGATTGTTGGCATGACAGTAGCGCTCAAGCGCCAATGCCTTTAAGCCTTGCATGCTTGATTTAAAACCACCGCAAAAAAAGATCGAAGGTTTGTTATCACGCGTGCCGCGTGAGTGCACGTAGGCCAGGCGTCGGCTGTTGTGGCTTATAGTCGAGTATTGCAACGGGTGTCAGTCTGCCTTGTGAATGATACCCCACCGGGGTTAATGAACTTGCGGGTTAATAAATGCACCTGGTAAAGAACGCATGGGTTGATGCGTATCTGTGTTTTTAATCACCCGCTCTTTATTGAGCAGATTGGGAAGAGGTTTTGCGAATATGCAAGAGTCAGCAACCAGGGTGGGTGAGGAGGAGAGTTCGGGCTTTCAAAAGCCGCTGGCCACGACCTGGTTGCTGATTAAGTACTTCCAACAGGTGTCAGTCGCACCTGTATTCTGTTACCGGTTCAGCGTCAGTCCTGTGCGCTGAATGTGGTGTTGTTTTAGGCCGCAACTACTTTCGTTGCACAAGGACCTTTGTCACCCTGACTTACTTCAAACTCAACTGCCTGCCCGTCGTTCAGTGTCGCGTAACCACCGTCGTTCTGGATTTCAGAGAAGTGCACAAACAGATCCTTTCCACCGTCTTCCGGCGTTATGAACCCGTAGCCCTTGTCTGCGTTAAACCACTTGACTGTACCTTTACTCATTGCTCGATATTCCTGTATTCAATAGTGCGTGTTCGATTATTTCGGTTGAATCGAAGCAGCTGTTCCCGGAAGAGTCAGATGCCACAAAGCCTGCCCGGCACACGCAACGGGATGGTTTTGTAAAGGGGAAAAGTAAGAATGAAGAGATATTATTGATTTGCACGTCTTTCACAATTAGTTCTCGAATGGATATCGCGCGGTGTGCAATCGTATTCAATGCAAGTAGAAATTGTGATTCTCTCGTAATCTCTTTGTGGAGTGTATCACGATTAAAAGCCTGGCGAAGGATAATTCCGGCGATTTATTGAGCGGTGGAAACCCGGGACTTTACTATAGAAATCAATGGTATTACGAACATTTATAGTTGTAGAGACAACTGATCAAACTCATTGAACCGCGCATACTTCTGATAGAGTTTCGCTCATTTGCGGTGCATTGGTTATGTTTTGTCGGTGTCCCGCTGTTGGCCATCTAAACGATCTTGTGACTTCTCGGACAGCATCAGGCATTTAACGTGCAAGTTCATGAGCACA
>CAZYRP010000215.1:0-8460 GCA_964649465.1 uncultured Granulosicoccaceae bacterium | reverse complement strand
CGTATTTATAGCGATCGGCCACACGCCGAATACCGGCATTTTCGAAGGCCAGCTCGAGATGGAAGGTGGCTACATAAAAGTAAAAAGCGGATCAGACGGCAACGCTACCGCCACAAGCGTTGAAGGCGTTTTCGCCTCCGGAGACGTTATGGACCACATCTATCGACAGGCAATTACCTCGGCAGGCACCGGCTGTATGGCCGCATTAGATGCAGAAAGATATCTGGATGCACTTGCTTCAAAAAGCTAACCAGGCAATCGCAACTCGCCCGGCAGTTGTAAATTGCCCGGTTGAAGTGCCTTGCCCCGTTGCTGTGCCTTGCCCTGTTGTAGTACGTTGCCCCGTTGTAGTACATTGCAAGTAGAAGTCGGCAGCTCGCTGGATAAAGTCGACGCAGAAGACTGGAATGCCCTGTCACATCAGGGCAATCCATTCGTTCGCTACGAATTCCTTAGTGCCCTTGAAAATAACCACTGCGTCGACCCGCAGTACGGATGGCACCCTTATCATCTATTGCTTAAAGATGACACTGGCAAACTCATTGCTGCAGCCCCCACCTACTTAAAAACCAATTCATACGGTGAGTTCGTATTCGATTTTGCATGGGCCGATGCCTATGAACGCAGTGGCGCTCAGTACTACCCCAAATTAATTAGCGCCGCCCCGTTCACACCGGCAACCGGGCCACGTTTGCTGGTGAACAAAGACCAGGACTACGACAAATGCACATCGGCTTTATTATCCGCCGCTATCGCAGTTGCCGATCAACAAAACCTCTCCAGTATGCATTGGCTTTTTCCGTCAACTGCTGAAGCCGCGCTGATGGACAAACACAACTACCTGCGACGCATGGGCTGTCAGTACATTTGGGTTAACGATAACTACACTGACTTTGAAGATTTCCTCAGCCGTTGCAGCTCAAAAAAACGCAAGAATATGCGTCGCGAACGCAAACGCGTGGCTGAACAGAACATCAGCTTGTCGGTTCACCATGGCAGTGAACTGGAAAAAGATGACTGGCGCAAAGTAATCAGTTTTTACCTGGATACGTTCAATAGAAAATGGGGTACCCCAACGCTCAACGTGGAATTCTTCTGTGAAGTGGGTAAAACCATGGGAGACGATATCATCGTAGTGTTTGCAGAGCATAATGAAAAACGAGTTGCATGCTCTGTGATGTTTAAAGGTGGTGATACCTTGTTCGGACGCTACTGGGGCTGCGACGAAGACTTCCACAGTCTGCACTTTGAAGCTTGTTATTATCAGGGAATAGACTATTGCATAACAAACAATCTAAAGCGCTTTGAGCCAGGTGCGCAGGGAGAACATAAAATATCACGTGGATTTATACCTACACCAACATGGTCTTCGCACTACATTCGCGATGAAGGTTTTCGCAGCGCTGTGGCTCAGTTTCTAAAACAGGAAACACCCTTGATGGAAAAGCACTGCGAAGAGCTCCATTCGCTACTGCCTTTTCGCAGCGAAGAACCCGAAGCCTGATAGCTTTGTTATGACCGGTCTGCCAATCCCGTTTCTGAGCGACACCGACGATACAACCCCCTTCCCGCCGGTGCACACTGCAATGCAGGATCCCAACGGGCTGTTAATGGCCGGTGCCAACCTGAAACCGGAACGGGTTCTAAGCGGCTACCAGCAAGGCATCTTCCCGTGGTACTCAGAAGGCGAACCGATCCTGTGGTGGTCACCGGATCCGCGCTGTGTGATATGGCCGGACGAGCTCAAAATCAGTCGCAGTCTACGCAAGGTGATCAAAAAGCAGCAGTACCAGATCAGTCATAGTCAGGCTTTTCGATCCGTGGTGGAGGCCTGCAGCGAACCGCGTGGCGACGCAGAGGGCACATGGATTACAGAGGACATGATTACCGCATACTGCACCCTTGCAGAGCAGCACCACGCCGAGTCCATAGAGGTGTGGCACGATGACGCTTTGGTGGGCGGATTGTACGGCGTAGTGGTCGGCCGGGTCTTTGTAGGGGAATCAATGTTTAGCCGTCGAAGTGATGCTTCAAAAATTGCTTTAGTTTCACTCGCAGGCAGCGGTCGCTTCGACATGATTGATTGCCAGTTACCAACCGCACACTTAATGTCGATGGGTGCTACCCAAATTCCGCGCGCCAATTACATAGAGGTACTTGATATTCTGGCGCGAGCACAAACTTCCTGAGCGAGTACAGCCCTAACCAGAAACAGATCCCCGGAATACTCAAGCCTCAATTGATAACTACAGACAAATTACCAAATGCCGACTTGAACTGAAGTTGCCACTGACATAGCCTTTCGACCCAACGCGATGTAGAAAAACAGCGTCACCAAACATCAGGCTCACACCAGCAGATCTATCAATGGCAGAGAAGAAAAAAGAACGCAGGATCGGCAACAAATGGATCGGCGTTGATCTTGACGGCACACTCGCCGAATGGGATGGCTGGAAGGGCCATCAGCACATCGGTAAACCCATTCCACTGATGGTTGAAAGAGTCAAGCGCTGGCTCACAATGGATATTGAAGTACGCGTTTTCACCGCACGCGCATCAATAGCAGAGCATGTACCCCCGGTGCAAAAATGGCTTGAAGAAAATGGTTTACCCGGGCTCGCAGTCACCAATCAAAAAGACTACAAAATGCTGCAGCTTTGGGACGACCGCTGCGTGCAGGTTATTCCAAACACCGGTGAGTTGGTAAAGAACGCCAACTGGGTACCGCCGAAAGAAGAAGACAACCAGGATGATACTAAAACCACTGACAACTGATTTGGTGAACGTCATATCCGATTTATAACGCAAAGCAGTGCTTCCATCGCAAAGCGGAACCATTACAAATGATGTCAAAGCAAACTGAAGATGCAACGCTTTTTAAGTCTCTCCACAAACAGGGAGATCCGTTAGTACTGTTTAATATCTGGGATGCCGGCAGCGCCAAAGCGGTAGCTGGCTCAGGCGCTAAAGCGTTAGCCACCGGCAGTGCCCCTGTCGCGATGGCAAATGGCTATCCGGATGGAGAGCAGTTTCCACTTGATGCAGCATTGACTGTTGCCGAGCGTATTCTACGTGTAACAGACTTACCGCTAACCATGGACCTGGAAGGTGGCTACGGAGCTGACCAGGCAACGGTTTCCGAGACAGTGCTTCGTGCGCTATCTATTGGAGTCATCGGGTTTAACTTCGAAGACCAGATAGTTGGCGGTGAGGGTTTGTATTCTATTAAAGACCAGAGTCAGCGCATCAAAGCGGCACGAAAAGCTGCTGATGAAAACGGCGTGGGTGGTTTTTTAAATGCACGCACAGATATCTTTCTGAAAGCCAAACCCGATGCACACACCGATAAAATGACAGACGATGCCATAGAGCGCGCCAAAGCCTACGAACAAGCCGGAGCAGATGGTTTTTTTGCACCTGGCATGGTCAATAAAAAGCAAATTGCCAAACTATGCGACTCTGTCTCACTGCCGGTGAATCTTATCGTTTTGCCACATACACCGGGCCAGCAGGAGTTTACGGAACTGGGTGCTGCGCGAATCAGCTACGGTCCGACTCCGTACCTTAAAATGACCAGCTGGCTTGCTGAACAAGCCAGTAGCTGTTACCAGGCATGAAAACCGCATAACAGAGCAGCTGCCGTTTAGGCCAGCGCTGCCACCTTCCAGCTAATCCGACGCCCGCTCAATTCAGAGCCAGGTGTCTGTGCGGCAATTGATCGCTCATCGCAATTCAAGTTATTAGTCGACAGGTCGAAAACATCTGCGGATAACAAAAATCGAATTTTAAGAGCCAGCATTGTGGCACGTTCGCAGAAGCAGAGCTCCTGCCGCCGGGCCCCAATTGGGAGCATTAGCTATGAGTGAAGGATCAGAACGCAGAAGCTGGCTGGGTGCTGCATTTGGTATGTTGTTCGTATTCGGAGGACTGGCAGCAGCCTACAGCTCAGCAGGCGTTATGATTGTTGGCTACATCGCCACTGCAAATTGGGTTGAAGTACCCGCCACAATTCATCAGCTAAAGCTCTCACAAAACCACGGCAACGAATCCACCACATACTCGGTAAAAAGCACTTACTCATATTTTTACAATGACACCCGGTATCAAAGTGATAATGTCAGCATTAGCAAAGCCAGTGATAACATTGGTAGCTATTGGCAGGATCTGCACCGATCGTTAAAGGCAAGCCGAAGCAGGAACAATGCAACTGCCCTGGTGAATCCTAAAAATCCGTCAAAGTCAGTGCTTGATCGCACGCTGCGCTGGTCAGCCATAATATTCGGGTCGATGTTTCTTTTTATTTTCAGTGGCCTCGGTGGATTCTTTACGTGGGCCTCCCTCGGCAAAGGACAGAGACGTGATCAACGATTGCACGATGAAAAAACTGGCGGAATCAAATGTAATGAGAAAGCCGGTTCGTTCGTGCTGGCCGGCTTTGGCAGCATTTTCTTCGTGATGGGTACAGGCTTTAGCTTCCTCGCCATCCCACAGGCTCTTCGCGAAGGCGAGTATGCTGCACTTCTGGTACTCGTTTTTGCGTTTGTTGGTGCGGGCATCATGTACTACGCTTTCAAAATGTACCGTGGGTACCTGCGCTTTGGAGCGACTCCGCTGTTTTTAGATCCGCAAGTGCCGGGTGTTGGGGCAGCGTTGGGCGGCAAGTTCGCTATAAACAAATCAGAGTTAGCACACAACCCACAAACTGACACACCTCTGAGAGCAATTTTAACCTGCAGCCAGAAACGAAAATCTGGTGACAGCACCAGCACCTCCGTTCTCTGGCAGGAAGAGGCAGAGGTATATCTGCAACAAACCGCCGCTGGCGTCGATGGTCAGTTTATCTTCGAGATACCGCAACATTGCCAGCCAAGCAAAGAGTGGGAATCCAGATCATCGATTGACTGGAATGTAGCGATCGAAGGCGAATTCAATCACCCTGACCTTGGAAAATTTGATCGTAGCTGGGCAATCACAGTCGAAGAGGTTGCGGCTCAACCCGGCAACGTTGTCAATATTCCCGAAGCGTTCATGAAGAAGGCAGAAGCAAAAACAAAAGAACGTGCAAAATCTTCAGCAATGGATCAAATACCGGTTACTGAAGACTCCGACTTTATAGAGGTACTGAGTGACGCAGGGCGCAACCTCGGATCAAATTTATTTTTACTGATTTTCGGATTAGTTTTCGCCATAGCCGGGACTGTCATCATCAGGCAACAGGAATTGTTGTTTGGTCTGATTTTTTTAGCTGTGGGTGTGTCTATTGCCGGAGCCGCTGTCTTCACATACGGCAAAGCACTTGAAGTTAAGATCGACAAAGAAACCAACATACTCTACACACGGCAAAGCTTGTTTGGCATGGTGTATTCGCACCAGCAAGGTGAGCTGCTTGACGCTGCACAACTCGAAACAAAAATGACATCATCTGAAACTTCAGGGAAAAAGCATACTGAGTTTTACTGTGTAAATTTCCAAACTGGCGGTAAAACCATTCGCGTAGCTGAGGGAATTAAAGGCAGGAAAGCGGCAGAGGCTCTAAAGCAGTTAATTATTGAGCGAAGCGGCCTGGAAGGCCCTGAATCAGCTGCAATAGCCGCCTGAAAGCAAATACAACACCAGAGGGCTCATAACACATAGCAAGTCAGGCAGCGCAGCGTGAGTGCGTCCGCTCACGCAACGCGTCCCTGATAAAGCAGGAATACCTCCCCCACTGATTTTACTATCCGCAGCAACACCTGGCACAACAAAAAGCCGTCTTCTGAGGTAAACTGCCCCTGCTCCGGGCAATCGTTTTACCGGGTCTCTCATCAGCAATAACGGATACCCACGTGAGCCAGGCTGCTTTCACCGATCTAGAATTACCTGACAACCTTCTGCAAAACCTGTCATCGCTCTCGTATAACGAGATGACGCCAGTACAGTCGCAAATGTTACCGCTGGCGTTATCAGGCCGGGATGTTATTGCGCAAGCCAAAACCGGCTCCGGGAAAACGGTTGCATTCGGTTTAGCTGTGCTGAAAAACCTGAATGCTACAGAATTTCATACACAGTCTCTGATACTTTGCCCTACGCGTGAACTTGCCGTCCAGGTTGCAGAGGAAATTCGCGCTCTGGCCAGAGCCACACACAATGTAAAAGTACTAACGCTGACCGGCGGCTCTTCAATAAAGCCGCAAATAGATTCGCTTGCACGAGGCGCACATATTGTTGTTGGCACGCCGGGCCGTATTGAGGATCATATTGATCGAGGTACATTGACACTGGATCAGGTGAATACTTTTGTTCTGGATGAAGCCGACCGCATGTTGCAAATGGGATTTCAGGAGTCTATAGATAACATCGTTAAGTTATTACCCGAAGCCCGGCAAACTTTGCTGCTGAGTGCTACCTACCCGGAAGAAATAAAATCGATCGCCGATCGCGTCATGGTTTCCCCGCAAATGGTAGTGGTGGACACCACCCACAATGACGAGCAAATACAACAGCACTTCTACCGGATCGACAAGCTTCAGGACCGACTGCAGGCGCTGCAACTACTATTGTTAAAATATTCTCCAGGCACAGCACTTGTCTTTTGCAATACCAGAAACTCGGTTCGTGATGTTACCCGGTTTTTACAAGACAAAGGGTTCGCGGCAATTGCCATGCATGGAGATCTGGAGCAAAAGGACAGAGACCAGAACCTGATTAGATTTACTAACCGCAGTGCGACAATAATGGTAGCAACCGATGTTGCCGCCCGTGGGCTGGATATAGACAAACTTGACGTTGTAGTAAACTACGAACTATCTAAAGAAACAGAAGTGCATGTACATCGCGCAGGACGCACGGGCCGCGCCGGAGAATCAGGACAAGTCTGGACATTGTTTGATAACTCGGACAAACATCGCTTAGAGCAACTTAGCAAAGCATTGAATAAAAAAATTAAGGATTACTCACTGCCGTCCACACACGTGCTCAAGTCACAACCCCCAAAACCCGCCACCGTTACACTTGAAATAAACGCTGGTAAAAAACAAAAACTTCGTCCGGGAGATATTCTTGGCGCACTGACCGGCGACGCAGGTATTGAAGGCGCGGCCGTCGGCAAAATAAAAATATTCAGCACACGATCATTCGTGGCAGTGGATCGCAGCGTGGTAAAAAAGGCACAGGCGGGTTTACACAAAATCAAGGGCCGTTCATTTCGCGTCAGATCAATATAACGCGGCGTATCGATTCAATGCCAAACAAGGAAACTGATTTCGAGACGATCACTCCGTATTGTCGCAATCAAACACACTGCAACACCATACCGAAATTACAAACACCCGATCATATAATCTGAAGAATTCAACTATGAATAAAAAAGTCTCACGGGTTTCTGCATACGGCTTGCTGTTAAAAGACGAAAAGCTCCTACTATGCCGACTGTCACAGCGTGTAATGAAGTCAGCAGGCCACTGGACTTTGCCAGGCGGAGGTATCGATTTTGGTGAAACTCCGGAAGATGCAGTGGTTCGAGAGTTCAGAGAGGAGACCGGACTCATAGTAAAGACAGGGGCCCTTGTGTGTATTGATACCTTGTGCGATGAAGTGAATGGCACGCAGTTTCATAACCTGCGCATTATCTATGAAGCACACTACGTCGAAGGCGATCTAATCTATGAGCAGGACGGAACTACCGATCTGTGCGAATGGTTCTCTGAGGCAGACGCATCAAAAGAGACCCTTATCAGCCTGGCTCGCACAGGTGTCACGTATGCATTCTCCCGATAGTCTTTGACCCCTGCTTTTCAAGTCAGGGTATCGTAAACATATTTTGTATACCCACTCTAACAACCGGCAGTAGAAAACACGCAACATTACCTATGAAAAGGCAGGCGAAAGTCCGCATCTTTATGGCAAATCCCCAAGTCACTCGTTGCTCGCGAAAAAATGCAACCTCACACCGTAACTATGCCGTAATCTAGTAAATTCAAAAACTGTGCTTGCGCTAACATGTAGAGTCTTCAACGCTCAAGAGGCTACTTACGAAGGTGTTTGCTCGTTTTTTAATCAGTACATTCTTGCTGTTGTTTTGTCAAAACATTCTTGCGGAATGGCAGATAGCCAGTACCAGGAATGTTGGCACAGCACTTCTGCAGAAAGAAATCAGCGCCAAAAAAGGCGACGCACTTGTTGCGGTGATATGTGTTCCTGAGCCAACTCTAATTGTCCAGTGGCTTGGCGACTTAACTGACATCACTCTGAGTATTGATACCGTCAAACTTGATGTACCAAAACAAGTGTCTATCCGCGATGGAATGCAAGCCCTGACCTTAAAATCGGAGCATTTTCAAGGACTGATAAACGGACTCGACCTGCAACTTGAGGCAACCCTTACATCGGGGGAAATAATCACTGCCGAAACATCACTGTTAGGATTTTCCAACGAATTCAGTGACGCGGATATGGATTGCTCTATCTAGCCTCGATCACATG
>CAZYRP010000214.1:0-8522 GCA_964649465.1 uncultured Granulosicoccaceae bacterium | reverse complement strand
ACCGCCAGAAATGGCAGAGATGCCTTTACCACATTTATCATCGGCATTTTCGCAACACCGGAGGTGACAAAGAGATTGAGCCCGACAGGTGGCGTAATCATTCCGATCTCCATATTTACCACCATAATTATACCCAGGTGAATCGGATCGATACCCAGTTCTATAGCAATTGGAAACACCAGTGGTGCCACAATAACAAGCAGCCCTGATGGCTCCATAAACTGACCACCAATCAATAGAATCAAGTTAACGATAATAAGAAATACCACCGGGCCAAAGCCAGCATCCAGCAACACCTGCGTGAGTTTCTGCGGGATTTGTTCATCAGTTAGCACATGCTTTAATATCAGCGCGTTAGCGATTACAAACATGAGCGTGACGGTCAGCTTCCCTGCATCAAATAAAGTTTGTCTGGTTTCGGGATGAAAAAATGCAGTGATCAATGCGTGAGGCTTATCTCGTAGCCTGAGTCTTTTATCGCCTTCGCGTAACGGGCCCATATCACGGTAGATAAAACAAGACACCAGGAATGCATAGATTGATGCAACCGCTGCTGCTTCGGTGGGTGTAAAAATAGCGCCTGTTAAACCTGGAATACCGTAAATTCCGATTACGATAATCACAATTAACAAAAGTCCCCACGCGGCGTCCTTAAACGAAGCGAAAAGCTCTTTGAATCCTACAAACTTTCCTGCTGGCATATTTTTGATGCGCGCCATTATGTAGATTGCAACCATCAACATACTGCCTGCCAATAGCCCCGGTATCACACCTGCCAGAAACATACGTCCTACCGATACATCTACAGAGGCTGCATATACAACCATGACAATAGATGGCGGTATAAGAATCCCGAGAGTGCCTGCGTTGCATATAACCCCGGCTGCGAACTCTTTTGTGTATCCGGCCTGTCGCATAGCTGCAATGGCAATGGAACCAATTGCAACAACGGTAGCCGGGGAAGATCCGGACAAGGCTGCAAACATCATGCAAGCGAAAACACCGGATATAGCCAGGCCACCGCGCACATGCCCAACACACGCTATTGAAAATCTTATGATTCGTTGCGCCACACCGCCAGTCGACATAAACGAGGACGCAAGGATAAAAAACGGAATAGCAAGTAATGTGAAGTGTCCTTCGAACGCTTGAAAAAGCGTTGCTGCCACTGAAGCCAGAGATGCGTCAGAAAACACCAGCAGGAACAGGATAGACGACAGTCCTAGCGAAAAAGCGATCGGCACACCGATCAGCATCAGGCCTATAACAAGGCCGAATAGTATGGCGACTTCCATCTATTTTTCCCCTGTTGTTAGTGCTTCAATTGCTTCTTCAGCTTCGTGACTGGCAATTACGCGATCAGTCTTTCCAGTCCAAAGCCGCCATATGGCCTGCGTCGAGCGCAGTAGAAGTAGTCCCATACCAATAGGGAGAACCACGTAGGGCACAAGACGGGGCATTTTTTCGTAGCGCTCCCCCTGATTAAACCACTGTTCCAGAAAACGAAAGGAGTCGGGTATAGGGGTACTCGTGGTTTCGTACCATCCCTGTCCACGGAATTTGTCTTCAAAACCTGTCGGAAACCAACGCCCGGTAGTTCTCGGTAGTTCGGCAAAATTTGCCCAAAAATCCCAGGCGCCTTTAAACATTAGAAAACTGAACAGGAACACTGCTAGGCCGGCACATATTCCTGTGATACGGCGACGTTCAGGCGACATTAAATTAATCACAGCATCGACACCTAAGTGTGCCGACTTTTTTAAAGCGTAGGATGAGCCCAGAATTACCAGCCAGGCGAAAAGAAATACCGTTACTTCAAGTGCCCATAGGATATTTGCATTGAACACATATCGACTAACAACGTTTGCGAATGTGATAAGTGTCATTACACCGAGTATGCAGGCAATAAGCTGCTCCTCGAAGACATCAATAATCTTAAAAATCGAACCCATGCTTTCCCCTCCCGGCAGCGATATCGTATAGCCCGACTCTGAACGAGCCGGGCTACAGTGGTTTGCTTCTTTCTTATTTCGCGTTTATTGCCTGGGCGGCCTGGATATTTTCAGCACCTACATCATCTTTGAACTGATCCCATACCGGCTTCATTGCCTCTACCCAATTCGCGCGTTGTGCATCTGTGAGAGACCGCACAACACCACCAGCATCAATCACCGCTTGCTTAGCTTCTTCATTGAGCCGCGTTGACTCTGAGTTTCGGGTTGCTGTGACTTCTGCAAGAATCGTTAAAAACTGATCACGAACATTCGGCTCAAGAGCATCAAGCCAATCTACACTCGCTACCACCAGGTAATCGATAATTCCATGGTTTGTTTCAGTTACACCATCCTGCACTTCAAAGAACTTTCGTCCAAAGATGTTTGACCATGTGTTCTCCTGACCGTCAACAACCCCTTGCTGTAGTGCGCCATAGACTTCAGCAAACGCCATTTTTTGCGGTGAACCACCAATAGCCTGCATCTGTGCAACGAGAACATCTGACGGTTGTACACGGAATTTCAAGCCGTCTGCGTCGGTTGGCTCAATCAATGGTTTACTGGCTGACATTTGCTTCATGCCGTTATGCCAGAACTGTAAACCTTGCAGGCCTCGCCGGGTCATTGAGTTCTTCAGGTTCTGACCGGCTTCAGATGCCTGAAACGCGTCGACAGCCCCAACATCTTTGAACATAAAGGGGAGGTCAAATATTCGATATTTTTTCGTGAACGGCTCGAACAGCGAAAGCGATGGAGCGGCCAGTTGCAGGTCGCCAACCAGCAAAGCTTCCAGTGCCTTTTCATCAGTGTACAAAGTGGAGTTTGGAAAAACCTCCATGCAGGCAGTACCGTTCATTTCGTCATTAACACGTTCTGCCAGCAATGTGGCCGCTATTCCTTTTGGGTGCTTGTCAGTGTTGGTTACATGGCTGAACTTGATAACCAGCTCACCTTCGTCGCAGGCTGCCATGGCAAATCCTGAAATCGCTAGAGACATTGCGGCTACAAATACCAGTTTTTTGGTTGCTTTCATTTATAATCCCCTCCAAGGGCTTTAGTTGCTATTCGACGGACTGGGAATGCCGACGGAGGGGAAGATTAAGCGTTTTCAACAGCGTATGGTTGGCGGATCTCCGCCAAAACCTGCCTTATTATCGGCGGATCTCTGCCCAATAGTATTTTGCTGAGAGCTAAGCGACTAAGCTAACAAGCACAGATAATCAACAACGTAAGGCATTCTCCGGTGTGAATAAAACGCAGCCACTTAGTCCATCTGAATTGATCGGTCACTTCACAAATTACAGGCGTGATGAACTGGCTACCACAGTCAACAGAGTCAGGTTCCAGGCGCTACGAACGCTACTGGTGCTATTACTTTTCGTAGTAGTCTTTCTAATTGCTTTTGCCACAAAGGAACTTGCGGAAAAGCGAATACAAGTTGAAGCTAACAACCTGCTTGTCACCCACAAACAGTCGATTAAAAATACAATAGAACGTCTGCGTCACTTACCGACCAGTGCTGTCAGGGATAAAGACATTATTGACCTGTTGCAATTAGCTCAATCAAAGCAGTACGAGCGGATTGCCAACGAGGCAGGACCTGTTAACAGCTACCTGGAAGCGATCGCCAATAGGGCAGACGCAAGCTTGTTCTATGTGATTGATACTTTCGGCAATACAATCGCCTCGAGTAACTGGCGCCAAAGCAACTCACTGGTTGGAAAAAACTATTCGTATCGACCTTACTTCAAAAACGCTTTGCAATCCGACGAAGCCGGATACTTTGCAATAGGAACAATTACCAGGGAGGCCGGGTACTATTTCGCGCAACCGGTAAAAAAAGAGGGCGAAGTTATTGGTGTAGTAGTGGTGAAGACTGAATTGGAGTCACTACAGAGTCTATGGGCATCAAATGGCGATGAGCTGATACTGTTCGATGAGCATGGTGTTTCTGTGCTGGCCAGTAACCCGAATTGGCGTTTTAAATCAATGTCACACGCGCTTCCGGAGGATCTGAATGTTCTACGTGATGAGAACAAATACGCAGGTAGAGCGCTCGCTTCATTATCGAACAACAAAAATTATATTGCGGAAAAAGTACAGCTCCAGGATACCAACTACCTGGTGACTAAAGTATCACTTGATGAGTTAGGCTGGAGGCTATGGAGTCTCGAACCCACACGCTCTGTGTATGCGGTTGTTTTTCTGGCAGTAGCAGCCTCTGTCTTGCTTATTGGTTTAAGTAGCGTTGTTTATCTGTACAAAACCGAGAAACAGCGCAGAACCAAGTTGCGATCCGCAGCCCGTGACGCGGAGAATTTGCGCAAACTTAATAAACAACTGGAGGCAGAAATCAGTGATCGCGTCCGGGCGCAGGAAGAGTTGCACGACGCGCAATCAGAGCTGATTCAAGCCAGTAAATTAGCAGCACTCGGGCAGATGTCCGCAGCAATCGTACACGAAGTCAATCAACCACTCGCTGCGATTCGTACTTTTGGTGCCAGCGCCAAACTTTTACTGGAACGCGGTAACAACGACGCGGTGAAAAAAAACCTGAATGAGATAACTGCACTAACTGAGAGACTGGCCACTATCACGACGGATTTAAAAATATTCGCTCGCAAGCCCAGTGCCTCCGGCGATGTAGTCTGTGTGCAGGAGTGTATACACAACGTCATACAAATGCTGGAACCTCTAAAAATTAGTGCCGATGTTGCCATAACACACAGAATACCTGTAGAGCCTGTCTATATCTGTGGTTCTGCCATCAGATTAGAATTAGTGATTAGTAATCTGATAACTAATGCTATTGATGCGACCAGACAACGGTCGGATCATCGCGAAATTAAACTTCATCTTTTTATAGATGATACCGAGTCCGTATTGCGAGTTAGCGACAATGGTCCCGGTATTGACACTCATACCATAAAACATCTTTTTGACCCATTTTTCACAACCAAACCAGAGGGAGAGGGGGTTGGTCTGGGTTTGGCAATTACCTACGGCATAGTGCAGGAATTTGGCGGCAGTATCAGGGTACGTAACAATGCAGACGGAGGCGCGCTATTCTCACTGAGGTTAAAGCAGTTGGTTGTGGACAGTGCATTGAATACTGAAGAATATTCTTCAAAAAAATCAATTCTAAACTGATAACCATAAACACAGATTCCTGTGAATACTATAAATCCGATTAAAAAAATATTTCTAATAGACGACGAGCGTGCTGTGAGGGACTCCATAAGCCAATGGTTGTCTCTGGCTGATTTTGAAGTTGAGTCCTATAGTAACGGTGCGGAAGCTGTCCGTAGTCTCAGCGCTGACTTCCAGGGTGTAGTCGTCACCGACTTAAAAATGCAGAATTTTGACGGCATGGAAGTCATTAAGCAGACGATGAAAGTTGACATCGACATCCCGGTCATACTAATCACCGGTCATGGTGATATCAACAGTGCTGTAAGAGCGATGCAACTTGGCGCCTATGATTTTATAGAAAAACCTTTTGAACCTGACCGATTACTTTCAGTTGTTAAGCGTGCCACTGAAAAGCGTCATCTCATTGTGCAAAACAGGATGTTGCAAAAGCGCGTTAATAGCGCACCTATAATGGAACAACGATTGATTGGTGAAAGTGCGCCAATGAAGCAGCTCAGAAAAAATATAGCTGAGTTTGCACAGATTGATATTAATGTACTTTTAATAGGAGAAACGGGTACTGGCAAGGAAGTCATTGCGCACTGTTTACACGATTTTGGTAATCGTGCTGGTAAACCATTTCACGCGATAGACTGTGGCGCGCTGCCCAGTGACAGATTGGAGGTTGATCTATTCGGAACTTCAGGTGACGAAGGAAAAAAAGGTCAGCTTGCTTTGGCCGACCACGGCACACTATTTCTTGATGAAATACTGAATATACCTGTCTCTCAACAAGTCAAATTGTTGCGATTTCTGCAGAGCAGGGAAATTCGACCTGTAGGTGAGTCCGCCAACTCCGCTATTGATATTCGAGTTATTAGTGCGGCAAACGATACTATCCACAATGCTATTAAGGAAGACGAATTCAGAAGTGACTTATATTTCCGGCTTAATACTATTGAACTAAAAATCCCGCCTCTAAGAGAGCGTGGTAACGACGTGGTTGAGTTATTTGATCACTATGCAAACAAAGCTGCACAAACATACCAGCGGGAACTGCCAACTATCAAAAATGCGGACATTACTGCACTGAAAAGTCATATCTGGTCTGGAAACGTTAGAGAGTTAAAAAATGCAGCGGAACGCTTTGTTTTGTATCAAAACCAGTCTGTTACGGATATTTTGAATAACGATAATCGCACAGAATTGCGAGAAAAGTTACAGGATCAGGTACTGCCATTCGAGAAATCAATGATTGAATTCGCGCTAAAACAATGTTCTGGCAATATTAATGAGACCTGCCAGAAGCTGGGTATTCCACGTAGAACGTTAAACGATAAGCTGGTTAAATATGAGATTGATCGTTTGCAGTATTGTGATTCGGAATAGATTTACGGATGAGTTAGAAGCTATGATTGGATACTATGGGCACAGACATAACTGAATATTAAGAAGCAGACACTAAACTAAGACCATCTGCACAGTGTACTGCCTGAGATTGAAAGGCCTCAGTGATATGGGATGTTGTTAATTGCCTAACTTCGTCTGTGTTTTGATGAAGCTACTGTTGAATAGTGAAGGTCCGCAACGACGGGTCCACTTCACTGCATGAAACAATACCTAATGTACGAGACATGAATGGCCCCGCTGCAGAGCTCTCCGCCGCACCAGCCAGGCATTTTGTTTCGTCACCGTTGGGATGGATTTCGCCACTTTCAGGATTAAAGCTGAATTGCTGATTCGCCGTGTCCAGACATTCGACAAGGGCAAGCTCGGTTTCGGCGGCATCCGGATCGGTGGTGATGCAAAAACCGGTGTATTCCTGATGCTCGATCCGCCCGGTTTCCGGGTTGATTGCAAATAGCACATCACGATCCATTGGGTTGTCTGTATCTGGCTTGCAGGAATGCAGCTGAATGCGCTCAGTCTGACCGCGGTCTTTGGTATCAAGGCAATAGCCCAGCGAATCCACCTCATCAAGATTATCGGCAAGATAAATTACCGGCCCGCTATTCTGCAGTACCGGCTCTTCTGCAACCGCAAGTCCAGGTACGACAGCGAAGATTAAAAGATGCGGAAGACGGATCATGGTTTTACCTTTGAGTATAAGTCAGTCGAGTGTGCGCCGAAGCAACACCAGATTGTCGAGAATGAGATTAGATGACCAGATAAACTTTGCATCCGCTCCTTTGCGATCAAACAGATCGGGGAAATTGGTGAATGCCGGCTTGTTATTAACACCGACAGTTTCGTTGTCATAGCTTGTTGCTTTCGGCCAGTTGGCATCATCAAAATCACTAGCGATCCAGCCTTCCGGCAACGACCAATGGGCAGCCATATAACCGGTGCCATCATCGCTCCTCAGAATTTCGCAGTTGCTGCTATCGCGCACCTCGCCGGATACATCAAGGCAGCTGGAGTCTGCAATTGGTCCGATGTAGTAGGTTTGCGCGCGCCAGTTTTCGTCAGTCAGTAGTACCGCTTCGCCTTTGGCATCGGTCACCAGCATTGTCAAACCCCCATCGCCTGGACTATAGGCGGCACCACGTCCTTTCTCTGATCCAAGACCCAGATTCTCTTCCCAATCCACCATCATAACTGCCAGTGTGAGTGGTCTTGTTGCTGTGAACCGAACTACACTTGCATTGAAAGGGGTGAACGGGACAGCATCGACAGCGAGGAGCTTCCCGTTTGCATAGAGCTCAAAGTAATTGTCGCCAAAGAGATAGGCGTTGAATTGTTCGTCTCCGCCTGCATCAATGACCGGGATTGTGGTCAGATCAAAAGCCCGCGTGCCGGTGGGTGTGACGTTGTTGCATTCGTTATAGAGATCCGGTGCTTTTTTCGCTGTTTCGAATTGAGTCTGTGCTGGTACTGTCCATTCAGTTCCATCTGTTGCTGTACCCCGGCCGACGGCAGTCGGTCGACCTCCTGCACATTCGTAAAGACTGGAAACAACGGATTTTGCCGGACCAATTGTGATGCTGGGCTCTTGAGCGTGCACTGTTCCAACTAAAAGCGCTACACAAGCAATAAGGGATCGGTAATCAATCATGATCGTGTCCTGGTGGACCTGTCACAGCAACGGGATTGGTTGCATCACAGCTGGTATCCGACTCCGACAACGTGCAGCCTACCGCTGCTGTATGACAAGGGAGGATCGCGTTTGCTGCAGGATCATTTGCATGATAATGATAGCCAAGCCCTTCAACAGTATGACCCCGGCAGCTATCAAGATCAGACGGCTCCGCACCATTCATATCGAAACGCGTATGGAGCAGATGGCCGTCAAGAGCGATACCAATAATAGGCGCATGATCTGTTACACCTGTTTTGATTTCAGTCGAGCAACCGGTCAACGCGTGATAATGATATCCCACACCGAGATTTACATGC
>CAZYRP010000213.1:0-8525 GCA_964649465.1 uncultured Granulosicoccaceae bacterium | reverse complement strand
TCACCACCGGATCAACAGTTACTTCAAGAACTTCTTCGCGTTCACCACCAATTTTTACCTCGAGCACGCCCGCCTGACCTTCAATTTTTTCTTTCAGGTCTTTGGCGATTTTCAATAAAGCGCGTTCTGGTATCGGGCCTGCGAGTGATACGGTGATCACCGGAAACAGCGCGACATTGATTTCGTTAACCGTCGGTTCGTCTGTACCGTTCGGAAGCGTTGATTTTGCGATATCAACTTTTTCACGTACGTCGGCAAGGGCTGTACCCGGGTCAAAGCCGGCATCAAACTCGAGTAATACGGAACCGTGGCTTTCAGCGCCGGTGCTGGTGATTTTCTTTACACCGGGTATGTTTTTTAGTTCTGACTCCATCGGGCGCAGCAATAGTCGCTCACTGTCTTCCGGTGAGATTCCTTCATAGCTCATTGATACATAGATGATCGGAATGGCGACATCCGGTTCGGCTTCTTTGGGAATTGCGCGGTACGCCAGAATGCCGCTGAAAACAAAAAAGATAAGCAGCAATAAAACTGCGCGATTGCGGTTGAATGCCGCGTCGATAATTGCGTTCATGAGTCGCCACTCGAAGACGTGCTGGTTTGTGTTTCGTTAGTATTATCTTCAGTGGCATTGTTAACCGAAGGTGAGTCTGAAACCGGGTCCACTTCTTCACCGGGATTAACGAATGCCTGACCAAGAGTTATCAGCGTGACCTCGTCAGGAAGGCCTGTTACCCATGCGCCATTGCTTTCTGTTTTTACAATTTCAATTTCATGAAAGACTACGATGTTATCCGCAGTGAGTGCTTTTACGCCGAGGTTGCCATTGTCGTCCAGTGCCAGTACTGCAGGAGAAACCCGATGTGCCATTAAAGTTTCTACCGGTATATTTATCTGTGCACTGATACCGGTCACTATATTTGCTGGCGCCTGGTCAATTTGCACTTCAATTTTGAAACTCCGAGTTGTGTCCTCTGCCATAGAAGACACGTAGTTAACTCTGCCGTCGTGGGTGCCGCCGGTTACCAGGCTGGTAGTGGCTGCCTGTCCCTTTTTTATATCGACAATATGTTGTTGCGGTACCCTGCCGGTGACCAGTAATTTGCTGTTATCAACCAACGTTGCAATCTCGGATCCGCGCTCAACAAAGTCACCTTCCTCAATACTCACATCCTCAATAAGCGCATCAATAGGAGCAGAAATATTGATGTAGGCAAGTTCCTGCTCGGCCGCTTGTAATTGCGCTTTTGCAGACTCTCGCTTGGCGGCGGCATTTTCCATGTTGATTTGCGATTGCAGTCCCTGCCTTGAAAGTTTTCTGGTGGCCTGATACTCGTTATTGGCCTGAAGCTGATACGCTTTGGCGACTGCTACATCTGCTACCCGGTTTCCTTCCGATAATCTGGCCAGTGTCTGGCCGCGTCGTATGCGTTGTCCTTTATTGAAGTTGAGCAACTGAACCGTGCCAGTAGTTTCCGTGCGAAGCGTTAGTACCTTTGCAGGCTCCAGTTGTCCCTGAATGACAACTTCGCGTGCAATACTTTCCGCCTGCAGCTGCCGCACCTGCACCTTCATTTTCGGTACTTCTTTCTCTGCCGGCGTAGACGATGCAGCAGACGATTGCTCGCTATTTTCGGCTTCATCTGATCCGAGTTGTCCGCTGAGCATCCATAGTGCTAATGCGATAACGGCGATGATGGAAATGACAGCTGATCTGCCCATTATTGAACTTCCAGAGTTGATTCGAGGGGAGCTAAGGTTTTTTCTGTCGTGACTTTTGTGATGGTTTTATTTTCGACACTCGAAAGTATAAAGCCAGTAATACAGGCAATGAATGCCTTTTGACTCTGCTGGTGAATATTTGTTCTTTCGTGGTTGATACAACCCGGACTTTTACGGTCCTTATTCGCATGCAGAATTTCTTCACGGTATGCGTGCTTACGATTGAAACGGTCTAATGCGCCGCTCAGTGTGCTGCATATGCCGATCAGTTTTTGTTCGGCATCGGGCAGCAGAGTTTTGTCGTGCACACCTTGATTAAGAGCGACGGCAATTCGCTTGCAGTGATTGTGCTGTGCTTTTTGCAGCACCTCGGCGCGGGATGGATCGAGATTGAATAAAAAATGCTCGCGCTGACTGTATTGCAAAACGTGTCGGTATTTAGCCTGTTCATGGAAGTGGTTGAACGAGGTGTTGATCAGTTCTTTAAGTTGCTCATAGCCTGTGCCGGATATATCCAGGTATTTTTGCTGTAGCTGGTCGTGAAATTCCTGCGCCAGACGCGCGCAAATCTCATCTTTGCTGGCAAAGTGTAGGTATACCGTGCCTTTTGCGACTCCGGCGAGCTTTGCGATTTTCGAGACGCTGACATCCTCCCACCTCTCGGTGGCAAAGCAGTTCAGAGCCGCTGCCCGAAGCGCTTGCTCTCGCTGTTTCCGTTGTTCTTCATTCACAGTGTAATCTGCCTGTTCAGGTGCAGTTTTGGAGAGTAAGTATTAATCGGTATGACCGTCAGTCACGCCTATACTCTCTAAAGATAGGTGGTAATCCGTTTCTTGCAAGACGGATTGCGAAACTGGCATCCTGGTGCGCGTCCGGAGCGATTAAACTGGGGAGGATGACACTATTTTAGCTCGCAAGCTTTTTGAAATGATCAAGACTCTTGAGTAAGAACCGCCTTAAATTCTGGAAATCCAGCACTGCCAGCAATGTGTTGCACGCATCACTTTGTATCGCAGCGTTGTTGATGATGTCCTGCAGCACACCGGCCTATCAGCGAGTTGACCGGCAGGCGGCTTTGCTTGGCTTTGAGCGCTCAACCGAAGAGGGCAATAACTTCCGCCATGTGGTGTACGCGTCAGCTCGCAAATCGGTTGGCAACAGAGTGCATGTCTATATTGATGGCGACGGTGTTAACTGGCAGTGGGAACGTTTTGTAAGAGCGGACCCGACACCTGACCGTGCATTGATGCTGGAGTTAATGGGACTGGACCGAGGCAATACACTCTTTGTTGGCAGGCCCTGTTATTTTGGATTGGAGTTGGATGATTCCTGCGGTGCAGACTATTGGACCTACGCACGGTATTCAGAGAAAGTAGTCAGCAGTATGGTTGACGTGATAGCCAGGCGAACCAGTCAGTTCTCAGAGGTTGTGCTGCTTGGGCATAGCGGTGGCGGCGCAATAGCTTTGCTTATTGCAGAGCAATTGCCTAACGTCAAAGCGGTGGTAACCATTGCGGGCAACATAGATACTGAGGCATGGACCGCGCATCATGGTTATACACCCTTGTACGGATCATTGAATCCGGCTAATCAAGCTCCGTTGCCAGCTTCTATAAGACAGCTGCATCTTGTTGGTTTGCGGGATACCAATATCCCGCCTTCGTTGACGCGGCATTGGATAGAAAATCAACCCGCAGCCAACCTGCGAGTCATTCCTGATAACAGTCATATGTGCTGTTGGGACAAAGACTGGGCTGCTGTATTGCACTGGATTGCGTCACCGGAAAGTTAGTGCACATTATTTTGTTCAGATAACTCTTACGATTAGTTTTATAACCGGTTTTTTATATAGCTTGGTTTGTTTCCCGTATCTGTTGTTAAGCAAGTGCCTGCAAAAGTGCCTTCGGATAATTTGTAAATACACCGTCAACACCCAAATCAAATAATCTGGTCGCATCCTCTGCAGTGTTGACCGTATAGCAGTACACACCCAGATTCTGTTTTTTGTAGTCATCAGTCATTGCTTTTGTTAGCAGTGAATTGGCATGCAGGTGGATGTTGCTTGCACCCGTCTCGGTAACGAGTGTTTGCCAGTCCGGGGGAGCTACCAGATAAAGGCACGATCTCGGTAGATCTGGCAATAGTTTCGCTGCCTGGCTCATTGCGATATGACTGAAGCTTGAGACAACAATTGGCGGCAGTGCAGGTTTGCTGTTTAGCAGGCTGGCAATTGCATCGGTCGTGGGTAGTTCCCAACCGCTGCATGGCTTGATCTCCAGGTTAATACCGAGCTCGAGTTCCAGTGCCAGTGTCAGGCATTCGTCAAGTGTTGCGATTCTCTCTCCGGCAAAGCTCTCTGAAAACCATGTGCCGGTATCCAGAGACTGTAAATTCGCAAGTGTATGTTCAATAACTAAACCGTCGCCGTTGCTGCAACGACTTAATCCGTCATCGTGAAACAGCACCGGCACGGCATCGCGTGAAATGTTGACGTCGATTTCTATCCAGGTAGCACCGTGATCGGCAGCCATTCGAATGGCCGCGAGTGTATTTTCCGGTGCGTCTCCACTGGCACCCCGGTGGGCGATGATTTTCGGCATCTGGCGTTCAGGTTTTTTGGACTCTGGCATAGCAGCTACACCCTTGTTTATGTTTACTGGAAAGAAAGCGTGGATTACACTGGTTTACTTGCATTATCCGTGGGGTGGCGAGCATATCGCGCAGAGAATTGACTTCACAGTAAATTTTCTTCTCTCGTTGAGTGCTTATTGACCTTTGCGCGAGAAAAAAATTTACTGTGGAATCAAGAATCAAGCGAAATGCAGTCAATCCCATGATTAATGCAGGTTAAGGCCCAGCATTGGTCGAGTAGTTTCCCACCTGGCAGCCCTGTCGCATCTATACAAATTGACAAGTGGTGTTAGGCGATGCGTCTAATGTGTACAGCTTCATTATCCCTGCGAGATCAATTTGTCGTCAGAACCAGAACACAACCATAAGACCAGTCAACCGATGTGGCGGCAGCTTATCAGGCTGTCGAGTGATCGTGGGGACAGTCTGCAGAGTCAGTTAAGACGTGCTTTGGTGACTGCTATTCTTGACGGGCATATTCCTCATCATAGACCTTTGCCGTCATCGCGTGAGCTGGCACGTCAGCTGGGTGTTGCTCGCAATACGGTAGTGCACGCCTACCAGCACCTGATGGATGAGGGATACCTGATTGCCGAGGAGCGGCGCGGTTACTTTGTCAATTCAGAGCTGGTGAACAGTCGTCTCGCGCGTGCTCCCCAACCAGTGACCAGCAATGCTGATGCGCCGGACTGGGAGCGCAGGTTTCAGAGTCGGCCGTCACAGCAGCGCAATCTGGGTAGCGTGCTTGGCCGCTGGCGGGATTATGACTACCCGTTTACTGCCGGACAAACTGATCCTGCGATGTTTCCTATCAATGAATGGCGCGAGTGTTGTCGGCAATCACTGGCAGTACAGGCCATTACCGACTGGATGCCTGATTCGGTTGATAACGATGATCCGCTACTGCTTGAACAAATTCAGAATCGCGTATTACCACCACGTGGTTTATGGGTATCTACCGATCAGATTCTGGTCACCATGGGTGCGCAGAATGCACTCTACATGCTCGCAAGGTTGTTAATAAACGAAGGCGACACTGTCGGTTTTGAAGATCCCGGCTATCCGGATGCACGCAATATATTTGCGCTGAGAAATTGCAATATCATTCCACTTGAAGTCGATGAAGAAGGCCTCGTGATAGACGATCGTATCAATGAGTGTAGTGTTGTATTTTGTACTCCGAGTCATCAGTCACCAACTACTGCAACAATGTCCCTTGAACGTCGCCGCGAGCTTTTAAAGCGCGCCTCTGAGCACGACATAATCATTATTGAAGATGACTATGAAAGCGAGCTTAACTTTGCAGGTACACCAACGCCTGCATTGAAAAGTCTGGATGGCAATGATCGCGTTGTCTACGTTGGTAGTTTGTCTAAAACTTTGGCACCCGGTCTTAGAATGGGTTACATGATTGGACCGGAACCTTTAATTAATGAAGCGCGCGCTCTGCGCCGCCTTATGCTTCGACATCCGCCATCGAACAATCAAAATGCTGTAGCGCACTTTCTGGCGCTCGGCCATCATGACTCACTCGTACATCGCATATCGGCCAGTTACAAACAACGCTGGCAGGCAATGGACGATGCACTCAATGAGTTTATGCCGGACTCCAGTAGTGCCCCGGCATTTGGTGGCAGTGCGTTCTGGGTAAAACTACCCGAAGGTGCGGGTGCCGACGAAGTGCAGGATGAAGCTATTAATAACAGTATACTTGTGGTGTCCGGTAATCCTTACTACATGGAGCCGGATGCAGCAGAGGCGCATTTGCGAATTGGCTTTTCATCTATTCCGGTAGATGATATCCGGACCGGTATTAAAAAACTTTCTGAACTGGTTAACCGTATCAGAAGTTAGCCGTATGAGAAGTTATGTACTTCAGAAGATAACAGGGCTGCATCTGACTGGCAGAGTGCAAATAGAGTCAGACAGCCAACAACACTAGAACTCCCATGTGAGGAATGAAATGTCGAAGAAGGTTGCTTTTATAGGTTTAGGTGTAATGGGCTATCCAATGGCAGGCCATCTTGCCAGTGCGGGTCATACAGTCAGTGTATTTAATCGTACTGCGGCCAAGGCAGAGAAGTGGGCTGCAGAACACAAAGGGTCTGCATGTGCCACGCCCAAAGAAGCTGCAACCGGTGCAGACATCGTGATGATGTGTGTTGGCAATGACGATGATATACGCTCTGTTGTGTATGGAGACGACGGTGTTCTGGCCGGTTGCGCAAGTGGCTCTATACTGATTGATCACACCACCGCATCGGCGACCATAGCGCATGAGCTTGCCGATGCCTGTCGTGAAAAAAACGTTGGCTTCATAGATGGACCAGTATCTGGCGGGCAGGCGGGGGCCGAGAATGGAGCGCTGGCGATCATGTGTGGTGGTGATCAAAAAACGTTCGATGCGGTAGCAGACACATTGGCTGCCTACGGTAAAACGGTGGCACTCATTGGTGAAACAGGTGCCGGACAGCTCACTAAAATGGTAAACCAGATTTGCATAGCCGGTCTGGTGCAGGCACTTGCCGAAGGGGTTAACTTTGCCGACGCTGCGGGACTCGATATAGAAAAAGTCATGGGTGTGGTCGGTGGTGGTGCAGCCCAGTCATGGCAATTGGTGAATCGTTATCAGACCATGGCAAAAAACGAATACGATTTTGGCTTTGCGGTGGACTGGATGCGCAAGGATTTGTCCATCGTTTTAGATGAGGCGCGCAGTAATGGCGCATCTGTACCGGTGACGGCAATGGTTGATCAATACTATGCCGACGTTCAAAAAATGGGCGGCAACCGATGGGATACCTCCAGCCTGATGGCCAGATTGAAGAATTTTGGCTAAGGCCTTTTAAGCTACGGCTTTGCTGCCGGCTCGCAAGCCCGCAGCGCTGAGTGGTTCAACAATTTTGTCACCACGCTGCTGCAATAAAAGCCGTTGTACAGAACTGTAAATGTCTTACAGTGATCGGCCGCAACGTACTTAATGTTTAATTTGCCAAGTATTACTTGGCAAATATCGGCGTTTACAGTGTTTGCGGTTGCCTGCGCTGTTCCGGTATTGCACACTGGCAAGATGTAGCAAGTAAAGTGTAACAAAACTGATACACGCAAATGATCTGGAATTGAATGCCCGCAACAAAGCCACTGGTACAATTCAAAAATGTCCAAAAGAGTTACGACGGTAAAATACTGGTCGTAAAGGATCTCAACCTCGATGTAGAAACCGGAGAGTTTCTGACTATGCTTGGGCCGTCAGGCTCCGGCAAAACCACCTGCCTTATGATGCTTGCGGGCTTTGAGCCTGCGACCTACGGTGAAATTTACTTAAACGAGCGTCCCATTAACAATGTTCCACCGCACAAGCGCGGTATAGGAATGGTGTTCCAGAACTACGCCTTGTTCCCGCACATGTCGGTCGCCGAGAATCTTGCCTTCCCGCTTGACGTGCGCAAAATGTCTAAGTCTGAACGTGAAGAGCGTGTTAAAAAAGCGCTGGACATGGTGCAGCTTGGCGAATTCGGCAACCGCAGACCGGCGCAGCTTTCCGGTGGCCAGCAACAACGGGTTGCGGTCGCACGAGCGCTGGTTTTTGATCCTGACCTGGTTTTAATGGACGAACCGCTCGGTGCGCTGGATAAAAACCTGCGCGAACAGATGCAGTATGAGATCAAGCATATACATGAAAATCTCGGGGTAACGGTTGTCTATGTAACACACGATCAGTCAGAGGCATTAACAATGTCAAACCGGATTGCTGTTTTTAACGATGGTGTTATACAGCAGCTCGCACCACCTGATGATTTATACGAGCGGCCTGAGAATGCTTTTGTTGCGCAGTTTATCGGTGAGAATAATAAGCTGCGTGGTACTGTATCAGGCATAGATGGTGACTACTGTGTGGTGAATACTGCAGAGGGCGTACCAATCTATGCAATGGCTATTAACGTTGCGGCGCGTGGTGATGAATCGACTTTGTCTCTACGACCGGAGCGGGTGGTAATAAACCCGGCTGCGGGCTCTGTGCCGAATATTTTTGATGCGCAGGTGCTCGAGCTAATTTATCTTGGTGATCACATTCGCACTCGTGTCTCAATACTTGGGCGCGATGATTTTGTTGTAAAAGTACCTAATTCATCCAACCATGCGTCGTTACGTGAAGGCGATACCGTTTCGGT
>CAZYRP010000212.1:0-8715 GCA_964649465.1 uncultured Granulosicoccaceae bacterium | reverse complement strand
ACTCACGATCGTGACTAACAAATATCAGTGTGCCTTCGTAGTGCTCCAGTGACAGGTTCAGCGCCTCGATAGATTCCATATCGAGGTGGTTGGTAGGTTCATCAAGGATCAGTACGTTAGGGGAGGTCATAATCAGTTTGCCGAACAGCAATCGGTTTTTCTCACCACCGGAGCAGACCTTTGCCTGTTTTTTGAAATCATCATTCGAAAATAACAATCGGCCCAGAGTGCTGCGAACTATTTGATCATCGTGTTCCGGTTTGCGCCACTGAGTCATCCAGTCGAATAAGCTTAAATCGTTATCAAACTGATCATTGCTGTCCTGAGGGCAGTATCCGAGTGCGGCGTTTTCTGCCCACTGTACTTTGCCGTCGTTCGGCTGGAGTTCGTTCATCAGCAGTTTAAGTAATGTGGTTTTGCCGGTACCATTTTCGCCAATGACAGCAAGGCGGGATCCTGCTTCCAGCAGCAGGTCGCCGCTTCCGAATAGTGGGCCTTCGTCAAAGCCGTGACCAAGACTTTCAAGAGTCAGTGCCAGTCGATGCAGCTTTTTTTCCTGTGTGAAGCGAATGTATGGACTGACGCGACTTGAAGGTTTGATGTCTTCAAGCTGAATCTTCTCGATTTGCTTTGCACGCGAGGTGGCCTGACGTGCCTTTGAAGCGTTGGCAGAGAAGCGGCTGACAAACTGCTGCAGTTCAGCAATTTGCGTTTTCTTCTTGGCATTGTCCGACTGCATTCTTTCACGTGCCTGCGTTGAAGCAGTCATGAAGTTGTCATAGTTGCCCGGGTAGACGCGTAACTCACCGTAGTCGATGTCTGCCATATGAGTGCAGACGGCATTCAGGAAGTGACGATCATGCGAAATAATAATCATCGTACTTTCCTGAGCGTTTAGAACGCCTTCAAGCCATCTGATGGCGTTGATGTCCAGGTTGTTGGTTGGCTCGTCCAGCAGCAGAATGTCGGGTGCCGAGAACAAGGCCTGGGCAAGTAACACACGTAGTTTCCAGCCCGGTGCAACTTCACTCATTGGTCCTTCATGCAGTGATTCTTCAATACCCGCACCAGAGAGGAATTCACCGGCGCGGCTTTCTGCAGTGTAGCCGTCCAGTTCGGCAAAGCGGTTTTCAAGTTCAGCCACCTGCATGCCCTCTTCTTCAGACATTTCCGGCAAGCTATAGATGCGTTCTCTTTCCTGCTTTACCTGCCACAGCTCGTCGTGGCCCATAATGACCGTGTCCAGTACGCTGTATTCTTCGAAAGCGAACTGATCCTGATTCAGTTTACCAACCCGGTCATTTGGCGAGATGCTGACGTTGCCGGACGACGGCTCAAGCTCGCCGCTGAGAATATTCATGAAAGTCGATTTGCCGCAGCCGTTAGCGCCGATCAATCCGTAGCGATTGCCGTCGCTGAATTTGACTGAAATATTTTCGAACAGCGGCTTAGCGCTGAACTGCATGGTGACATTGGCGGTGGAGATCACTATTTAAATCCTGTTCGGGGCAACTGAGTCAGCCCGCCATTATACGAGAAATCTATTCAAATTGTGTTATGCAATGTCGGATGTTGTTAATTTTGAGCTCTCTAAGGGCGGTGCGCGCAGAAATTCTGCTGTCTTGATGTAAGATATCGGTTTTCAAGTATTGCACCACGGGTTTTGCCGATGATTATCAGCGATTCAATTCAACCAGGACGTTGGAAATTAATTCAGATCAGTGTGCTGGCACTGGCGGTTGCTGCCACTGGTGTTGGTGGCTGGGCCGTGGCACAGGATAACGATAAGTTATCCAAGTTTCTGTTGATGAAGCTTTCACGCGAGCAATCTCAGGTGCTGTGTACTTCACCGAGTTTTACCTCGTGTATGGGGTTTTCGGAACAGGTGTGCTTTGAGGTTTCGGAAAAGGCGTTGGAGCAGTGCATCGTGCCATTACCGGATACCATCCTGCTGGAGGAGTTAACCAGCGACGTATTGGAAGCCTGTCCACAGAAAGTCTATGCAGATGCTGGCTACAGCGAGGAAAAAGCCGCTGCCTGCCTGCAGGAAGCATCTGGTAACTAGAAAGCCATCTATCCGTCAGAGTACCCGACCTCCGGCAATCACTGCTTGAGATAGCACCTGAATGCACTTCAAATTGTCTGCCTGCGCCTTAGTGCTGATGGCAGCTGCTTTACCTTATATTTCACCACTGAATACCTTGCGCGCACTGCCAATTCGCCTTACATTGGTTGGGCATCCAGCTTAATCAATAGAGGAAAAAGCGAATGATGGGTAAAAGTCTACTTACGGCAGCATCTGTGTTTGCCGCATTTTTGGTTGGGTCAGCGCAGGCAGCTGATCCCACGTTCTTCCGTATCGGTACCGGCGGAGCCGGTGGCACCTACTTCCCGATTGGCGGCACAATCGCCAACGGCATATCAGCACCTCCCGGCTCACGTCCTTGTGACAAGGGTGGTCAGTGTGGTGTACCCGGTCTGATCGCTATTGCTCAATCAACCACAGCGTCTGTGTTTAATAATGCGGCTGTGCAAAATGGGGAGCTTGAAGCGGGTCTTGCCGCCGCCGATGTGACTCGATCAATGTACCTCGGCGAAGGAAAGTTTGAAGGTAAGGCACACCCGAACCTGCGTGTTGTTGCCAACCTGTACCCGGAAGATCTGCATCTGGTTTTGCCTCAGGGTTCGTCTATCAGCAACCTCGGTGATCTTGCAGACAAGCGAGTTGGCATTGCACAGGCAGGCTCCGGTACACAGGTAGCAGTGCTGCAAATGCTGGAAGCCTGGGGTGTTACCAGAGACAACATGAATGAGGCGGAGCTTAATAACAGCCAAAGTGCCGAGCGTCTCGCTGATGGTCAGCTGGATGCTTACTTTTATGCCGCGGGCTGGCCGGTTGCAGCTATGGTTCAGTTAGCATCCACCAAAGGCATGGCGTTGCATTCATTCACCGATGAAGATCTGCAAAAGATTAACGGCATTATTCCAGCCTACATTCCATCCAAAATTCCTGGTGGCGTGTACGACGGTGTCGATAGTGATGTGTTGACTCCTGCAGTCAGCGCACTGCTGGTTGTATCCTCTGAGCTTTCTGAAGAGTTGGTCTACGGCATCACCAAAGCCATGTGGAACGATAACACCCGTAAGCTGCTTGATAACGGGCATGCTAAAGGCAAGCAAATTACGCCTGAAACGGCGCTTGATGGTGTCGAGGCGCTTGGTGTTCCATTGCATGATGGTGCAGCTAAGTTTTACAAAGAAGCTGGTTTGCTAAAGTAACCTGAGACCAATCAGGCGGAGGCGGTGCTCGTACTGCGAGCGCCGCCTTTTTTTTTACGTTATATAAATTATTACCCGAATACCCGTAGTTATAGTGCACTCGGTATAAGGAAAAAAGAGGGTGGTAGTGACTGATATCAATAAACAAGCTGATCAGAATGCAGATGGACCATCGCCTGAAGCGCTTGCAGAAATAGAAAAAAAGTACGAAGAAGGTTCTGCCAGCCGACCGGTTACACCGATAGCAGGGCATGTGCTAAAGGTAGTGGCGCTGGCGTTTGCGTTTTATCACTATATTACAGCGGGCTTCGGGCTACCTGCAGACCACTGGCACATGGGTTGGCATCTGGCGGGTTTGTTTATTCTGACTTATGCATTCTTTCCTGTGTTTAAAACCAAAAGCCTTTGCTCGCTAAAACCCGGTAGGATGCGGATCGGCAATATACCGATTTACGATCTTGTGCTAATGCTGCTCGGCGTGGGTTCTGCACTGTATGTCGGCATGGCCTGGCGTGGCATTCCATTGCTGGGTATAGAAGAACAAACATTCAGAATGGGTAACCCGAACAAGTTTGATATCTTTTTTGGTTTAGTACTGATCTTTCTGGTGTTGGATATTGCCCGCCGCACACTGGGCTGGGTATTGCCTTTAATTATTTGCGTATTTATGTCCTACGCTTTGTTCGGCCCTGTCTTCCCGGGCTTGCTGCAACACCCGGGGGTTAAATTTAATACCTTCGTATCGTCAATGTACTTTCCGCAAGAGGGGATATTCGGTGTCACGTTGTGGGTGGTGTCCACTATTGTGTTTCACTTTGTATTATTCGGTGTTATTGCACAGCGCACCGGGCTGGGCCAGCTTTTTATAGATAACGCAACAATACTTGCCGGGCGCTATGTGGGTGGCCCTGCAAAAGTATCGGTAGTGTCCTCTGCTTTTTTTGGAACAATTTCGGGTTCATCGGTTGCGAATACAGTTTCAACAGGCGCGCTGACAATACCAAACATGAAACGCCTCGGATACCCGGGGCACTTTGCCGGTGGTGTAGAGGCGGCGTCCTCCGCAGGTGGTCAGATCACACCTCCCATTATGGGAGCTGCGGCATTCATAATGGCTGAATTTCTAGAAGTCCCGTATACAACAATAGTCATTGCGGCAATTTTTCCTGCATTGTTGCATTACGTTGGTGTCTTTGCAGTGGTGCATTTGATGGCGCGCCGACTGAACCTGCAGGGCATGAAAAAAGAAATGCTGCCGAAGTTTGCCGAGGTCTGGCGCACAGGATGGGCAAACATCATTCCATTAGTTGGATTACTTGTTGTGTTGTTCTCCGGGTATACCCCGTTTATGTCAGCCTTTGTTGGTATCTCGCTATCAGTGGTTGTTGGAATGTCGCGTTGGCGCGAACCAATTACATGGGGTTACGCCGCCGCATTTATTGCCTTTGTGTTTTGGAAATATTCAAACGGCGGCTTCGAACAGGGTATGGCAGTACTACTGATTGCCGGTACACTGATTGGTACGTTTAATCCGCAACAACGAATAAAAATACCCGAGATGTCAGATGCAATGACTCTGGGTGTTAAATACGCACTGGCTGTGGGTGCGGCCTCTGCTGCGGTAGGTATTGTTGTTGGTGTGATCAATACAACCGGCGTTGGTTTTCGAATTGGTTTCATGGTGACTCAGGGTGCCGGGAACCTTGCCACTGATATTTATTCAATGGTATCCCTCGGTAATGCCCTGAGCTTCTTTTCAGTTGAAGATTTGCAGTTATTTTTGTCTCTGGTCTTTATTGCTATAGCCTGTATTTTGATGGGAGCAGGTATTCCAACAACCGCGCTATACATTATGCTGGTGTCAGTTGCCCAGCCAGCACTGGCGCAGCTGGGTGTGCCGCCAATTGCGAGTCATATGTTTGTGCTCTACTACGGTGTGGTTTCTGAAATTACTCCGCCGGTATGTACTTCGGCTTACGCGGCGGCTGCCATTGCCAACTCCAATCCGTTTCGAACCGGAATATCGGCATTCACTCTCGGTCTGGGCAAGGTGGTCGCACCAATGGCGTTTGTATACGCGCCCGTATTGTTGTTTGTATCGTCCACGGGATTTGATTTTATTGAGTTCAGTTACACAGCTGCCAGTTGTATTGCCGGTGTTATTGCGTTGTCTGCAGCGGTGGTGGGCTTTTGGCTCACACCGATCGGTGTGATCTGGAGGCTGCTATTTGCTATTGGCGGAATAATATTTATCGCACCTTCTATTAAGGCTGATTTAGTCGCCTTGTTGATAGTTGCACCCGCGGTGATTTCACAGATACTGGCACGCAGGCGACTGTCTGCTGAACCTGCCTAGCTATGCCACAATCAATTCTTCATGTGTCACTTCTGGTTAAAGACTACGATGAAGCGATTGCATTTTATCGGGATAAACTAAACTTTGAGCTTATAGAAGATACGCGTTTGTCTGCAGAAAAACGTTGGGTGGTGATCGCGCCTCCGGGTAACAGTGCTATGTCGCTGGTGCTTGCAAAGGCACAAACTCCTGAAGAACGTCGCCAGGTAGGAATGCAGGCCGGCGGTCGGGTGTTTTTGTTTTTACACACAGATAACTTCCAGCGCGACTATGAACAGATACAGAAAAATGGCGTTGAATTTACCAGAGAGTCCGAGACCTTTGATTATGGAACCGTGGCGGTATTTGCAGATCTGTACGGCAACCAGTGGGACTTGCTTGAACCTTCGTCAAATCATGCAATGTACTCAAGGCTGAAAAATCACAGTGAATGATTCTCTCCTTATATCACCGGTAGCGTATGAAGACTTTATTGAAGGTTATTGGGAGTCTCAACCGTTACATATAAGTAGAAAAGATGGCAATCATTTTTCTGAACTTTTATCGGTTGCAGGAATTAAAAATTTCGTTAGTAACAATGCTGTTATTTTTCCGGATGTACTGGTAGTGAATTCCAGCTCATCTATACCGGTTGCAAACTACACCAATGAGCAGCGGCATATTAACGCTGATCAATTGTTTCAACAGCATGAGTCTGGCGGGACTATCATTGTCAATGAGGTGCACAGGAAGTTCGCAGCGGTTGGTGAGCTATGTGCACAGGTAAATAAGGATTATCAGCTTCGTTGCCAGGCGAACGCTTATTTATCCCCGCCTGGAAATCAGGGCTTTCACACCCACTATGACACCCATGATGTTTTTGTATTACAGGTGGCAGGGCGAAAGACATTTAGGTTTTACCCATCAGATACAGAGCTGCCTTTCCCGGATGATACTTTTCATCCTGACTCTATTGATGAAGATGTTAGCGAAGACGTTAGTAGTAATAAAGTAGTTGAGCATGTTGAGCTGAGCGCAGGTGATACTCTTTATATTCCACGCGGTATAGTTCACGACGCACTGGCTAATGAAGGGGAGCCTTCGTTGCACATCACCTTAGGGGTGTTTCCATTTGTGGCTCGTGATTTGTTGCAGGAGATGATTCAGGTTGCAGCTGAGCGCGACGTATCGTTCAGGCGCTCGGTTGAACTGAGCAACACAACCGGGGTGCGAGACGTATTAAAGAATCTGATTGAAGAGTTTAATAACGAAGAGAACTATGCGGAGGCTGTCTCGCGGCTTGCAGATGAGGTCGCGGTGGATTGTTATCAGGCCCTATCCAATTCGGCAGAGAATATGCCAGAGCTAAGCTTGTCGCCGGACACGGTTGTCGACGTAAATCATTCCGTCATTCACGGTACTGAATATCGGGATGGTGTGCTCAAGCTCCGCGTTGTCGGGCAGGTTATTCAATTTTCTGAGCCATTGAGCACCCCTGTCGCTAAATTGCTGAAAATGAATTCTATAGAAATTGGATCATTGCCCGGGTTAGATGAGCAACAGCAGTTTGCGTTGTGCCATCAACTAGCTTCGGTCGGCGCAATTAGCATTCGCCGTGATTAGGAGGTCTGCACGACAGTAGCAGAGCCTCTGCCGCGCAGGCCCCCACACTGTATTTCTTGACCTTGTTGAGGGGTTTTTGCTAGTTTGGTGATCACCCAACCAAGAGGTTCTTATTGTGAAAAAGCGAGATACCGTAGTTGTCGAAGACAAAACCGGACGGCGAAAGTTTATTCGCACCGGGGCTGCGTTTCTCCTTGCGGCCAGCACTGGCGCCAGTAGCCAGGAAGAAGAGGGTTTTCGCACTGACTGCGACAGCCAGGGTGGTGTTACTTCCAAGAACCCCGAGGTAGCCGGATCGGATAATGATTCAGGTAACACCGCAGATCGTCCGGGTTGTGGCCGAAGGAAGCCGGTATTAAGTGATTACAAAAAAGACGGCCACAAAAAAATTAAAGTTGGAAAAGTAATCGCCTGATACTCAGTTGTTTTGTCAGGACCAATCTATGACCCGGTAAAATGGCTGGGTCTTGTCGTCTGCACTGAGCTTGCCTTTACGCAAGTCTGTCGCAATGCATGACAACACGTTTATCGGCAGGCCACCGATAGTACCCTCCACATTGCGATGTACGTGTCCGCAGTAAATTCTCTCGATGTTGCTGTAGCGCGATAGCACCGCTTCGAATGCTTCCACGTCCTTCCAGTCCTGAAACTGGTAAGGGTCCGGAATCTCCTCCACCGTAAAAGGAGAATGATGCATAAAAATAATAGCCGGCTTGTTAGTGTTCTGCGCCAGCATGGATTCCAGGTGCGCTAAGCGCTTTTTACAGAGTTCTCCTTTGCTGGCTGATTCCCTTATCGTATCAATCAATATTAATCGCACTGGAAACTGCTCGAGACTGTATTGTATAAAACCGGACGCAGATTCAGGCCCATCTGTCACTGTCTGGTGCAGGTAAGAATGATCGTGAAATGTGTCGGTAAGAACATCGCGTAAATCTTTGTTCCCGGGAATCACATGGTACGGACAACACAGCTTGTTCAGGCTTTGACGCGCGGTCTCGCACTCTTTTGCTAAGCCATTGTGGGTGATATCTCCGGTGTGTATCACCAGATCTGGTGACTCAGAATTGACGGCAGCTATACAGTCATTGAGGTCCTGCAAACGCTGTGGGATGTCGTGCGCAATGTGACTGTCTGAGATCTGGATAATGCGCATGTGATTCCGGGTATTGTTGAAGTAAGCAGAACTTCGTATCGAAGATAGCGCTGATGCTGCGGTATAGTTAAGGTGAGAAGTCTAACAGCCTGCGTTTGAAACTGGAATTATGAACAACACACCAACACTTGCCGAGCTGACTGAACAGCTAATACAGTTCCGTGATGCACGGGATTGGCGCCAGTTTCATTCGCTGAAGGATCTAATTCTGTCATTAAACCTGGAAGCAGCGGAGCTGCTAGAGCTATCTCAATGGAAGCCGGAGGCAGACTTCGAAGAAGAGGCATTAACCGAGCCGATGTTGCAGCGGCTTAATGAAGAG
>CAZYRP010000211.1:0-8751 GCA_964649465.1 uncultured Granulosicoccaceae bacterium | reverse complement strand
CGTTAGAGCCGTCAGCCTGTGCAATTTTCTTTTGAAATGCGGCAGCGGGCTTGAAGAACATATGTGCAAACTTGGACCAGTAGACTGAACCGAACAGAACGGTTGCGCTTAAGATAAACAGCGCAAATAGTATCCATGCAAACGCACCGGCACCAACAGCTGAGAAAAAAGACCACAACAGACCAAAGGTGGCGGTAAACAGTAATCCAAGAATGAAGAGGTCTCCGCGGCCGTTGAATTGATTCCACTTAACCCCTTCAGCTGCAACATCGACTCGAATAGCAAACCAGAACCAGTAGCCACCAACACACAAACTCAGCGCGCCCAGGTGCCATACCAGCGGCCAGATCACAGGGGCTTTAGTGCCGCCGGTATATTTAAAAATCAGAACGGCGGTTGCGATTGCAAACAGAATGAATCCGTACATTGTCATGAGGTGTGACAGACGGCGACGGGAGTTGCAGAATTCTGAAGAGGTCAATACTTCGCCTGCAACAGTTTTAACTGCCAGCCCTGCTTTTTGCGCACCGCCCACTTTGCGCCTTGCATTGCTTTGTGCCTTTTTCGAGTTTTCAAAAAAGTATTTGGCACTTTGCTTGTGGCGCAGATCGAGAAGCGTACCGCCGATCACGAGCAGTACCATCAGGATGACGTAGCACTTCATCAGCGTCGGTGAAATCACCGCAGCCAGTTCAGCGAACGGGTTATTGATAAGCATTATGCAACTCCTGCATTGTTCGACTAAATTCTGGACTTATTCACAAGACCAAAGGCGTCAGAAGACTGATCGAATCCGGCAGACTCGACGTAACATTAAAGTGTTGAATGTGAACGAAATGTGTTCGGTTTTCAGAGGCAGTATGACAACACGGTAGCCTCCAGTTTACCCCGCTAAGTGTAAACGCAACTCTCTGTTTACGATACTTCCAGGATCGCAATTTGAGCTGATCCAGCATGTCTTCGCTACTGGTCGGTGGGTGAGGCCTTTACAAATGCTGGGTCGGCTATAGTGTGTTTCGGTTTCAATCAACTCCTCTTAAGCAAGTTCTGGTCGAAAAAAGTGTGAATACCACTCATTGCCGGAAATCTATAAGCGAATGAACCGGGTTGAATTCTCAGTTTAGTTGAATTCGTTGTCCCCATGGCACACCTGCACTGCCTTTAACTAACCAAAGAACCGGTAACGAAGGTGGAGTAGCCGGATATTTACCTTTTGCATCGGTGAAATATATCAGCAAATCGGGTCTCATAATGTTTGACGCCAGCCAGTCAAAAACCGGGTTGAAGTCTGTGCCGCCACCACCTCTCATTGCTGGTGGAAGTTTCATTGGATCCCATGGTTCGAACACCCAGGGGCAATTTTCATCGAGCATCGCATCACAGGCAAGCAGGGTGATTCGCGCATTCATCGACCCTTTAATGGCATTCAGTTCTGTCAGGAAAGTGTCCAGCTCTTCCTGCCTTATTGATCCGCTGGTGTCGATCGCGACCGCCACGTCGATATGGCGTGTGTGTAAGCTGGGTAAGATCGCGTCACCTTCGCGTCGTTGTGAAGGACGTGTCAGGTTGTAGTCAATTCTGGCGGCGCTACTCATGAAACGTGAAAGCATGGATCGCCACGGAATAGCCGGTTGTAACAGGCGCTGGAGCATTTGTGCCATTGAATCGCTGAGCTTTCCGGCCTGTGCTGCCTGCTGTGCTGCTCCTGCCAGTCTCTGCTGCCATTTGGTATCCAGAGAATCTCTTTCAGCATTGCTCAGAGGATGCGGCGGATTATTGTCATTGTTGAGCTCACTATCGGTGTTGTTGCCTGAGGTGTCCTTGTCATTAACCTGTGGATCGTACAAGTGCTGGTCCATCGGCTCTTCATTGTTGTCGGGTTCGATACACGGGTAGATTTCTTCTGCAGACAGTCCTTTGTATTTTTCGTCAAATAGCGCAGCAGGCGGCGGCTCAAGGTTGTCGGCGGCGAGCAGTTGATTGACTGCATGATCGCAGGCGACATCCCAGCGTTTTAGATCACGGTGTTCGCGCCGTGCAAAATGTGACAATCCGCAATGCAAGGCTTCATGTGCTAGTACGAACTGCACCTGACCCATACTAAGCTCACTGAGATGACTGTGGTTGTAATAGATTGATTTGGCGTCAGTTGCAGTGGTTTGACACCACTGGCTGTTTTCAACGAGTGGCAATCGCAGCACCAGTGCGCCGAGAAACGGCTTGTCGAGAATCAACCGGGTTCTCGCAGCGGACAGTTTTTGCGTGACATCAGTTGTTGACTCAGATGTTGACTCATCGTGAGCTGAGTCCAGCGGTCTTAAGCCATTTTTTTTGATGTCCGGCTTTGTGTCATCTCCGCTGGCGTCAGGCGGTGTCATTGTGAGTCATACAACATGACATCTGCCACCTGATTGGCCCAGTGCTGAAATTGCGGTACGTCAAAGAGAGGTTCACCAATCGCCCGATGGATATCGGATACCAGCATCACGCCCATCTCGCGCTGCGAAAATTTTGCCGCGTAGTCGAGGATATTGCCGATGGTTGTATTTTTATTCGGCGTATTAACGCTTCGTACCGAGTGACCGACCAGTGATGATGCCAGTGCATATTGCAGATCGACAGACTCAGGCACCGGAACATCTTCACCATTTAAAATAGCATTGATGTCTGGCAGATTTTGCAGGTTATCGATATAAGCACTGAGCTCTATGCCGGCAGCTTTGCCAACGCAGGCTTGTAGTGCACCGGCGAGTATCACTGGCTGGCTATTAAACTTATAAAGCGCATGGTGTGCAAATTCCCACGAGCGCGGTGTGGGAAAGGCGACCGGGTCCTGCGCCGGATCAAAGTCAAATAACAACTCGGGACGGAATCGCAAAAAGGCGATAATACGTTCGTCTATTTCATTTTTATGTGCCCACACTACCCAGTCGTCAAGGTGGATGTCGAAGCTGAAGTGCGTAAACCGGTTTGCCAATGGTGATGGCATAGCATAGGTCACACCGCGATCACCCTGACGGTTACCTGCAGCAAATATTACCCAGCCTTCCGGCACTCGATAGTCGCCAAGGCTGCGATCAAGTATTAACTGATAAGCTGCTGCAGACACTGCCGGTAGTGCTGAGGTTATTTCATCAAGAAACAATATACCGGTCGGACCGTGTCGGTTTGTATCTGGCAACATACGTGGTGTTGCCCACTCCACCAGATTGTCGGTCCGAAACGGAATGCCGCGCAGGTCACTTGGCTCCATTTGCGACAAACGCAGGTCGATTACCGGTACCGAGTGGTTTTTAGCCACATCCGAAACCATTTGTGATTTACCGACCCCGGGTGGCCCCCAGATCATCACCGGTGTGTGGTGACCGCCGGTTGCACTTGATAGCTCCTGCTCAAGAATGGATTGCAGATGATATGGGCGCATAAGCTGTTGTGGTGGCTAATTCAAGCGTGTTGTTAAAAGTCGGATTAACGGTTACACAAAAAAATGCCGAAAGCTATAGCAAACTTTACTGCTGTGGTTTGCTATCAGGTTGTTCGCTGTCGGATTCTATTTGATCCGACTCTTTACTAAACGCCTGAGGGCCGGATACCGATCTGAAGTTGCGGGTATTCAGTATTGGTTTATTGTAGCTAACTCTCATTTCCCGCAATACAATCAGGATTCCTGAGGCAATAATAATTGCAGCCCCTGCAAGCACATTCGACTGTGGAGTTTCGGCGAAAAACAAGATGCCGAAAATAATTGCCCATACCATTTGGCTGTATTGAAACGGGGCAATGTATTGCGCCGGTGCGTTGCGATAAGCATAGATTAGAAGACTCTGTCCCATCACAGCCAGTAAGCCAATTGAGCACATGCTGACCAGTACAACACCCGGCATGGGTTTATATGTCGGGATCATTGCCAGACCACAGACCGTAAGATTTACAAGCAATGGATACACGATTAGTGTCAGTGTCGATTCACCAGAGCCAATTTTTCTGGTGACTACCGCGGTGGATGCGCTGCAAAAAGCACATAGAATTCCT
Source organism: uncultured Granulosicoccaceae bacterium (assembly GCA_964649465.1). GTDB lineage: Bacteria > Pseudomonadota > Gammaproteobacteria > Granulosicoccales > Granulosicoccaceae. The sequence continues at coordinate 4,719 of CAZYRP010000211.1, read as the reverse complement.
GCCACGTGACCAAAGCCCAGAGAGCCGGGTTGGGTGCCCAGTACAACCAGCACTCCGATAAACCCAATTATTACTGCCATCCAGCGAAAAAGTTTAACCTGCTCACCGAGGACCGGAATTGCAAGTACCGTAATAATCAATGGTGCAGAGAATATTAATGCGTACACCTGTGTGAGTGGCAGCGTGCGAAATGCATAAAAAGCGAACAGCATTGAGCCTAGAATCGAAACACAGCGGATAGTAACCAACCGCGGGTTATTTGGGCGCAGCGAAAACTCTTTGCGGCTTAGCGCCAGAAACAATGTGAAGGGTACAAAGCTAAACAGGACGGAAAAAAAGCCTATCTGGAAAACAGAAAAATCCGGTATTGATTTAATAACTGCATCGTGGCCTGAAAAAACAGCAAAACCGAGGAGTGCGATCAGAGTTGATTTGCCGATGCCTGAGGGCGTTGGGGTGTTGATAGGGTTGTCTCGATGGTGACGGGATGAAGTTACATACCCATCTGGGGGTACAACTGACACAAAAGCGTGATGGTCTTCTCAGTTTTTCCCCAGGATCAATAGTTATTGTAAAGAAAATGATACCGAATGTACTGTAACATGAACAGTTTCTCGGAATTTGCAGCGCAACATCGGCAAAATGCCTTTTTTGAAACACAACGAGTTATCCACCAATGGCACCAGTTATCGCTTGTATTGCAATCTCAATGATCACTATGACTGTAATTGCACGCAGACCCTCGTAAAAGTAGCTCTGCAAAAATTACTTAAACAGCGCTCAAGGGCGCTGTTTTTTGTTGTGCGTAGGGGAGTTTTCAGCAAGTACACCAGCTATCTGTCGATTAACTGCTTTTGCAACTTGCAGAGCTGTCAGCCACTTGCCTTGTTTGCTGCCGGGCGGCGTCTTCTTCCGCCGCCTGCAGAATTGGATTTAGCGCTGGTTTTCTTTTTGCCCTTGTACAGTGACAAACCCTGATTATTGTTATTCCCGCTCCCTGATGCTTTTTTCTTTTTACGTGGATTCCTTTTCGGTTTGCGTATCGCAGGTTTTGCGGGTGATTTTGGTGTGTCAGATACCTTATCTACCGGTTCGAAACCGCTAATTTGCTCTCGTTCAACCGCGTTGCCAATCAGTCTTTCTATATCTCTTAGCAACTTAAGTTCGTCTGTGCTAACCAGTGATACTGCCTGGCCGCTTGATCCTGCGCGGCCTGTGCGACCGATTCGGTGAACATAGTCTTCCGGAACATTGGGCAGATCGTAGTTAACGACATGGGGCAACTCATCAATGTCGATTCCGCGTGCTGCAATATCAGTGGCAACTAATGCCTGTAACTCTCCGTTCTTAAACTGCGCCAGTGCTTTGGTTCGTGCGCCCTGGCTTTTGTTGCCATGTATTGCAGCGGCATTAATATCTGCAGAGGCCAGTTGTTTAGTGAGTTTGTTAGCGCCGTGTTTGGTGCGTACAAATACCAGTACCTGATCCCATGCATTGGTCTTTACCAAATGCTTTAACAGTGCGGCCTTTTTTGATTTATCTACCGGATGTACTAACTGCGAAACGGTTTTGGCGGTTGAATTGTTGGGTGTTACCGAGACTTCTTTGGGTTCGTGTAAAAACTGCTGTGCAAGCTTTCGAATGTCTTTTGAAAAAGTTGCCGAAAACATTAATGTCTGGCGCTTCTTTGGCAGGACTTTCAGTATTCTTTTGATGTCATGGATGAAACCCATATCGAGCATACGGTCTGCTTCATCCAACACCAGTACTTCCAGCTGGTTAAAGCGAATAGCATTTTGATTGTGTAAATCCAGTAGTCTGCCGGGTGTTGCGACCAGAATATCCGTACCACCGCGAAGCCTTTGCATTTGCGGGTTAATTTTTACACCGCCGAATACCACATTCGATTTTATTGGCAGGTACTTGCCATAGATTTCCGCATTGTCGTAAATCTGTGCCGCAAGCTCGCGGGTAGGAGTCAGAATCAGCACTCGGGCCTGATTCGATTTTGCAGCTGTGCCTTTATTTAAGCGATGCAGTATCGGCAATACAAATCCCGCTGTTTTGCCTGTGCCGGTTTGCGCTGCCGCCATAAGATCGTGGCCTTCCAATACCAGTGGAATGGCCTTTTCCTGAATGGGGGATGGTGTGTCGTAACCTTGTTCTTTTACTGCTTTTTTAATCTGGTCGTGCAGATCAAGTGAGTCAAAGCTCATAAATATTTTACGTGTGGGGTACTTGGGCGGGGGGAGGCGAAGCTTAACTGATTCAACGCTAATCGCCTAATTAGTATTGTCTATATAGTGGAGAATGGAGATCTCGACACGAAAGTTATTAGCCAATATCAGTTTGTGCGGGAATAATTAATAACTATTGTAATAGATGTACTGATCGTCGAGTTACTGTCGGCTATCTATCACCTGGTGGAATGCGGGCTGTGTTAAACAGCGCGCATATTTTGGGTAGCTTTTAATATTGCGGCAAGCATAGCATCCCGTTGTGTAGACAGTTCAGTGCCGGATACATTGTTTGACTCTGCTTCGACTCCGGCAACCAGTTGCTGGGCAATTTCCGGAGTCAAATGTAACTCACCCAGATCATCCCACCAGCGATTAAAACTCACCGAATAGCGTTCACAGAACTCTTGTAGTCCGCCTTCTCCGGCACCGAGGTGAAATAACATTGTCGGTCCCATAACCGCCCAGCGCAGACCGGGGCCAGCCCACATCGCCGTGTCGACATCTTCGACGGATGCGACTCCGCTATTGACCATGTGAATAGCCTCGCGCCAGACCGCAGCCTGTAATCGATTCGCAACATGGCCGGGTACTTCTTTGTTAACTCTGATAGTGACTTTGCCCACTGCTTTATAAAATGCCTCTGCTTTTTCAACGACACCGGAACTGGTTTTATCGTTACCCATCACTTCTACCAACGGAATTAAATGTGGCGGGTTAAAAGGGTGGCCGAGTACCAATGGGGCAGGGTTGGCAAAACCTGCCTGCATTTCAGTGAGCGTAAGACCGGATGCAGAAGACGCTATAACGGATTCGGAAGGTAATTCTGCTTCTATCTCGCGGTAGAGCGCGTGCTTTAATTCAACTTGTTCCGGTACGCTTTCCTGTATAAAAGCAGCACCGGCGACAGCTTCGCATGCATCGTTATGAAAACTTATGTTATCCGGATTGCCGTTTTCGGTGAGTCCGAGCTGCTCCAATACCGGCCATGATTTTTCGAGGTAAGCTTTTACGTTGGTTTGTACCTGTGGCGATGGATCGTATACTGCGACACTGCGACCAGAGGCGAGAAACAATGCTGCCCAACTGGCACCAATAACACCGGCACCTAAAATGGCTGTGTGCTTGAAGTCAGACATTAAAAAAGTCCCGGGTTTAGTGGTGAGGATGCCGTCATACCGCCGTCAATGGTAAACAACTGGCCGGTAGCAAATGCTGCATCAGATGATGCAAGCCAGACGGCCATGGAAGCGATGTCTGCCGGCTTGCCAAATCGACGCACCGGGTGCCGATGCAATGCGTCGTTCATTGCGGCATCCGGGTTTTTAGCAGTCGCAAAACCCGCTTCCAGCATACCGGTTTCTATCCAGCCGGGGCAGATGGCGTTGCAGCGAATGTGTGGTCCGTGGTCTACCGCTATTGAACGGGTCAGTCCGTGTACAAATGCTTTTGATGCATTGTATAAAGCCATTGACGGGTCTGCGACATTACCTGATATTGATCCGATGTTGATGATTGAACCACCGTCATTCATTTTCGGGATCGTTGCCCTACAGAGATTAAATACACCGCGTGCGTTAGCACCCATAATCAGATCCCAGTCTGCATCGGTGCTTTCGGTTACGGTCTTCTCTACCTGTACTCCAGCGTTGTTTACGAGTATATCTATCGAACCCAGTGATGCTGCAAATCTATTGACCGCGTCCGGGTCTGCTACATCCAGTTTTGTATAGTCGCAGTTATCGGTTAGATTTTGCGACTGTTCGCGGCGTCCACAGGTGATTACACTGGCGCCCTCCGCAATAAACGCATCGACAATACCGCGACCAATACCCTGGCTGCCCCCGGTTACGATGGCAACTTTCTCGCTAAGTTTCATTTCTGGGTTTCATTTTCGGGCTTCATCTTTGATTATCTGTATCCGTTCGATAATTATTGGTGTTGTGTATCACGATTCAAAAGCCAACCACGTCGCCGCCTTTAAGCGCAAGTCGCGCTCGCGCTTCGTCGGGTGTAGCGACACTTAATCCCAGATTTTCTATGATGCCGCGGATGCGGGTGACCTGTTCTGCGTTTGATGTGGCGAGCACACCCTTTTCTATAAATAAGCTGTCTTCCAGACCAACACGCAGATTGCCTCCGAGCATCGCGCTTTGTGTGGCAAACGGCATTTGATTCCTGCCTGCTGCCAGTACGGACCATTCGTAGTTTTCAGCGCCAAACAGCCGGTCTGCCACTTTATGCATGTGCATTAGGTTATCGAGATCAGCGCCGACACCACCTAGAATGCCGAAAACCATTTGAATAAAAAACGGTGGCTTGATCAATCCCTTGTCGACAAACCATTTAACATTGTAAAGGTGGCCGAGGTCGTAACACTCAAACTCGAATTTGGTGCCATGTTTTTCGCCGAGGTTTTTGAGCGCGTATTCTATTGTTGCAAAAGTATTTGGAAAGATGAAATCGCGAGTCATCTCAAGGA
>CAZYRP010000210.1:0-8846 GCA_964649465.1 uncultured Granulosicoccaceae bacterium | reverse complement strand
TCTGTTTTCATACGTTGTCGAGTAGCTATTTGTGCGGGATTTAATAAGCCAGTAAGACCCAGACCCCAATAAGATACAGCGCGCTCCTCAGCAATCATGATAGATGCGTTTCTCAGCACCTTGTCTGTCGCTACATAGTTTTTAAGAAAATCGGTATCCTGTTTTTCTGAGTGCGCAACGAATAAGAAACTAAAACTTAGCCAAAAAAGCAAGGCGACTCCGGCAAAGCAAAATAGCAAGAAGGCTGTTTTTTTGTTTAGCAATGAAGTCTTCCACAGGGAGTTCGTTATTTTTATAAGGTGACGAAAAAGACAACATTGCCTCCCTTCAAATCTAGTTCGGCGGCGTAGACATATTAATGAGCTCGGTTTTGTGCTCCGTATCACACCCGTCTCGGACTCATCACGGATGGAGGCCTGTGATATTATTTTTCTTAATAGTTTGCCTGTTAACCTTCTAATTGCTTTATCAAATAGAACCCGAATCTCCAAAGAGATCGTATTGTGGGTAACTGCGTAGAAGACGAACGATGCTGCAATAGCGAAATACCTGGAATACGCAAAACATCACCAGAACCAAAAAGGAATATTGCCTATTGCTGGCGCGAAAAAAATGGATCAAACCATACTTTGGAGTGTCAGCCACGATACTGCAAAATCTACAAGATCCCGAGGCTCTGCGTGTCCATTTATCTGGCACGACAATTTGACAGCAGCTATACTAATTATTGTGAACAGCAGAAAACTCATTCACGCCCTGCTCATTGTGGCTCTGTGTTACGGCCAGTTAGTTGCCAATGTGCATCTGGTCGGGCATTTGCACGCCCCTGACTGCGAAGGCATCAGTCACACTATATCTCCAGACTGTAGCATTACCCAAAGCAGCGGTGGAACTCACTCAGGTGATCACCACGATCATGCAGGCCATGCTCACCAGAGTATTACTTACCGGCACATAGCGCACACAGGCCCTGTTCACCGACCGAACCAGATAGAGAAAGAAACGAAAACAGACAGCGATTGCGCAATCTACCACGCACTGCTGAATCACGAAGGCACCGAGCATCATCAGCAAACAAAATGCATCACACCTCGTGTAGCCAATTTAGCTAATTACGCGATTGTTGAATTTGCCAGTGAATCGCGGCGCACAGCACACATTAGAGCACCTCCGCTACACACCTGACTGAAAACTCAAACTCCCGGCAGCGCCTCTATTGTGTTGAGCGTTGCACAACATCAGACAGGAAACTCCAATGCGACTTACCACTACACTCGCCCTTTTAACAGCGGGCGTCTCTACGCTTGCTTCTGCTCAAACAGAACGTGAACATGGCAGCCACGAACACGGCTCGGCATTTTTAAATATTGCCGTTGATGACGGCCAGGTTTTTCTCGAACTGGAAACCCCATGGGACAATATCGTCGGTTTTGAACACGCACCCAGTACCGATGAACAACATGAACTGGTTGATAATGCACTGGCACTGCTAAATCAGCCGGACCAGCTTTTTTCTTTCAACGGCGGTGGTTGCGTCGCTGATGCTATAACGGTGGAGAACGGAATGGCATCCGGGGATTCGCATGATGATCATCACGACGAAGACGGTCATGGCGATGAACATGACAAGCATGATGATCACCACGACGAAGACGGCCATGGCGACGAACATGACAAGCATGATGATCACCATGACGAAGACGGCCATGGCGACGAACATGACAAGCATGACGATCACCACGACGATGATGCGCATGGCGACGAGCACCATGACGACCACGCTGATGAAGGTACACACTCTGAAGTTCTGGCAACCTATACCTTCAATTGCTCAGAGGTGAATCAACTGGCAGCAATCGACGTCACACTGTTGCAGCGTTGGTCTGGTTTCGAAGATCTTGACGTGCAGCTAATTGGTCCGGGTGGACAGTCTGCAGTGGAGCTGGGTCAGACAAAATCACTGGTGGACATCACGCAAGTCCAATAAGTCTAAGCCAGGGGTCCGTGAGGCAGAATTCTGCCTCGCAGACTTCCGCTGCTACTTGCACAATTAAGTGATTTTTAATGGCTGACGACGCGCATCAGACTCTGCAGTTAGATAACATCCTCTTTTCGTGGCCGGGTACTTCGCAACCGGTACTCTCAATTCGGGAGTTCAACGTTGCGAAAGGTGAGCGTGTGTTTTTGCAAGGCCGCTCCGGATCCGGAAAAACAACGCTGCTTAGTCTGATCGCCGCGGTGCTTACACCACAATCAGGGGGTATTGTTGTTGATGGTGTGGCGCTCAATACACTGCGTGGTGGGAGGAGAGATCAATTTCGAGTTGACCGGATTGGTCTGGTTTTCCAGCAATTTAACTTGTTACCGTTTCTGTCTGTGCAGGACAACATCCAGTTACCGTGCAAGTTCTCCAAAGTCCGGCGCACACGCGCACGCCAGCAGGGAAACACCTTAACCGAAGAAGCAAATCGATTGCTGCGTTCAATGCAACTTTCTCCGGAAGAAATTCAGGATCAGCAAGTTAACAAACTCAGTGTCGGGCAACAGCAACGAGTGGCGGTTGCCAGAGCTCTGATCGGGCGCCCGTCACTTATAATCGCTGATGAGCCAACATCAGCTCTGGATAGCGATACTCGCCAGGCGTTCCTTGATCTGCTTTTTGCCGAGGTTGAAGCGGCGGGCTGCACACTGTTGTTCGTCAGTCATGACGCCACCCTCGGCAATGCTTTTGATCGTCGTATTGATCTTCGCGATATCAACGATGCAAGCAGTGGTCATCTGTCACAAAGACTGGATTTGCAGGGATCAACCGTATGATCGGTCTGGCCTGGAAAAGTATCTGCAATCGCTGGCCAACAGCACTGCTGGCTCTACTGGCAATTTCAATGAGCGTTGCGCTTATTCTCACGGTTGAAAAAATCAGGCGTGACGCGCGTAGCAGCTTTACCCAGACAGTTTCGGGTACAGACCTTATTATTGGCGCTCGAAGTGGATCTGTTCAACTACTGCTGTACTCGGTTTTTCGCATCGGCAACGCCACAAACAACATCAGCTGGGAAACCGTGGAGGAAATTCGACAACGCAAATCTATCAATTGGCTTATACCGATTTCACTGGGTGATTCTCACGCAGGTTATCGGGTAGTGGGCACCACGCAGGATTACTTCACTCATTATCGCTACGCAGACAAACAACCTCTGTCACTGGCTAAAGGTGAATTATTTGATGATGTCTTTGATGCTGTGCTGGGCAGCGAAGTGGCCGCGGAGCTGGGTTATAAGATAGATCAGAGCATAGTTGTCGCCCACGGCACCGGTAAAGTGGGGCTGGTTGAGCACGACAAGCAGCCTTTTAGAGTGAGCGGTATTCTACAGCCAACCGGCACACCGGTTGACCGCGCAATACACGTCAGTTTGCAGGGAATCGAAGCCATGCATGTTGACTGGCGCAACGGTGCCGCCGTAAAGGGTGCAGGCACGCCAGCCGATACTATTAGACAGATGGACCTGAAACCGGCTGCAGTTACCGCTCTTTTAGCGGGTTTGAACTCCCGGGCGGCGGTGTTTCGCGAACAGCGGGCGATTAATACCTACCGGGCCGAACCACTGCTGGCGGTTATTCCAGGTGTTGCACTACAGGAACTATGGAGCCTGGTGAGTGTCGCAGAAATAGCACTGCTGATTGTATCCATCTGCGTTGTTGTTGCCGGATTGGTAAACTTAATCTCGGTGCTGCTCGCCGGGCTGAACGAGCGAAGGCGTGAAATGGCAGTATTGCGTTCAGCTGGAGCACGACCAGCGCACGTTTTTTTACTACTGTGCATAGAATCCACTGTATTAACACTCGGTGGCATCATAGTAGGCTTGGTACTGCATTATATATTGACGAGTGTTGGTGCGATTTTTCTGCAACAGAGGTTCGGACTTTCAATTAGTCCCGGATTGCCGGATGGATCCGATCTCAGAATATTGCTGGCCATTGCGGTAGCCGGATTGTTTGCAGGGACTCTGCCGGCGTTGCAGGCATACCGAAAATCACTTGCAGACGGATTGTCGCAAAGATTATAAGATCCGCAAAGTTTGCAGGATCAATGTTTAAAAGAGAGTTTTACCATGATAACCAGAACTTCTTTTTTCACAGGCGCAGTAATAGCTGCCGCCTTGTTTTCTGTAAGTGCCTATTCGGCCTGGTGGTCATTCTCTAAAGACGAAGACCAGGCAGCTGCACTGCCGGACGCTACTGAAATCGAGTGGCAGGACCTGGTTCCGGACGATTTCGTACCACCGGAAAACCCGTACATCACCATGTCTCAGGAAGAAATAGACAGACTGATGGACGGCAGCGAAGAATCAAATGCCGAGGTTGCCCGTATTACTGAAGAACTTGCATACGCACCGGTGGTGTCAGATCTTGATGGTAAGCGGATTAAACTGCCGGCCTACATAACACCATTAGAATACAACGGCAGTGCACTCATTAAGGAGTTCCTGCTGGTACCCTATGTTGGCGCTTGTATTCACGTTCCACCTCCACCAGCTAACCAGATAGTCCATGCAGAAGCTCGTAAAGCGGTGAAATTTAACGGTATGTACGAGCCTGTCTGGGCAATCGGTACAATAAGGGCTGAAACTGTCACCAGCGAGCTTGCAGAATCCGGCTATCGATTAGAGGTAGAAGAGCTGTTGCCATACACTCAGCGGTAGAGTGTCACGCTGGCACGCGGTGAATTAGCAGTCGAGCAGTGACACACTATTGATCACTGTCGGATTCCGGCTCACCATCAATATGACTTTCGTTAGCTGCGTCACCACTTAAATCAGTCGTTACATCACTGGTTAAATTACCAGCAGTGTTATCGATGGCGTTATCGGTGGCAGGCTTTTCGTCACGCGGTTTTTTACGGCGATCGAACTCCCCCGTCCACTCTGTACCATCCGACACTACCTTTGCCGGTTTATGCACAGTACCGTCGTCCGCCAGAAATTGTTGCCACAAATCTTCTTTCGGATTTGAATTACCCATTGCTGCTGCTCCGTCTCTCAGTTCAAGTCAGAGCCTTTATAGCGACCGAAAAACGCCGGACTTAATCAACAAATTATAAAGGCTCCGAGTCGGGCAAAAACTGCCAGGCGCGTAGTTCAGCACTATTGTTTGCCAAACCAGTGATTTATAAATCCACCTACAGCAAACCGCCAGGTGCTTGCAGGTTTTCAAAGCACCACCACACGCTCAGCGCTCTGGTTCTACCAGTTTCATTAGCTCGTCCACTGATAACTGCACTCCACTGTCCGTACCCGCAAGCAAACCATCGGAAAGCTCACGCTTTTGACCATGCAGCCTGACAATTTTTTCTTCAATTGAGTTTTTTATAATAAGCCGGTAAATGGTAACCGGGCGCGTCTGCCCCATGCGGTAGGCCCGATCAGACGCCTGATCCTCCACCGCCGGATTCCACCAGGGGTCCATGTGGATTACATAATCCGCAGCCGTCAGATTAAGTCCCGAGTTACCTGCTTTTAAGCTAATTAAAAACAAGTCACCCTCACCGCCCTGAAAATTATCTACAGCGACCTGACGTTGCTTCACCGAGGTAGAACCATCAAGATACTGGTAACTTATATTTTTATTATCCAGATATTCTCGTATCAGCGCGAGGTGTCCAACAAACTGGCTAAACACCAGGCTGCGATGTCCGCCGGCTCGCAATTCATCGACAAGCTTTGCAAAAGCACGCAACTTGGCACTTTCAACCGGCGGTTCATCAGTAACTAATTGTGGGTGACAACACGCACGGCGCAAGCGGGTAAGCTCAGCAAGCACCTGAAAGCGTTGTTCAGGATTGCTGCTGTCTAATAGCTTTAGCCGTTCACTGGCATCGGTTCTCAGCGATTCATAAAAATCGCGTTCTGCAGGCTCCAGCTCTACCAGATGGGTAATCTCAGTGCGCGACGGTAATTCAGTCAGCACCTCGCTTTTAAGACGCCTCAGAATAAATGGTCTCACCAGAGCCTTAAGCTGTTCACGCGCTGCCTCATCATTAGAATTTTCTATAGGATTCGCAAAACGGGTTTTAAATCGCTCACGTGAACCAAGTAACTCAGGATTTATAAATCTAAACAAATTCCAAAGTTCCTCAAGGCGATTTTCTATCGGTGTACCTGTTGTAATAAGACGAAAATCCGATTGCAGCATCATCATCGCGTCTGAGCGATAAGTGTTGGTATTTTTAAATGACTGGGCTTCGTCAGCAACAATGGTTGCCCAGTGTTTTTCAGCAATTGATTCAATTTCATTTTGTAAAACACCATAACTACAAACGATGACATCACCCGCTCCGGCACTGCTGAGCATGGATACCCGATTGCGGTCTGCCAGACGCTGTACATTCAGAGAGGGTGCAAATCGCCTGCACTCGTTGATCCAGTTTGAACAAACGGAGGTAGGCGCGGTAACAAGAGTTGGGCCTTCACCGGCGCGTTGCAGAACCACTGCTATGGCCTGAAAGGTTTTGCCGAGTCCCATATCATCCGCAAGGCAAGCCCCGGCACCCCAGTGCGCAAGACGCACCATCCACTGATATCCGTGTAACTGATAATCCCTGAGTGTGGCGGTCAGGTCTTCCGGTGGTAAAGGTTCCAGAGATTCGGCCTCATCGAGGCGCTGCAGTCGATCCTGCCATTTGGTGTCACCGGTTACTGTCATACCGGTGATAGCTTCCTGCAGCACAGCAGTGGCTAACGGATGAACGCGGCCAGCATTGCTGATACTGCGCAGACTGCACAATTTGCCATGCAGCTCGTCGCTAAGTTGAATAATTCTCGTGCTGTCTATTGCCAGATAGCGACCGTGTTCGTCATCCAGCAATCCAAACAATACCCCGATATCTATCTGCTTTTCAGGAGCAATATGCAAGTCACCATCCAGATGTATCCAGTCAAAGCTGCCGCTTATATCAATATGCATATCAACACAGTGAATCGGATCCGATATTTCTATCACCTCACCTGAGGTCCAGTGTATTTTTACATCGCACGGCAATGACTGATCTTTTAACCGCTGCAAAGCAGATAGTAATTCAAACCCCTCGGACGCCTTGCGGGTTTGCCATACAAAATTACCGACGCTCTCAGGCACAGGCAGTTGTGCCAATAACTCCTGAGCGTTTTTTTGCTCCGTCTGCAGATTGCGGCAAAGCTTGTACATAGCGTCATCAACATTCGCAAGCATCGTTTCCTGTTGCATGGTTGTGTCAGCGTTGTTGGTGTTATTAGCGCCATCTGCCTGCTGACTGGAAATTCCGGGACTAACCAGCGGTCCATGCTCACCGAAAGGATACATACAAAGTGCCAGGTGCAGATTGTCATCAGTTTTGGTCAATAGAATGTGCAGCGTGTTATCAGGCTCTCTATTGATCAAACTACTTGTGCCCGGCATCTCATTGTCAGAGTAGACAGTTAACAATGAAGACAACGACGGCATCGTTTTATGAAGTTGTTGCAGCCCATCTTCCGGTACCTGCATACCGGCTTCAGTCAATGCCTGGGCAACAGCTATCAGGCCGTTTTTATATGTGGTTACCTGCAGACAATCAGGCTTGATCCAATCTATTTGCCAGTGCCTGCTATGTTGAGCAGCACCACTGGGGAAAGGGGCTATTCGCACAGTGGCAGAGTTGCCCTGAGTACTTTGCAAAACTTCCAAATGGGGCTGTGTGAGTTCTATTGTGCAGGGTACCGGCGGCAGACTGTCATTTTTTTGTACACGATATATTCTCGGATGAACAATCAATGCCTGGAGTAGAGTTAAGTCAGCTACCTCCACCTTGTGGTCTTTCCTGGGAACAAACTCGGTATCCGAAAAACGATCAATCGCGCTACACAACTGCCGATCGCTTTCACACAAAGTATCGAGCTGAGTATAGTTGTTTAATAAATCAAGCAGCTCAAGTTTACGACCCTTACTCCACATCCCCTGAGGGTTTTTCTTTTGTTGCCGCGCCTGAATTTCAATACTCATTGAACCGGCACTGACAAACCACACCACACGAGTGTCATCTGATACCAGAGCAGAATTGACCCTGCTATGCTTAGCGCATAGCTGATCAATTTTCTGTAATTGAGCTTGCCAGTCTACGGATCGGGTCAAAAGATCTGCAAGCCAGGTGCTGCTTATACCATCTGAATCTTCAGATCGAACCGTATCACGCTGTTTGCCGCATCTTTTCAACAGGCCGGTTGCCTGTATCGCATACCAGTGCACACCGGCAAGGGTTGCCTGATCAATAGAGCGTTGCAGACGTCCCAGTTGCCGTACTGACGGAGTTTCACCCAACCAGTAGAGCACGGCACAACGTATTAGATCGAGCCAGGGGCAGGCATCTGCCGACTCATTGTATTGCTCAATCAGCTCCCCTGCACTGCGCTCATCACTTTTTACCCGCAAATAGTCCAGCAACGATTCAACAACTGCGATAAATCGATCAGTAACATCAAGTTGCTTAATATCCTGGATTAATCTGTTAAGAGATGCTGTGGCGTTAGTTGCCGACGAGTTTTGCACCGCTGACAAACCACCAAACAATAACAACAAACCACGCAACACAGTATCGTTGTTGGCAAGCGCCCTTTCAAACAAGTCTGCACCTTTAGATCCGTTACCAGACAGAGTCGCGAGCATACCGTGTACCGCAATACCGCTAGCTCGCGGGTCGTTGGCAATTGCAGGTAAATATTTTAAAGCACTGGTAGTGGACTCAAATAGAAGAGTCGTGGCAATTTTTGTCTCCAGACATTCCCAGTCAAACTCACTTGCTGCAGCTTCTGCTCCGACAAAGTCACTTAGCTCTG
>CAZYRP010000209.1:0-8862 GCA_964649465.1 uncultured Granulosicoccaceae bacterium | reverse complement strand
AAGATTTTCAAAACGCCTGCCATTGTAATTGAAGGATTTTTGTATGCTCGCTAACGCCTCACCTGAGGGTGACGCACCAAAGGCGGGTGACAAATAAAAGTAGCCACACAGCGTTACAAAAAGAATCAGCAACACTGCAAAAAGAAATTCTAAAATTACACCCGCTAACCGCATGCTATTCTTAACGCTCCCGTTGCTAATTCCGTTGCCGACCCCATACTTCTTCCGGCAGGCAGGCGTGAAATAAACAACGACGCAGTGACTCTGCAACTGGCTCTCATTAATTCAACGCTTCAATTCAACGCATTTCCGGAAGGGCGTATTAGAACAGGATACAACCGTCAATGACAGAAACCAGGATACTCGTTTTCGCCGGAAGTGCGCGGTCCGGCTCTTTCAATAAAAAGCTCGCTATCGCGACCGCTGCCATTGCTGAAAAAACTACTGCCAAAGTGACACTTGCAGATCTTGCAGACTACACGGCACCGGTTTACAACGGTGATGATGAAACCGCAAACGGCCTGCCGCAAACAATGCGTGATTTCAAAACACTAATGCAACAGCATGATGGATTTATTGTCGCCTCTCCCGAATACAATGGACATGTACCGCCACTACTGGTTAACACTTTCAGCTGGATTTCACGGACGGAAGGTGATGAAAAAGGTAAGGTTGCATTTGATGGTAAAAAAGCTCTTATCATGGCAGCCTCTCCCGGACGCCTCGGTGGTATCAGAGTGATTCCCCGCTTACGTGATACGCTGGCTGAACTCGGTGTGGTTGTCGTGCCGGGTTTCGTCACATTGCCATCTGCCGCTGCCGCTTTTGATGACAACGGGAACCTGACTGATGAAGCATTGACTAATAAGATTCAAAAACTTATTGATACACTGATTGCAGCATGCCGCTAATCAATGAACAACCACCACTACAACCATTAAGCACAAGGACAAAACCATGACAGAAAGAGCCGTACTTGCCGGAGGGTGTTTTTGGGGCATGCAGGATTTAATTCGCAAGATACCAGGCATCAGTAAAACTGTTGTCGGGTATACCGGTGGCGACGTACCAAATGCCACGTATAGAAATCACGGCACCCATGCCGAAGGAATCGAAATAGAATTCGACCCGCAGACTATTAGCTACAGACAGATACTGGAATTCTTTTTTCAAATACACGACCCCACCACTCTTAACCGGCAGGGTAACGATCGCGGCATGTCGTATCGATCTGCAATTTACTACTGCAACGAGGAACAAAAAACAGTTGCACAACAAACTATCGCTGACGTTAATGCCACAGGTCTTTGGCCCGGCACTGTTGTGACCGAACTTGAACCGGTAGGAGAATTCTGGGTAGCAGAGCAAGAGCATCAGGATTATCTTGAACGTATACCTCACGGTTATACCTGTCATTTTGTTCGACCGGACTGGGTTTTGGGCAAGACTACAACTGAGGTTTGAATATATTTTACGCTTTGGCCTGGTGCTCCAGGACACCGGGCCACAGGCTGCTTGGGGAATGAAGCTTACTATCATCAGGGTGATGATGCGGGGTTGGTATGAGGGCTGATATGCACATCAGCAAAATAAACCTCACCGGAATCAGACGGCTCATTTTTACAACCTATAAGTGCTGACACCACATTGATCGATAATGCAAACGATGTACTAGTGAGCTTCATGTAATCAAACCGTTCTGTTGATTGATGATTTTAAGGTTGACCGAGTGCTGTTATCGACATTGATGACCGACTGCTTGCTTTGTTAGATTTTTTGCAGCGCTTTTTTATAGCCATAGACAACAAATACGAGGGAAATAAGTTGCTGCGCCATAAGAATTGGAGCATCTTCAATATACATAAGCGCTGCCATACTGATATTTCCTAACATGAAATAGAGCCAGCCAGCGGAATTTTCTTTGGCGATGTAGTAACCACTTAACAGGAAACCGAACATTACGCCGATTTCCAGGAATTGAGAAAGTGAAGTTAATCCACCGTTAACATATAAGCTGTTAGCTACGCCAAAGACCAACGCTGCGTATGTAAGAAATGTTACAAATCTATAAACCCACTTCTTTGGCCTCTTTCCCTGGGCACATGAAACATACAACCCTAAAAACATCGCCGGAAGTCCACCCGCTTCGATTGAAGCGGCTATCCAGTTTTGATTGCCAACCAGAATAACCACCCAGGCAGGCACGCCAACAATGTACGCCACCCAGCCAAAGACGCGCATGTGATTGCCGGCCCTAGTATCTTTTCCTTCGGAGAGAGCGAAACATACTTTGTTGGCGAGATAGCAACCTCCTCCCCATATTTGTAGAAATAATTCCAAACTATGTTTTCTCTAAATTGAACCAACGCCGCCATCAGTCGCGCCGTATGCGTTGGCGGTTGGCATGATAAAGTTGAAGGCACGAGCAAATCATGCAAACGGACAGCATCGATCTGCATGGCCTGTTATGTGCGACTTTCATCTCAACCATACTCTTAATTTTCCTACACCCTCAAACCCAAGCTTTTCCATCATGCAAAGCTCATCATGTGAGCCATAGCCGACAAGTGGAAGTCCATTGGCCCAATCAAATGCAAATTTGACACATTGTGCAATTCCATTGGCATTACCAAAAGTATTGCTTATACCTACTGCAGAATCTCCTACATTGGCGATCAAACCAGAAACCATACGACCCTCATTCATTGAAAATATGAATTTGACCTGTGATCCTGGTAGCGCCGGTAGAAATATGTCGGCTTCTGATGGAGTCTCACCCCAGGAGTCTATCCACTCTCTCTGTTCTTCTTTTGAAGTTACAACTCCAGTTAATTCACTACACGGATCATTAATATTTAGCTCTAAGCATGCATACCAACTAGACTCCAGTATTACCTTGAATCCAAACTGTTCAAGCTTAAGCTCCCCAAAACTATCTTTCCAACAACAATGTTCCGGCAAATCTTTTTCCAATGCCAATATTGATTCTTCATCTATTCCTGGTTTCAAAGACACAACGTTTGGATAAAAAGGTGGCATTAAGGAAGTTGTAAACCATGCATCTGTTAGCCACTTGCAATCGACACCATGTGACAGCGCGACACGCTCACACCATTCCGCATTATTGCGGACTGCAATATTCAATAAACTCATAAAATATTACGCACCTCTTTTTCACATAATAGTTAACTATATCGAAGCTGATACTGGCGTTTTATACCGACGCTGATATAAATGAAATACGCAGTAAGAATGAACCAGCGAATGTCGGAATTTAGCTGGCAGCCCGCATTCACTAATCCTAACATCTACACCGCCGGGAGCGCTGAGACGGAACGGTTCACATAGCTGTCGTCGTTACATGAGCTGTTCAATATCGTTCTAACTTGTACCGAAAAGGTGCGTCACTGCAGCCCACTTTCTATGCAATCACTCTAAGTCGCTTATGCTGTCGATCGGCGTAAGGTGGTTGCACGCTTTAGAGGTACGGCTAATGAGCATTAGATATGCCGGCACCGTTTCGTGGTTCGATAGCGAAACGGGACTTGGCAGTAAGTTAAGCGACTCGGGTGAGACTATTTCGATTGACTATCGCGGCATTCAATCAGCTAACCTCAACACACTGAAAGCTGAGCAGAGAGTCACCTACGTGGAAGTTAGGGACACCGAGGGACTGTTCGCTACTTACCTTTCTTTGATCTAGAACTCTGCTACACAATAACGGATAAACCAGAATTGTGACTTGAATACAAATGATGGTCTTACCTTCAAACTATTCGAATCACAATTTAATCGAAGTTGTTTCCAATCAATTCGCAAGATTACAGATGAAAGAATGGTGGCTTTTGGCCGTCAGAGCCGGATAAAGAAACTATGCCAGTAACCACCGATCGTGGTTAGACCGGCTCAAGTTTACTGTTGCAGCTGTTTCCCAGCGCACCAATTCAAAAACCTAAAATAGATTGCTGGTGGATATTTTTGTTAGACCATTATGCGGCCGGTCCAAATTGCAATGTTCTAGCTGCGGTTTGGTTTGCTGGTGTGAAACGACAATCAATTATGGCCTGCCGTTCACACCAGCGCGCCACCAGCTTTAGCTTTACTGTCGCACTGTGAATTCGACGTCGTGCGGTCCGGTTGTTGTATGGAGCCGTATCCACGCATCTCCACGGTTCGCAGTGAATTCATCGGACACTTCAAATAAAGTCCCGGAGACAGCACCGGTACTTATTGTAGTCTCAGAGTCTGTATCTCCAAACCTTTCAAACAGAATAGGGATATATTGCAGCGTAGCTACTTCCTCAGACGTAATTGCTGCATCAATTGTATAATTTCCTGACTCAGGAAAATTAATACGATACCAGCGATTATCTTCTCTATTAACTCTGTCGGGCAATTCTACAACTTGTGTTTCGCCCAAGCTGATAGTTGTGATTTCCGGGCACAGTGTTAAACGGGGTGATGGGACAGCAGACCCATTAGGAATTATCGCCATACTATAATCGGTTACCGCATCAAAAACCGGTTCAAGTCTGAGTGTCAGTGTTTGTGCTGTCTCAAGCTCAAGAAATAAGTAGCTTCTCGCATCGATCTCAGAATCCACACCAAAGATTAATGTTTCTTCATCGCTACCGACGATGCTAACCACGCTAACCCCTATTGAATCAAACTGGTTTGATTCGTCAGCCTTATCTAATATCAGGTGATAATTGCCAGACTCCAGAGAAATTTCCCAAAACGCAGAGTTTAAATCCGGGCTGCCTTGCAGCAACCGACCTTCGACTACCTGGTTTGTGAAAAATGGAGTAGGTGTTAAATTGTTTGCTGTCAGTGTAGAAACTTCCGTTGAGCCGCACTCGGCCGTTAGAAATTCAGCGGGTCCAAATCTGCTTGCGTCAGTTACGTCATCTCCGCCTTGTGCGATAGGATCTGTCGTCTGGGGTGCTGTGGCGGTCTCACCATCATCACCACTACCGCAAGAGATGAGAGTTGTAAAGCTAGCTGCTAATAGAGCAGTTTGTAGTAATTTATTCATAGATACCTCAACTAATATGAGCTAAATATCCTACATCATTGAACAAGTCGTGCAGCAACTTAAAACCAACTCAACTGAGCCTTGAGTCGCAAAGTGATAGATAAATCAAGCAGCAACGACGAATCAGCGAATGTCGGAAGTTAGCCGACAGCTGCAGGATATTCGGTGCATCAACCCGGCAGATACCAGCTACCAATTTTGCAGGGCAACCACAACAGCTGGCTAACCAGATGTTTTAAGCACCTGTTCTTCGTCAACAGTGATTAACACGGGAGTACCTCGCTTGAACGATTCGTCAATGGCGTTACAGAGCTGTTGCTCATCATCTGCATGTACGGCGTTAATGCCGTAGGCTTGCGCTACTGCAAGAAAGTCCGGCACGGTAAACTCAACACCCACTGAAGTTACATTTGCACGCTCCATGCTGGTCTTTATTTCCCGATAACCGCCGTTACACCAAACCACTATAGCTATTGGTACATCTGCGTCCCTGCAGGCACCTAGTTCTCCGAGTACGAACTGCATGCCTCCATCACCAATCAAACAAACTACAGGCTGGCCGTTTGGAGTTTTTCGATGCACGGCCAGTGCAGCACCGGTTGCAGCGGGTAGCGCGTAACCTAATGTTCCGAATCCTACGGACGAGTTGAACCACTGACGAGGGTGCGCTGTATTAAAAATCATATTGCCGCTGTATATCAGCTGGGTTGAATCTCCCACGAATATACACTCCGGTACCTGATCGCGAATTGATTCCAGAATTTGCAGATGACGTTTTTCAATGTCACTGAGTGAAGCAGTTGCTAATTGCATTGCTTTTGCTGCACGCGCTTTTCCATCGCCGTTATTGTTATCAGTTACTTGCTCCAGTAGCAGACGGGTTGTAGTAGCTACATCTCCAATCAGCGCAACATCAGATGCAAAGTTATTGTTAATTTGTTGTGGATCTATGTCACAGCGAATCAACTTGCCGTTTAGCTCGAAAGCATCATCTCTGTATTGATCGTAGTCGGTTTGCGCAAGCTCTGTACCCAAGGCGATTACAACGTCTGCCTCGTTTAAAACATCACGTACCGGGCGAAGGGTGCAACTTGCCGGCACGGCAAGCTCATGCGTGTACGGTAGTAAACCACGCGAGTTGATGGTCATGTGCACGGGTGCGTTGATTTTACGGGCCAGTGACTGCACCTCTTCACTTGCATCGACCGCCCCACCACCGGCAAGAATTACCGGTTTTTGTGCGCTGTTAATAACATCACCTGCTGCTCTGATATCAGCGTCAGATGCTACCGGGCGAGGTGGACAGGCAGGTATACCATCAATCAGGCTTTGACCAACAGGGCTTCCAAGTAATGCGACCGGCAACTGCAAGTGCACAGGCCCGGGTCTGGCGCTGCCAAACACAGCATAAGCCCGAGCCAGTGCTTCAGGTAACTCGGCGGCGGATTTAATGGTTTGACTAAACCTCGATACTTGCGAACTCAGTGCAAGCTGATCAGGCATTTCGTGCAACTGACCCTGCGCCTGCGAAGTGGCGATAGAGTCATTAACACTTGAAATTACTAACATCGGTATTGAATCAGCCAGCGCCTGCGCCATGGGTGTTGCGATATTGGTAAGCCCCGGTCCGGTTATCACAAAGCAAACACCAGGCTTACAGCTAATGCGCGCATATCCATCAGCCATAAACCCTGCCGCCTGCTCATGCCTGGGGGTATGGTGCCGAATGCTGCTGTCAGCCAGCCCGCGATACAGCTCTATAGTGTGAACACCGGGGATACCGAAGACGTCTTTGACGTCATACTGCTCAAGCAGCTTTATCAGTACTTCACCCACAGTTGGCGTTGAGGCTTCCACAAAAACTCCGGTTAACTATTCATTGGCAAAGGCAGTAACTCTGGAGCAGACTATTTGAGCGGCACATTGTTATCAAGTGTTGTGACACAAACTGACGTGCACGGGTGCTCCACCAAAGGTCCGTGACTTCAATCACCAGACAGACAGGAATTCCTGACACGCGAGGCAAAAAAAAGCCGCATCGGGTCACCGATACGGCTTTTTGGTTTCATCGCTTAATTTGCAATCCAACCGCAGATCAGACGCGGTTAAGAATTGCCAGCGGCATCATAAAACGCCGCAATTACATGGCGTGCTCTTTTTCACTCAGCTCGCGAATGACATCTATCACACGCTGATTGCTGCCTGCTATAGAACCTGTGGTTTTGTACTTACCATTGATCACTACACTCGGTACACTATTAATGCCTGCAGCGCGGGCCAGATCCATTGCACGGCGAATCCTTGCATCTACAGCGAATGACGACATTGTCTTGAGGAATTTTTCCTCATCAATGCCAATGCTTCCGGCAAATTTTGCTATTGCTTTCGGGCTGTTGAGCCTTTTCTTGTCCTTGTGAATTGCATTGAAAAACGGTTCGAAAAATTCTTCCTGTACACCGAGAACCTGAGATGCGTAGAAGGCTTGAGAATGAGGAGCCCAGCTCGGATTCAGTGGTGGAGCTTCACGAACAAAATCGACAAAATCAGGTTTGCTCGCCGCCCACTCGTTGATTGTCGGCTCAAAAGCGAAGCAGTGAGGGCAGCCAAACCAAAAATACTCCAGCACTTCTACGCGGTCTGAATCAGCCCGCTTTTTCGGGTTGGGTATTTCTTCATAGCCCGACTGCGCCATGGCAAAAGCAGACAAACTAAAAAATACCAATACTGCACGGAACAGATTTTTCATCATGGGTTAAGTTTTCCTTGTTGTTGGCTTGGGTTTGGCCGTTGTTGTGAATTTAATAAGATTGATCAACCGGTGTTAGCGGCACTTTGAAAGTCAGGGTTTCCGGTGCCAGACAAATTTCGTCACTGCACGCCTGTAACTGTAGCTCAATATCAGCGGTAACTGCGTTTGACTCTACCTCTGGCAGGCGTCCTGTCAGCTGAACACTGTCTTCAAACAGACTAAGCTCCGATCGCTGAAAGCCAAGTGTACGTGTGACAGGAGTCGGATATTTTACCTGTTGCAACGGCGCTTCGTTGGCCTGACTCAGCATCGTGGGAATCAGGTAATCCTGCAACGGCTTATCGGAGTTGATATGCCAACCAGGTGCGACATCGATATTTACTGTCACAGTTTTGCCGTCTACTGATGACACAGAGGCTTTAACTCGTCCTTTGGCACCGTATCTGTGCGAACCGATTTCACCATTCAGTAAATCATTGGTACCGGTTAAAAAGTAACCGAAGCCGCTGCCATCCCGAGACAGCAGTGATGAAAATGCTGCTACCAGTTCTTCTGCCCGCTGACGATATTTGTCTTCTCCGGTTCGGTTCCAGAGTTGCACCAGCACTTTAAGTGCTAAGGCGTTGCCAGTGGGTGCAGCATTGTCAAAAATTGCCTTGGGTCTGGACGGCAAGGCGGCACCTGACGATTCGACCTCACCAATAAAGTAGCCTTTATTTTCACTGTCCCAGAAATCTTTATCCATTCGGTCAACCAGATTAATCGCCAGATCCAGCCATTTGGAATCACCGGTATCGTCGAACAGAGTGACCAGCGAGTGGGCAAGGTAAGCGTAGTCAGACTGAGACGCAGGTGTAGTTGATCTGCCCTCAAAGTGGGCACGCCACAATGCCCCGTCCGGCTTGCGGTTATTCTCAAGTAAAAAATTAATAGCCTTCAGCCCGGCCTCCTGATAGCGAGGCTCACGCAAGGTCTGGCCAGCTTTTATTAACGCAGTGCTCATCATTGCATTCCATTCCGTGATGATCTTGCGATCAGTCAGCGGTGGTATGCGCTCATCACGATGGGCGAGCAGGGC
>CAZYRP010000208.1:0-8917 GCA_964649465.1 uncultured Granulosicoccaceae bacterium | reverse complement strand
TTGAGAGTAAGTATCGCCGAGAGCGGCTGATCAATATTCTCCTGGTAGTCTACTAACGCCTTCCCTACCTGAGGATTTTCCTCCCGCTGACTTTCAGCGAATGCCGGGCTAATACTGAGTAAAACCGCCTCTAGTACAGAGCATAAAAAGGAAGCACAAATTGACAGCAGGAAAAATAATATGATTAGCGTATACATTAATAAGGTGAATTCTTTTTAGGGGCGCTGTCTTCAAGGGCGATAATTTTAGTGGTTAAGCTATCGATTGATTTCTGCAAATTCTCTAGCTGTTCAGCGATCTGGTAATTGTTGACCGACGGACCATTATCTTTATTCTGTACAGTTTGCATGGCATCAACAATAATGCCAATAAAAAGATTCAACACAGCGAAGCTCGTAACTACGATAAACGGCACAAAGAATACCCAGGCCCACGGATAAAATTCCATCACCGGGCGCACAATCCCCATGGACCAGCTCTCCAGCGTCATCACCTGAAACAAGGTATACGCCGATTCACCCAGTGAGCCAAACCACGTCTGTAACTGAGGGTCGGGGTGTTGGCCAAATAGTTTTGTTGCCAGCACTGCACAGACGTAAAATAAAATTGCCAGCACTCCGACAATCGAGAACATTCCCGGTATCGAATGGCCTATGGCAGATATTACCCGCCGCATTTGCGGTACAACCGAAAGTAGCCGTAGAACACGCAAGATACGCAGCGCCCGCAGTATGGCGAATGGACCACTGGCGGGTATCCAGGCTATCACTACGATGATTAAATCAAACCAGTTCCAGCCATTTTTAAAAAACCCCGCCCGCTGCACGTATAATTTGACTGCCAGCTCCGCACTGAAAATCACCAGTATCAGCGCATCAATCGCTATTAGCGTTGGTCCATACTTCTGCATTACCAACTGATTGGTCTCAAGACCGAGGGTGACCGCGTTGATCAGGATCAATGCAGTGATAACGTGCATTACTTGCGGGCTTTCGATAAACCTTTCCAGCTTCTGTCTGTTAACGAAAGAATTTATCGAGTTAATCAATTTAATCATAAAAATCGAATTACAGCGCCACAGCTCAGAAGTAAAAGTAGGCACCAATCACTGTATTGAAGGTACTCGCGCAATCATACTGGATATAGGTTCGGGATGTGAAGTAAACAAGAGGTATGCTTAAGACACACATGCATCTCACAGGTACTGGAGACTAATACCTACCGCTCATCAACAACCTATAGGGTTGAGCTGACCCGGCTTTCACTCGCCACCTACCTCCTAATGTGTTGATTTTATTCCAGATGCAATCCTGGCTTATGAAACTACCCAAAAGCTACTTCCAGATAACTTTATACAGTCGCGCACCAGTACAGGGCCATCAGGCAAGCACAATCTACCAGACTCGGTGCATTGAATCATTGACATAGTGGCAACAGCAATGTCTTATGAGCAATGCCAGCCACAACCACAAAACCAACACACACAAATGCCATCGGTATATTGTGCGCGCTCGGTGCCTGGTTTCTTTTCTCTCTAAATGATGCAGGCATCAAGCTCCTCAGCGACGGATACGCGTTGCATCAAATCGTCCTGGTACGCTCCGTCGTTGCAATGATAATAACGTTAGCTATTCTAATGCCTGCTGAAGGTGGCTACTCACTGATTAAAACCAAACATCCGTTTATACACCTGATCCGCGGCTTGTGTATTGTTGCAGCTAATGTGGCCTTTTTTATGGGGCTGGCTGCTATCAACTTGCCGGAAGCCACAGCGATCTTCTTTATAGCGCCTCTGTTTATCACAGCACTGTCGGTTATTTTTCTCGGCGAACAGGTTGGTATTAAGCGCTGGCTTGCGGTGATCATTGGATTGCTGGGTGTAATTATTATGCTTCGCCCAGGCACCTCAACATTCCGCTATGCCGCGCTGCTGCCATTATTCTCAGCCTTCGCCTATGCGTGCATGCAAATCCTTACCCGCAAGCTCGGTCTAAAAGAAAGGGCTTCTACTCTGGCGTTTTATATCCAGCTTATGTTTATTGTCATATCATCTATATTCGGGTTGCTGTTTGCTCATGGTAATTACGCTAACCCGAATAATCCATCAATGGATTTTTTGTTTCGCGCGTGGCACATGCCGGCGCAACATGACGCCTTGATTATGCTCGGCATTGGTCTCGCCAGTGGCCTCGGCGGGTACCTAATCGGTCAGGCCTACCGCAGATGTCAGGCCGCTACTATCGCACCTTTTGAGTATCTTGCGCTGGTGCTGGCGATCATCTGGGGTATCACGCTTTGGGGTGAATGGCCAGACGCACTGGCATGGCTCGGTATAGTTATGATTCTTGGTTCCGGGTTGTTTGTTTTCTGGCGCGAAGTAATGCTTGATAAAAAATTCGTCATCAAACACCCTATGCCACGTAACCGCTAAACTCACCATCAAACAAAAACACACTGCAACCGCAGACACTCCGCCATTGAACGAAAACTACATAACACTCAATTCCATAAGCAAATCGTACGGTAAAGCCAATGCCGATGACTCAACATCGACTCCAGTGCTTAGCGATATCTCTCTCAGTGTTGCCCGGGGCGAGCAACTTGCAGTTCTCGGACACAGTGGTTGTGGCAAATCCACTCTTCTCAATCTCATTTCCGGTATCGACTACGTTGACAGCGGCACAATCACAGTCGGTGGAGTAGAACTAACAGGTTTGTCTGAAACGGACCGAACGCTATTCAGACGCAAGCATATCGGGTTTGTCTATCAGTCTTTTAACCTCATACAAACACTAACAGCGATTGAAAACATACAGCTGCCACTGCAGTTAAACAACTTCGCACCAGACGATATCAATAACAAGACCGCGGAAATTCTGGAACGAGTTGGCCTAACAGACCGTGCCAATGCCTTCCCGGATCAATTGTCCGGCGGCGAACAGCAACGTGTTGCTATCGCACGTGCAATGGTGCATTCCCCTTCCCTTGTACTGGCAGACGAACACACTGGCAATCTGGATGCAGAAACCGGGCGCGAGATGATTCAACTTTTTACCGACCTCGCTAAATCCAGACAGCAAACCGTTTTAATGGTGACTCACAGTTTGACTATCGCTAAAACTGCCAGCCGACTGGTGCGTTTCAGTGATGGCAAGCTGCTCACCGATGAAAACGCAGATGCATCTCTCGCCTGGTAAGTCCTTTCCCGGTAGAGAACTCGCAATGCAAAATTCAGTATTTTTAAAATGCAGCAGCCGCTACTGGCAACAACACAAGTGGCAAGCAGCTCTGATGCTAATCGGCATGGCACTGGGTGTCGCTGTGGTATTTGCAGTAGATATCGCCAACAGTAGTGCAAAGCGCGCCTTTGCCCTTTCTCTGGACACAGTAAGCGGTCGCACCACACACCATATTGTTGGTGGCACAGATGGTATTGATGAAAAAGCCTATACCCGGCTGCGCACCGAGCTGGGTGTGCGTAGCAGCGCACCGATTGTTCAAGGTCCGATCACACTTATCAACGGCAACACCGTAATAACGTCTGAATCTGAACTACGCTACACAGAAACCCTGCAACTTCTTGGCGTTGATATATTTGCCGAACCGATGTTCAGAGATCAAAGCCTGAACGATGGCTCATCTGAAAACAATACAGATCCAGAAAACCCAAACCGGGAAAATACTGGTAACAGCAACTCAACCAGAAACGCACTTAAGCTGTTAAATCGCGGCTCTGTCATTCTGGCACAAAGCACCGCCGAGAGGCTTGGGGTACAAGCAGGAGACACAATTCCAATTAAGGACAGCAGTTTATTGCTCACGCTAATCAACACTGTCGATTCAGATGATCAGCCAGGCTTTGAAAGCATTGCAATGGTCGATATCTCTACTGCTCAGGAGATACTCGGCATGCAGGGAAGGCTGAGCCGTATAGACATTATTCTCCCGCTCACAGCATCATCAGCTGCGGCAAATTCTGCAACTCTTTCAAATGATAGCCGCGACCCGCAGAGAAGCATTAACTTCATAGAATCAAATATTGCCAACGTCGCAGTAACCGATGCCGAGAGACAAAGGAACTCGCTAACGCAAATGACCGAAGCGTTCCACACCAACTTGCTGGCAATGAGCTTGCTGGCATTACTGGTAGGTGCGTTTTTAATTTATAACACCGTTACTCTATCGGTTATTCAACGCAGACAAACCTTTGGCCAGCTGCGTGCCATCGGACTGCAACGCCACGAGTTATTCAGATCGATACTGACAGAAACACTATTATTCGCAATAATCGGAACTCTGGCGGGAATTGTCATTGGCTACATGCTGGGTAGTGTACTGCTAACACTCGTTACAAGAACTATCAATGACCTGTACTTTACGCTTGATGTCAGACAGGTAGCGTTCTCCGGATTCACGCTTTTTAAGGCAGGACTGATAGGTCTGGGTGTGTCATTGCTCGCAGCACTTGCACCTGCTATTGAAGCTTCAAACAGTCCACCCGGCACAGTGATTCGTCGTACAACGGTTGAACGACGACTCAGCAGTATAGTACCTGTGATTTTCATAGTCGGTGTCGGGCTAATTTTAGCAGGTATCGCTATTCTCTGGCTCAGCAACTCGAGTCTTTGGGCAGGATTCATAGCGATCTTTTGCATTGTGCTTGGCTATAGCTTAATGATTCCTCAGGCACTTATAACCATCACCTCACTAAGCAACCGTATTGCGCTTACGATCTCTAGCAGCAAGATGGCCAGAAGCAAAATGGCAAGCAGTGCCATGGGCAATTATCCGTTACGCTCTATGACAGCAAGCTTAAGCCGGACCGCCGTCGCTATCGCAGCCCTTGCAGTTTCCGTTTCAGCAACCGCCGGGGTCGGCATTATGATTGGCAGCTTTCGCCTCTCTGTAGAACAGTGGCTGGGCAATACACTCGACGCTGACGTGTATATTAGTTCTGCCTCCGCAGAAAGCACTCCCAACAATAAACTACCAGAGAGTTTGCTTAGTCAGATTGCAGCAACTAAAGGTATTAACGGCGTTCGGGAAGCACGCATGACGGAGGTGGATACCAATATCGCACCAGCGCGACTGATGGCAGTACGCACAAGCGGTAATGCAAATTTGCGATATGAATTTAGACCCGGGAGCAATCAGTCCAGAACGCCCGCCACCGATGGTGTTGCCAAAATCATCACTGACCAGGAAAGACTCGACTTACTAAAAAATTCAAATGCTGTCATTGCATCAGAACCGTTTGCTAATAAATTTAATATCAAACCAGGCGACACCGTTAGTATCACAAGCGATAACGGTATTGTCCCCTTTGAGGTTGCAGGTGTTTTTACCAACTACACAACCGGCAAAGGGCTGCTGATAATGGCAATGGATTCCTATCACAAGCATTGGAATGACCGACAGATCAATTCGATTGGAGTCAATGTATCGAAAAATGCAGATCCAGCCGATGTAAAAGAATCGTTAAGATCACTTATCTCAGGGTCAACAGAAAACGAAGGTATAACCATGAGATCAAATACCGACATTCGCGATCGATCCCTGGAAATATTTGACCGAACTTTTGCTATCACACATGTGCTCAGGCTGCTGACCATCGGTGTGGCATTCGTTGGTATTCTCAGCGCTCTGATGGCACTGTCACTGGAACGCAGAGCCGAGTATGCGGTATTGCGGTCACTGGGGATCACACCGTCAGAACTGCGCAAGCTGTTGTTTATGCAAACCGGCCTGATGGGAATTATCGCAGGAATTCTCGCACTGCCACTGGGTGTGGCTATGTCTAAAATTCTGGTTTCAATTATTAATGTCAGATCGTTTGGCTGGTCTATGGAATACGCCATTCCGACCAATGTGCTGTTAGAGAGTCTTGTCCTTGCGATCATCGCGGCCTTACTGGCCGGACTCTATCCGGCGCATAAGCTCAGCCGCTTATCACCTGCTGAAGCGCTGCGACATCAATGAACATCCGCGCCATCTTATTTGCGGTTACAACCGCACTGATATCTGCCTGCAATCAACAACCGTCGAGCCCACCCACTGACGGAGTTTCACTACATTCAGAACTCGGTGGCGAGGCAATCGGTTTTGAGCGTGCCTGCAGTGCACGGCAGTTCAAGTTCCCCGAAGACCACGGCGCGCATCCGTCATTCAGGAATGAATGGTGGTACATAACAGGCAACGCAGCTGATACATCAGGGCAGCAGTTTGGGTTCCATGTAACATTTTTTAGAATTGCCAATGAGCCTCCGATACCCGCCACCGAGGCAACAGCCAACTCTTCTTCGTGGAGTAGCAATGAATTCTACATGGCACATTTTGCGGTCACCTCCGAAGGCCGCGAAATTAAAAAATTTGAACGCTTCGCACGAGCTGCAGCAGGATTGGCCGGTGCAGACATCACGACACTCGCCAATAAAAAAGGGGAAGATACTAAAAACGGAGAATCAGAAAATGCTGTCAGAGTATGGCTTGACGACTGGCAACTTAGCGCCACGCACGGCGATAACAGCCACAGTCTTAATTGGCGTATTTCAATGGCCACGGCTGATACCACGCTAGACATTACTCTCACACCCCAAAAACCAATTGTTCTGCAGGGAGACTCTGGCTATAGCCAAAAAAGCGCTGATCCGTGCAATGCCTCTTACTACTACTCAATAACACGGCTTCAGGCCAGCGGCACTCTTGGGATTGACGGTACAACCCATGATATCAACGGCACCGCCTGGCTTGACAGGGAGTGGAGCAGTAGTGCACTGGGTGACAATCAGAGCGGGTGGGACTGGTTCGCATTGCAGCTCGATGACGGCAGGGACATCATGCTATATCAACTCCGGCTGCGCGATGGCACCAGAGATACTTACAGCTACGCAGTAGAGATAGATCAGCAGGGTAACGCGCAGGAAATTCCTATCGGGAATATCGACATCGAAACCACTCGCTGGTGGCAAAGCGAATCAGGTAACAGATACCCGGTCGCGGGAGTTATTCATCGCAAAGACACTGGTGAGACCATCATATTTGAACCGTTGACTGATAATCAGGAGCTCGACTTTACCGTCAGATACTGGGAAGGGGCAATCGTTTTAGCAAACGAACAAGGCTTGCCAATGGGCCGCGGCTACATGGAGCTAACCGGCTATTGATTGTGAATTGTTAAATATTAACAACTGCCGTTTTGCTGGCGTATGTTTTGCGCCAGTAGATGACCATGCGATTTATCTCTTCTACGGGCGCTCGTCTCTGCGTCTGCACAGCACTACTCAGCATTTGCCTTACCCAGACTGCGAATGCACAGACTTTTGCAGAAAATTTTAAAGACTCACAAACCCAAATACCTACTGCGGGCACATTCGAATTCCATTCAAACGAGCTCAGAGCGAGTCAATTTGGCACTGACGAAACTGGTGCAAACGAATCTAACTCCAGTGAGTTTCAGACATACGCTTTTAAGACAGAACCATTGAGAGGAAAGTACACAAGCGTTGTAGCGCTTGACCTTTCAGTGGTGAGCCTCGCCATTACCAGTTGGGGTATTGCACAGTGGGGCTGGTTTACTCACTCACCAGTGGCTAAATCGGAAGGCTGGTTCGGTGCCGATACTTCCTCCGGTGGTGCGGATAAGACCGGTCATTTTTATATGTCTTATTTATTATCTGAATTGTTCCTTGCCGACTTCAGACGTCACGGTGTACGTAAGGCAGAAAGCAAAGCTGCGTTGTCCGCACTTGCGGCGATGACATTGGTTGAATTGGGCGATGCCACGTCCGATAAATTCGGTGCATCAGGCGAAGATCTAATTGCTGATGCGCTCGGGGTTGCGGTGTCTTGGTGGCTGGGTTCAAACCCGGTATGGGACGACAGAATTGATGTGCGCATGGAGTATTGGCCATCCAGCGGCTACAACCTTAAAAACGACGCAGTATCAGACTACTCTGGCATGAAGCACCTGGTAGCACTTCGAGCTGACGGATTCCTGTCAATGCGCCATACACCACTTAAGTGGCTGGAGCTGCAGGCAGGCTACTACACTCGCGGATTCCGCACCTTCGACGAACAGGAAAAACCCACACGCCATACCTATGTTGGTCTGGGACTAAGCCTGCCAGTTATAGCCGGCAAAAAGAGTAAGCTGGGCAAGTTGCTAAGTTATGTTCAACCACCCGGCTTCAACGTTGAAGTTGACAGACAGTTTTGAACTAACTGACTTTTAAGTCTATACCCGAACGCAGTGGATTGCTGTTGCGTCGGTTTTGACTTCATTCAGTTGTTACCACTAAAAGAGTTAAAGGCGCGGCAGTAGAACCGGCTTTGGATGCGCGTCAGTCAAACTACCGCAACTTGATTTCACCCTGCAGGTAGTCAACGCAACTTCCTGTAAGCACTGTTCTGTCTTTTTGCACCTCACAAATTAAATTGCCACCGCGCGGTGATATTTGTCGAGCTTGCAAACTGGTCTTGTCCAGAATACCTGCCCAGTAAGGCGCTAACAGACAATGCGCCGACCCGGTCACCGGGTCTTCATCGATGCCAAAGTTCGGCGCAAAGTAGCGCGAAACAAAATCACACTCATCAATCTCACTTAGTGCGGTCATAATAACACCGCGCGAGCGCAGCGCTTTAAATGCTGTGTTTGAAATCTCTATATTTTCCAGCTGCTTTGAAGAGCCAAACACAGCCACATAATCGAATTCATCAGCCGAGTAGCTTCCTGCATAAAGCGATTCAGGTGAAACACCAAGGGCTGCGGATACCAGATCGTGATCCTCGCTTTCATGCACGGCAATTGACGGAAATGACATAGCGAACAGATCGTTCTCCCGCCGTGTGACTGTAAGTGTTCCAGATTGACGGGTTAGAAAATTAATTTGTTCCGCCGTTTCCCCAAGGTGGTGAAACA
>CAZYRP010000207.1:0-8932 GCA_964649465.1 uncultured Granulosicoccaceae bacterium | reverse complement strand
GGGTGCAGCAACTGATTGATCCTTTGTTGTCGGGTGCGCTTGAAGCGCAAGTGTTTGAAGCTGTGCATGAACGTAAGGATGGAAGTACTTATCCGGTTGCAGTCCAGCTACAGTATATGTCCTCCCAGAAGCCGCCTGTCTTTGCTGCGATCTGTCAGGATATTTCTGCGCGTAACGCTGCAAATGACAATGTTCGATTGCGCGAAAGGGCGATTGAGGCGTTGGATGTCGGGGTGTCTATCACTGATGCCACTCACAAAGACTACCCGATTGTGTATGTTAACCAGGCGTTGTGTAATATGACTGGCTATAGCCGTGATGAGCTGATAGGTGAGAGTGTTAGGATTCTGCAAAAGCATGACCGGCAACAGCCTGAGCATTCGATAATTGAATCTGCGCAAGCTAAAGGCGAACCTGTAAAAGTAGTGATAGACAGCGTTCGCAAGGACGGTACAAAATTCAAGGATGAGGTGACATTATCTCCGGTTCATAGCGCAGATGGTCTGTTGACTCATTACATAGGAATTAATGAGGATATTACCGAACGTCTGAACACGCAAAACCGATTGCAGCAAACGCAAAAGATTGAGGCAGTGGGTCAATTGTCTGGAGGTGTGGCACATGACTTTAATAATCTCCTGAGTGTGATTACTGCTAATCTGGAGTTTCTGGTGCTGCAAGGTATGTCTAATGAACAAGTTGAAGTAATAGCTGAGGCTGAAAAAGCGGCGCTGATGGGGGCGCGACTAACGCGCAGGTTATTGACATTTGCAAGGCAAAGTCCGGCCCAGCCGAAAGTAGTTAATGCCAATGATCGAATCGGTACAGCATTATCTTTATTACATTCAACTATAGGTACAAATATAACGATCACAGCAAAGCTGGACGACAGCCTGTGGAACGTTAGTGTCGATCCCAGTGAGATTGAAAATACAGTTGTGAATCTTGCCATCAACGCCAGAGATGCTATGCCGGATGGCGGTGTATTTATGATCAGGACACAGAACCAAACACTATCTGGTGTGCGAGCACAATCTCTCGGGATTGAACCGGGGCAATATGTACAATTGACGGTATCAGACACGGGCTGTGGTATGACTGAGGAAGTTCTGGCGCGCGCTTTCGAGCCCTTTTTTACCACAAAAGAGACAGGTCAGGGTACTGGTCTGGGTTTGTCTTCAATATATGGATTTGTGAGACAGTCGGGCGGTTCTATTGAAATTGATTCTGAACCAGAGCAGGGTACAGTCATAAACCTCTACCTGCCACGGCACGAAGCAAAATTGTCTTCTGAGCCAGAAGAGCTTTCAGACGGTGCTGAAACACATGTTACTAAACGCCGTGTTCTGGTTGTCGAAGATCATGAGATGGTTAAAAAAGCGGTTGTAAAACGGTTAGACTTGTTAGGCCATGATACTCAACATGCCAGTAATGGGGCTGATGCAATAAAGCTGATGAATTCCGGTACGCAGTTTGATCTTGTATTGACCGATATTGTGATGGACGGTGGTATGTCGGGCTACGATGTTGCGAAATGGGTAAAGACCAACCGTCCCGAGTGTAAAATACTGTTGACTTCAGGTTACAGTGAGCCGGTAGCGGACGGCAGTGACTCTGAACTTTCAAAGCTGAAGTTGCTGGTAAAGCCCTACAAAGTTGAAGATTTGCAGATTGCCTTGACTGAGGCTTTTAGTGAAGGTGCCGGTGATCCAACAGTGGCTTCGAATGTATAGAAGTACTTTTCCACATTAGCTAAGATCGATAGTGCTGCTAGAATCGAGTGGCAAACGGTGTCGTACAAATTACGTTCAGTAAAGCAGGGCTGAAAGACCAGTTTCATGCTAAATTTGATTCATGGCAAACAATCTGTTCACCGATGATTTTAAAACCAGTCCCTATTGGTGGGACAAAACACCAAGACCAACGCTTGCGCCATCTGCACCACCACGAAAAATCGATGTAGCAGTTATCGGTTCTGGCTATACCGGCCTTAATGCAGCGCTGGTTACCTTACGAGGTGGCCGAACAACTTCGATATTCGACGCGGGTGATGCAGGTTTTGGTTGCAGTACCCGCAATGGTGGTCAGATCAGTACCAGCATAAAGCCCGGGCTTGCTGAGTTGTCGCATCGACATGGTCAGTCTGTCGCTCTCGACATCATTAAACAAGGTCACAACGCGCTGAGCTGGCTGCAGGAGTTTGTTCAGTCTGAAAATATTGATTGTGATTTCCGGGTTGCCGGTCGGTTTCATGCAGCACACAATAAAAAGCAGTTTCGTGTTTTGACTGACGAAGCTAACAATCAGGTACCCGGGCTTGAAGTGCCAATGCGGGTGGTGCCGCGCACGGAGCAACAGCAGGAAATAGGCACCGATGCGTACCATGGTGGTGTGGTGTATGAAAATCACGCTGCGGTAGATCCGGCATCTATGCATCAGGGTGTATTGAGCAAAGTGATTGATGCCGGTGGACAAGTCTTACCGCACTGCGCCGTGCAACACATTAAAGAAAAGAATGATGGCTTTATACTTCAGACTGAAAGTGGTGAGGTTTGGGCAAAAGACGTAATTGTTGCTACTAATGGCTATACCGGAAAAATAACACCATGGCAGCGCCGTCGGGTGATTCCCATTGGTAGTTATATCATTGCGACCGAACCTCTGGCAAAAAGTGTGATGGATCGCCTTATGCCGAGCGATCGAATATACAGCGATACCTGCAAGGTCGTATATTACTACCGCGCCTCTCCGGATCGAAAACGTATTTTGTTTGGCGGCAGGGTTTCAAGCAGCGAAACAGATCCTGTTAAAAGCGCTCCGAAGCTGCGTGCAGACATGGTGCGTTTGTTTCCGGAATTGCACAAAGTACGCATTTCACATTCGTGGATGGGCTTTGTTGCCTATACGTTTGATACTTTGGCACACACCGGAAAGCATGAAGGTATTCACTATGCCATGGGGTACTGTGGTTCCGGCGTATCGATGGCCAGTTATCTGGGTATGCGTGCAGGGCAAAAAGTGCTGGGTATAAAGGAAGGCTTTACCGGTTTTGATTCGATTACATTTCCTACCCGGCCGCTATACACTGGCAATCCGTGGTTTTTGCCAGCAACAGTAGCTTATTACCGGTATCGGGATAAGCTCACGCGTTAAGGCGGCTTTTTTGTGTAGCAATTATCCATGCGAAATGTCAGCTGATTAAACCGGTTCATTCCGCTGCTTCATTGTCATTCCTGTCTTATTTTTATGAAGTCACTATTCCGATCTTTTTTCAGCTTGTGTCAATGCCGCGCTAACCAGGCAGTTGTTCAGTGGATTGCGGGATTTCATTGATCCGACCATCGCTGTTAAATCGGCGGTAATGGTAATTTTATCAACATCCTGTTGCTGGCTACCCCGTGGTTTGGGTCGAGGCAGAATTAATTTCAATTGAGCCCACACCGCACCGTCAAGTTATCTCGGGCCTGCCGTGGTTGAGAAGCGATTGGTTTAATGGCATTCTGAACTCTGAATTCAAAAATACGATTAGTTTTATTGAGTTAATCGTCAACCTTACATGGGCTCCGAGGCATTTGCTTACCGTTCGTTTGTGAGGACTGTGCTTGCGGTACCGGGGGACTATTCGCAATCAGCATCTTTTGTTGGGGGAAATCAGAAATGCAGCAATCAGTGAACAAGACTTCAGAGCAGGCGCAAACGAATGATCTCGGTGATCGCGTATCCATTTATCAGCCGGAACAGGAAGGCCTCATTTTTCCGCAACAGCCTCAGTTCAGCTCTATTGATGAAGAACGGGAGCATCGTAAACAGAGACTGGTTGCCGGTTGTCGCGCTTTTGCATTAAATCATTTTGACTATGGTATGGCAGGGCATATCTCGGTACGTGATCCGGAGCATACCAATCTGTACTGGACCAACCCGATGGCGGTGCATTTTTCACAGGTAAAGATGTCGAATCTGATACTTGCTGACCATGAAGGACGGGTGGTCGAAGGCAATCATGCAATTAACAGAGCAGGCTTTGTTGTGCATGCCTCCGTGCATGAAGCGCACCCTGATATTGTTGCCATGTGTCATGCACATACTCCGCATGGAACTGCCTGGTGTTCAACCGGTCGTCCTATAGAGCCGTATAACCAGGATGCTGCGTGTTTTTATAAAAACCACGCAGTAGTCAGTGATGATGGTGGCGCAGTAACCGTTTTTACGGATCAGGGTCTGGGGGTGGTTGATGCGTTTGCTGAAAATCGCGCTGTTCTGCATAAAAACCATGGCATCCTTACAGCCAGCAGACACAGTGTTGATGATGCGGTTTTCTGGTTCATTGCTATGGACCGTTGCTGTCATGTTCAAATGTTGATTGAGTCGTGTAGCTCAAAGCCGGATTTGATGGATGACAGTGCAGCGAGTCATTCCGCCACTCACGTTGGTAGCGATTATCTTGGATGGCTGCACTTTCAACCGGTGTATGATCAGGTAGTGGCAGCCAATCCGGATATGTTTGATTAGTGGCAGGTGCGAAAGCATCGTTAAATATTACAAAAGGCAGCAGGGTGTAAAACGAAAATAATGCAAGCAATAAGAGCCCATAGTTTCGGTGATCCCGAAGTTCTTCAACTCGATAATGTCGATGATCCGATAGCCGGTGACAACGAAGTAGTGGTTGATATCAAAGCGGTGGGTGTGAACCCGGCTGATACATATATGCGTGGTGGTGCTTACGCCATTGTGCCAGAGCTTCCTTACATTCCGGGTGGCGATGCCAGTGGTGTTATCTCTTCAGTCGGCAAGAGTATCGGGAATTTCAAAGTAGATGATCGCGTTTTT
The DNA here is from genome assembly GCA_964649465.1 of uncultured Granulosicoccaceae bacterium. Taxonomy (GTDB): domain Bacteria; phylum Pseudomonadota; class Gammaproteobacteria; order Granulosicoccales; family Granulosicoccaceae. Next base: position 4,105 of record CAZYRP010000207.1, on the reverse strand, counting down.
GTAGGCTTTGGCCTGGGCTTCAATATGACAGGTTGCTACGCAGAAAAAGTTGTAAGACCTGCAACAGATGTAGTGAAATTGCCAGACAATGTCAGTTTTAATGCTGGTGCCGCCCTTGGCATACCGTATGTAACAGCCCACTATGGGCTCTTTGCACGCGGCGATGCAGTTGCCGGGGAGACTGTTTTTATTCATGGAGCAAGCGGCTCAGTAGGTACGGCAGCTATTCAACTGGCAAAACGTGCAGGGCTTAAAGTGGTCGGCAGCGGTGGTACGGACAAAGGTCGACAGTTAATCCTCGATGAGGGAGCTGATCATGTAGTTGATCACACCAGTGAAGGTTATCTGGAAGAAGTTCGCGAACTGTGCGGTGGTGAAGGACCGGCTTTGATTCTGGAGATGCTGGCCAATGTTAATCTGGCTGCAGATCTTGATCTGGTGGCAAAATACGGCAGGATAATCGTGATAGGTAACCGTGGTGAAGTTAGTATTAACCCGCGTCTGGCGATGATGAAAGATCTCGACATCAAAGGTCTTGCCATATTTAATGGCACACGCGAACAGATGTATAGCATTGTTGAGGATCTGCTTGCGGGTTTAAACGATGGTAGCCTGCGGCCGATTATTGGGCGCGAGATGCCACTGGCGGATGCGGTGAAAAGCCATATTGATGTTCTTGCACCCGGGGCGTTTGGCAAAATCGTTTTATTGCCCTAGTCATTGCCCTGGCCATTGTCCCTATTGTTGTCTTAGGAAAATAAAATACACCATATTTTAGTGTGTCGGTAATATCCCCAAACACTATCACTACTACCTTTTTGACTTCGCTCAAAGCGGCGAGTGTCCAGAGAAACAAGCTTTATGGCAATCTACGAAATCGATTCCGACAACACACTATTCTATGACTACACTGAGCCAACAGCGACCAGCCACAGCACCTTTGTATTTTTCAATCCACTTACCGGTGACAGCAGCATTTGGCAAAACACCGTTACAAAGCCTTTGCTGGAAGCCGGACACGGGGTTCTGGTTTATAACATGCGTGGTCAGCTTGATAGTGCCTATAGCGATGGGATTAACCTTGACCAGGCTTTGATAGTTAGCGACGCAAAGCGACTACTGGAGCATATTGCACCTGCGAATCCTATATTTGTTGGGCTTTCTATTGGCGGCCTATATGCTGCGTGGGCTGCCACGCAGGGTGTAGAGTGCGCCGGATTGGTGTTTCTAAATACACTTCGTCGCGATGGTCCGCGCTTGCAGTGGATCAGCGATATCCTGGTTAGACTTGTCGAAACAGGTGGCGCGGAATTACTGCGTGATACATTATCGCCACTCATTATGAATGAAGAGTGGCAAGGCAAAAACAGACCGGACTTTCTCAAAGACACTGCTTATACACCTATCGATCGAAACAGTGGTACCTACAACCTGCTAACGAATGCATGTAATACCGACTGGAACTTACCGTACGAAAAATTAACGATGCCGGTTCTGGTTGTTACCGGGTTGCAGGACAGAGTATTCCGTGACCCGCAGGACATAGACACACTCTTTGCAAGGCTGCCAAATGCACGCAAGCTCGATCTGCAAAATGCCGGACACATGATCCCGGTCGAACAGCCTGAGTCGTTGCTCGACGCACTGTTCGATATGGCTGGTCGGTGTAAGCCGAATTGATTTTACTCAACCTCTTCTGGCTTCAGTATGCAAGCCATCATAAAATCCGTGCTGTGGCTACATCATGATCGACAAGATAAGACTGCGCGCTTTTGCTGCAGGCGGTGATCGCTTTTACTACGGCTGGGTGATTGTAGCCATCTCGGCAGTCGCGTTATTTTCCAGCGGTCCGGGGCAGTCCTTTACGTTTTCTGTCTTTCTCGATCCGATAAGCGCTGACCTTAATATTTCGCATACAGGCATTGCTACTGCCTATGCAATGGCTACATTGCTTGCCGCTGCGTTGTTACCGCGTATGGGAAAGCTACTGGACCGGTTTGGTCCTCGACAAACGCTGATTGTGGTTGGCTGTCTGCTAGGTATCGCCTGCTTTTTCTTCGGTGCTGCATCCAATATGTTATGGCTTGCGGCCGGTTTCGCCATGCTTCGTTACATGGGGCAGGGAGCGACCATGATGGGCGCGGCAAATCTGGTGTCGCAATGGTTCTCGCGCAAGCGTGGTTTTGCGTTAAGTCTTATGGGTTTGGGATTTGCTGCGTCAATGGCAATTCACCCGCCACTGGGAAGCTACTTAATTGAACAGCTGGGATGGAGGCGTGCCTGGTTTGTGTTGGGAATGCTGACATGGATAACCATGTTGCTGCCGTTGATTTTTCTAACCTTTGATAAACCCGAAGCTGTCGGTTTGTCAATTGATGGTGAAGAAAGCGATATCGATAAAGACAAAAATAATGCATCGGTTGAGGGTCTGACACTGGCAGAGGCGAAAACTACTCGCACTTTTTACCTGCTGTGTGGTGTCTGGTTTACACTGGCAGGCTTGGTTACTGTGTTGCACTTTTTTCAGGTATCAATTCTCACCGAGCGTGGCTTCGACAGTCACGTAGCTGCGCGCCTTTTTCCTGTGTCAGCTATTGCGATGATCGTAACCATGCCGTTGATCGGCCGTCTGTTTGATGCGTTGCGTACCCGCTATGTTATTGCAGCAGGAATGTTTATCAATGCATTAGCACTATTTAGCATTACCATTATTTCGCATTTCCCGGGTGCAGTCGCCTACGCTATTACTTTTGGTGTGAGCAATGCCTTTATGATGACAATGTTTGGCTATTTATGGCCACGTTATTTCGGTCGCGCGCATCTGGGTTCGATTCAGGGGGTAGGGCAGATGTTTGGAGTCGTTGGTGCGTCATTAGCGCCATTACCTGTGGGTTTTGCCATCGATACATTTGATGATCCCGTCTGGGTAATCCGAGCGCTGTCCATAATGGCAGTTATAGTGGCAGTGATCGTAGTGGCTCTATTAAGAACGCCCGCAGGTGTTGATGTGCCGGACGGGCTGGAGTAATCAGCATTTCTGAGCAGTTGTAAATCTGTTCTCGCAAGTAGATGTTGTTGTTCTTCACACAGTGTAATTCTGAGGTCAGCGTTTCGCATCTTGCTGCTGAACTCGGATATGATGTAGAAAATCGATGTAAGACTTGATCAGGATAAACTCCATGCCCTATGACCCGGCTTCTTCTGTACTCGAAAACTTACGTGTTCTGGACTTAACACGTGTTCGATCTGGCCCAACCGCTGTTCGACAACTGGCAGACTGGGGTGCTGATGTCATCAGGATAGAGCAACCGGAATCGCTCGAACCTGACGGTGCTTTGGGTGCTGCCCGACATACGGCAGATTTCCAGAACCTGCAGCGCAATAAACGCAGCATCACGCTGAACCTTAAAGCTGACGAAGGCATGGCTTTATTCCGCAAGCTGGCAGATACCGCAGATGTGGTGGTTGAAAACTTTCGCCCAGATGTAAAGCAGCGACTGGGTATTGATTACGCTACTTTGTCGAAAACCAATGAGCGTCTGATCTACGCTAGTATCTCGGGATTCGGCCAAACCGGCCCTTATGCAAAACGTCCCGGCTTTGATCAGGTGGCGCAGGGTATGGGCGGACTCATGTCTATTACCGGTGCGCCAGGCGAGGGCCCCATGCGTGTAGGTATTCCTATAGCTGATCTGTGCGCAGGTCACTTTTGCGCCCAGGGCATTCTGCTTGCACTCTACGAACGGGAACGCTCTGGCAAAGGTCAGTGGCTCCACACATCATTGTTACAGGCTATGATTGCGATGCTTGATTTTCAAGCGGCGCGATACACGGTTAGTGAACAGGTCGCGGGGCAGGCGGGCAACAATCACCCTACCAGCATTCCAACCGGAGTGTTTCAAACCAAGGATGGTTATATCAACATTGCGGTTGCGGGTGAAGCCACCTGGCAGCGATTCTGTAATTCTGTGAACAAGGAAGAATGGAAGGACCATCCTGAATTTAAAAACGCAGAATCACGGTCTGATAATCGAGATATGCTAAACCAGCTTATCAATGAAATCACTGTAACCAAAGACAGTGAAGAATGGATCAAAGCCTTTGG
>CAZYRP010000206.1:0-9068 GCA_964649465.1 uncultured Granulosicoccaceae bacterium | reverse complement strand
AAGAACAAAGAACAAAGAACAAAGAACAAAGAACAAAAAAAGCCTGGTCAAAACCTCGACCAGGCCCAAATCAACTAACAGGTTTAGTTACGTACAATCTCAATTCTCAAAACATCATCTGTAGTTTCAAAATCCCAGTTTCTACCAGCAGGTGTGTTGCTGATTCTGAACTGTCCTTCATGAGGGCCGATTGCCGCACGCGGTTCTTCGAGCGGAGCTTCAGCAACGTCTATCAATACACCTTCAGTATTGGTTCTGCATGGAGGTGGAAAGAAGGAATAGGAATTGTCCTGGTTTACGCGAGTACCGGCATCGTAAGGTCGTGCCAAAATAACCACCGGATCGTTGCCTGCTGGCAGCGCGTGTGAATCAACACCGGAAATTCCGTCATTAGTACAGATAATCATGTTCACGGCACTGAACACTTGGCCTGACTCTGAGGTGGTCAGATTCAGTGTTACCGAATCACCAGCACCAAATGGCGCAGAACCCGCAACACCGGCTGCACTAACTACTTCGGGGTTAGCACCTGCAAACTCAACCAACGGTGCGTTGTTTCCCATTTCCGCAATAACCTGTATCGCATCGCTCGCCTCTTCACCTACCTGAAACAGGTGAACTGAAGGATCATGCAGTGCTACAACCGGTGGTGTCATTAACTGGTTCTGAGTCATGTTAGTGAAAGTAACCTGAAATGAACCGGCCTCAGACGCAGCACCGTCATCCTGTACAACGCCCGTGTCTGAATCAGCATCACCTCCGAGGCCAATCACAAGGTCGCCATCATCATTGGTAGATAGATTGATATTTACTTCTTCACCATTGGCAAGGTCGCCCTGAATACTGTCAAGCGTTTCAGCATCACAAGCGGTAAGTGCCAGAACAACAGCAGTACTGGCAAGAGCAGTCGCAAAGCGAAACGGACGCTTGCCCGTTGCTATGTTATAGGAAGCTTTCATATAGTAATTCTCATGTAAATAAAGTTGACTGGAAATACATCAATGCTCTACCGGGAAGGGGATACTGCACAAGAGCTGGATTACAACGAGTTTGTGCCTGTAGCGGTTGTACAAACAACTCAATACGTTCTATCAATGCCGATGCGTCTTTACCCTACCGACAGAGCCATTGATTATATGGCGTGCGTTGAAGCATTTACTGACTTTCGTCACAACGTTTACGCTTAATTTAGCGATTGTCATATGACTACTATTTGTAAAGGAAACTCTATGAAACACCTGCTTTAGTTGTTATAAAATTTTTATAATTTCGTTATGTATAAATTAATTTCAAGACTTCCATTTACCGTGATCTTAAATCATGGACGAGTAGCGACTGGTACAACACTCGAAAATGAAGCAGTGATTTCAACTTAAAAAATATAGATACCTTAAGAACCACACTGTAAGCTCCAAAGAGGGACCTGTTGCTTAAGCAACAGGTAATTACTAACAAACTACCTTTCGTATATAAGTCATCTAATCAGATCGCTGATGGTGTAACCAAGTCCTGGTTTAAGTTAACCCTCCTTCTTCTGCATCGAAATCAGCCACTGCTCTCAGCCCTTCACATTCGTTGGTGAAATACAGTTCGATTAATAATAATTAGCAACCTCGGGGTAGCCAACTTGCAGGAACATCCTTACCAACAGTCACTCCCGCCAGAACCCGGTCTGGACGAGATAAGACAATACCTGTCAGAGCGAAGCGGTAAAGAGTATGTGGAAAAGAGATTGCAAATCGAGCAATCAATTGAAGACGTTCATCAGAATGAACACGCCACCATTTGGAAAAAACTCAGATCAACCCGATGGCGAGTCAACCAGGCACTTAAACTCTGTTTGCTCGCCAATCGAGGTATGCGCAACGCGTTAGCGTTAGAGCTAACTAACAACGATATTCATCTACCCGACCTGCCAGACAAACTCAACGGTGTTAAAATTCTGCATCTTAGCGATCTGCACATCGAGTCGATAGATGGACTGGTCGATAAAGTCATACGTACTATCAGCTCTCTGCAACCGGATTTAACTGTCATTACCGGTGATTTTCGAGCACGTACTTTTGGTTCGGTGCAACCGTCACTGCAAATGATGTCCACGATCAGGCAAGCCATTGATGGCGATTGCTTTGCTGTGCTCGGGAATCACGACAGTATCCGAATGGTACCCGCGCTTGAATCCATGCGCATCCGGGTGTTACTTAATGAATCGGAAACCCTCACTATCAACAAACAAAGTGTTTCAATCATTGGTGTCGATGATCCGAGTCACTATCAATGCGACAACCCGCCACTGGCGCTTGCTGCTGCTAACCTTCCTGCAACAAAACCAGAACTTACTATATTCCTGGCTCATTCACCGGACTGTATAGATGAAGCCAGTCAATCGGATCTGAATATCTATCTATGCGGACACACGCATGGTGGGCAAATATGTCTGCCAGGTGGCCTTCCGATACATAAAGGGGTCGGCAACAAACGGCGCTACTACTCCGGAAGTTGGAAAAACGCCAGCACCAGCGGTTACACCTCGCGAGGTATTGGAACCTCCATTGCTCCCGCGCGCTTCAACTGCCCGCCGGAAATTACACTTCATACACTGCATCGGACGAGTGCAGAGAGTTGACATGCGAAGCGCTTGCCACGTGCCGGGGATTTCCCCCGGGCGGGTGCAAAGCTGTTTCAATCTCAGCCTATGACAGCTAGTATCATTGCAGACCCTACACCACCGTATTGTTCGAAATGAATACAACGGATTCCCTCCCGCACATCAGCGACGCCGACCGTGTCTGACACAAACAGTGCCGATCAGACCGTCAATGCGGCCAGCCGTGCGGTTCCGGCAACCATCCATGTTGTTATTATGGATGGCACGATGTCTACACTTTGCCCCGGCCTGGAGACAAATGCAGGCATCGCTTCCAAGTTGATATCGGAAACCGGCTCCCCGGTGTCAGTCCATTACGAACCGGGACTGCAATGGCCTAATCTGTTAAAAGCCTATGGTGTTCTAACGGGTCGCGGCATCAATCATCAGATCAGAAATGCCTATGGTTATCTGGCGTCACGCTATCGTCCCGGTGACAAAATATTTCTTCTGGGTTTCTCTCGTGGGGCATACGCAGTGCGCTCCCTTGCCGGCATCATCGATATGATCGGCCTGCTGCGTGCTGACCAGGCAACCGAACGGAACATAAGAACGGCTTATCGCCACTATGAATGCAGTCAAACCAGCAGCGGTGCAAAAGCATTTGCAAAAACCTACTGCCACGAAAAAATCGAGATAGAAATGATCGGCGTTTGGGATACGGTAAAGTCGCTCGGGCTTAACGCGCCTGTGATCTGGCGATTTTCGATTGCACGAAATGCCTTTCATAACCACGAACTTGGTGCATCAGTAAAACATGGGTATCAGGCGCTGGCACACGATGAAAATCGCGTTGCCTACTCTCCAGTGATGTGGGACAGCGAAACGGATTGGCCAGGACATGTCGAGCAAATGTGGTTTCGAGGAACACACGGAGATGTTGGCGGTCAATTGGGCAAGCACAAGGAAGCACGTCCTTTGGCAAACATCTCACTGGTCTGGATTCTCGAAAAAGCAGAGTCCTGTGGGTTACCACTACCTGACGGATGGCAAGCTCGCTTTCCACAGGATGCCAGTGCACCTTCCGTTGGTACATGGCGCGGACTCGCCGGACTTTTTATCACACGAAAAAAACGTAATGTCGGTGTTGGTTCGTCTGAAAATCTGCACCCAAGTATTTACAACCAGAATTCTGAATACCGCGATCAAACCTGATCACTACCAACTCCCGGCTTTGCTAACCTGTCAGGAGGCAACCATGCCGATGCAGCCTAAGAAGCCAGCCCTTTGTCCCCGTCTGTAACTAACACCTTTGGCTCCTGTGCCATTTCAGGGTAATGCACCGGCAGACACTGTTCGCAGAAAGTGTGTGAGAACTCTACATTGGACTTACCAACCAGGTAGGTTTCTACGGTACGAAAATAACCGTCATCATCCCGTATAGATTTGCAAAAGGCACAAATAGGTAACAAACCCTTAAGCTCTTTAACTTCTGCCAGTGCTGCTTCCAAATTGTTAATGTGGGATTGTGCTGCATCGGCCATTTGATTCTGGCTTTGCGCCAGCAATGAAAATTCATCTTTTCCGGTAACCGCTGTACGCGCTGAGTAATCGCCGTTTACTATTTGCCTGGCGGTAAAAGAAATGTTCGCCAGCGGCTTTACGACACATAGCTTAAACAATGTGTAGGTAATAGCTGTTACTGCAGCCAATGTTAAAAGTATTACCAGCACCAGCTTTTTGGTGAGCGAGTCCGAGGGTTCACGTACCTCAGCTTCATCGATCTCTGCAAGCATGCCCCACTTCAACCCGTCAATATTCAGCGGACGATACTGCGACAACACACTTACACCACGATAGTCTGGTGTAATGGTAGAACCTGTCTCACCATTAGTCACTGCTCTGGAAGCCGCTGTGTCAACTTCCTGGAGCAGAATTGTAGATGTTTCACTAAACCTGCTGTCTGTACGCATGAGCAAATCTGACCCGACGATATAAGTCTCTCCAGAGGAGCGTAAACCATGATTATCTGCTACGACCTGATTTATTCTTTCGTTACTGGTCTGGAAAGCTACCGCGCCTATCAGCGCATCTTCTTTGAAAACTGGCGCTGCAAAAAATGATGCCGGTTCAAAATAGCTCGGCGCATAGGTCTCAAGGTCACTGGTTGTTACCGTATTGCGTCCACTGGCTAACGCTGTGCGAATAGTGTTGCCAAGATTACTCTTCGCATAAGGACCATGGTTAAAATCGGTCGCAAAATCTGTTTCTTTTCTGGTGGAATAGACCAGTCTTGCCTTGTGATCAAACAAAAAAACATCATAGAAATTAAATGACTTCAGATATTTGTTTAGCCGGTTATGAAATTGATCATGGGCACGATGGTACGAAGTGCTGACTTCTGGAACGTAAGCCTCATTCTTTTTATCAACAGCGTTGGGGTTTTCTACTATGTAAATCCATTGTGCAAGCTGCTCCAGATTTGATTGCGGCAGATAGTTCGAAATTTCTATTGGCCGATCAATTCTGCTCGCGAATTCAGTTTTGTAATATTCAATAAGATCATTTTGGATTTGTTCACTGGAGGCTGCACGATCACCGATATCGCGCTCCAATTCATTTAATCCATCTGCAAATGCCAGAGTTGCCTCCACAATAGAAGTATCAGAGGCAAGATTCACAACTTGCCCCTGCGTCACTCTAAAGTGATCCTCTACCACTGTCGCACGTGACTTAAGTGCTGCCTCCAGGTGCATTTTGCTTTGTTCAAACATCGCAATGTTGGTAAAATGCGCAGACAACCATGAACCGACGAATGCACTCACTGCGAAAAGGCAAATAATGGTTAGTCCGAGCCTTATAAAAACGGAGTGAGCAGTTTGCATTTCTACGTCCTTTTCATTGTCTCTCACGACTATTGTAACTACTTATACAAGCCGATCACCAGAAAATTACAGTAGTCTTGCGGTACCGGCAAACGAAAGCGCCGTCTTCGGTGTCGTGTCTAAGTTAGCTAATTGAGATCCGTATGTACCACTCCAGGGATGTAGAGCACGGCACTAAAACTACAGACCGCGCGCAATCACGCCACATAATTCTGCTCGACGACGAAAAAACAGTTCGGGACGCGCTATCAAGACTGCTGAAATCTAAGGGTCATCATTGCACGACTGCCCCGACCGGTGAAGTCCTACTGGAAATTATCGAGCACAGCCCCGACACAGGCGCCACCCACGATCTGGTAATTCTCGATATTAAAATCGCCGGCGGTATGGGAGGGATTGAAACAATGCAGCGTTTATCCGAGACGAACTGCAATATTCCAGTAATCTCAATGAGTGGCTATCCAGTGGAAACCCTGTTCGATGAAGGTGAAAGGGAAGGCTTTGTAGGACATCTGGAAAAACCTTTTAGCGCGCAGCAGTTATCAGCTGAGATAGACAGAGTATTTTCCAGCTCTCCACCAAAAGGAAGTACACAAAATACTTAAGTAAGGCGTACGGTAGGGAATGATACAAAACCAGAACATCAGGCCGCCGCGTTACACCTATACCAGGCGGCCCGCTATAAAACCGCTATAACCTTATGTAGTAAAAAAACACATCCAGTGTTAGCGGCCGCGCTTCCAGACTGGTGCTCGCGCCATTACCAAAATACAAGCGCCCATCATCTGTGATTCGATAGATGCTGTACAGTGTGGTTGGCTCAACAAACTCGGACGGTACAGGCATGCTGTCAACAGTAATCGATACCGTCGTAAAGTTTATAAACGATGCTTCACCCAGAGAAGTAGAAACTGATTCTTCAGGAAACTCCAGAAAATCCTCGTTTCCATTGACGATAACCGCTCCGGTATCAGGAGAAATTGCAGGGACGCTGCAATTGAAATCAGAGTACGAATAAGCCGTATAAACTGAAGACGTTCCACTGATAGAAAGTGTCAACAAAGCTGATTGTGTATTAGCAGTTCTGTCAAACGGAAAACAGCCAGTGGTCCAGTCTCCTTCGAGCGCACTCGCTGTTGCAGGTACAGAAATAACAGTTTCAGCAGGCGCATCTGAATCACAAGAAGTTTCAGAACCCGCCAAAACAACACTTCCACCACTATTTCCACCACAGGCAACCAACCCGGCAGCTAACATCAGGCAGACCGGAATTCTTATTGATCTCCACAACTTTTTCATCAGAGCTCCCCAACCATTTTCTGATATCCCAAATTAATCGCCAAACGGTATCAGATAGCCTGAATCAAAACATTGCAACACAGCCAAATATTAAAAAATATCGATGTCAAAGTGAAAAAGGAATTGCTGGCCTCAGTGAAAATTGCAGATACTGGCATCATTTTTTGCAATTTCTTATTGCGAATATCCAAACGCCATTGCTGAGATCCTGGTTGTATGGCCGCTATTTACGTTTCCTTTTACGCTCAATGCCAAACGGCTCATAAAGGTCGGCTTCTCCTTCGGGGCGAGTTTTAAAGCGACGGTGCACCCACAGATACTGCCCGGGTTGCTCACGAATTAATGACTCTATTATTTCATTAGTTGCAACACAGTCCTGATACTCATCTCCACTGGGAAAGTTGTCACGCGGAGGATGGACAGTCAATTGATATCCACTGCCATCAGCTTTACGAGTTTGCGTAAACGGGATTACTCTTGCTTTACCCAGGCGTGACAATTGCGACATCGCCGTAAGTGTGGCGGCAGGAACACCAAAAAACGGCACAAAAATACTGTGCTTAGGTCCGTAGTCCTGATCCGGTGCGTACCAGATTACCCGTCCTTTACGCAGCCCTTTAACCATACCGCGCACGTCTTCGCGTGGCATGGCAAGACCCTCCATCGTGTGCCGTTCCCGACCGGTACGCTGCACATAATCAAAGGCAGCGTTCTTGTGAGGGCGATAGGAGCCGTCGATAGAAAACTTCAACCCCAAAAGTTTGCCGCCTATATCGATATGAGTAAAGTGCAAGGCCATTAAAATCACCCCGATCCCGTCTCGCTCTGCAGCTTCCAGATGCTCGATACCGTCAATCGACATTAACCTTCGCAATCGCTTTTTCGGCCAAAACCAGGCCATACCCGTTTCGAAAAACGCAATACCGACAGACTCCATCACTTCATCTGTTAACTCCTGGCGCTGAGAGTCGTTTAACTCCGGAAAGCAGAGAGCAATATTAGCGTTGGCTATTTTTCTTCGACGCGGTGCTATGCGATCCAAAACCTTCCCCAGACTACGACCCAGAAAAAGTTGCGCGCTATAGGGCAACATACAAAGCAAAAACCAGACACCAATACCAAACCAGGTAATCCAGTATCGGGGGTGTAATAACTGCGAATTGAACACAGGTCTGGCCATCGGTAACGCTAATCGCTGGAAACAAAAAGAACGGTCGTCACTTTAAACGAATTCGTGGCACAGTTCTGCAAAAAAGACGCGTGTGAAAGCGCCCTGCATTGCGACGTGCTTCAACCCGCATAATTCATTAGGCGACAGGGTTTTTCAGGCATACACGCACCTGAGATGAAAGATTGATTTAAAACAACCGCACTAAAACTACTGCAGTACTCCACACACCACATAGTGAAACAGCCAAAGAGTAAGTGTGATCCACCCACCATTTACCCACAAAAAACGTGGAATCTTTTATCAGGCTTTATCGGGTAACGAGTGATTCACACTTCGTGCGCTCTAGTCAGGCAGTGAGTCGCCGTTACATTGTTGATTATGATAGAAAATATATCCAGCGCCAGCCTCTCAGAAATCACGTCTGACACCGAAGGCTATGTTAAGCGCAAGCAAAAATACGTGAAGCGCCACTTTCAGCACTCTATGTTGCTGCAGGCACTGCTAATTACCTTCATTATTGTCAATGTAATAGTAATGGCAATTTTTTGGGCTATTGACACGTTTTCAGATCTACACCAGTTGAAGATCTACCTCGCTTTCACCATTGCCTCGTTAGAAGTTATCGGTTTCATTGCATCCTACAAACTGAACCTGGAAGCCAGCCATCGTATAGCAGGCCCCATTTTCAGCATGGAGCGTTCCCTTAACAACGTCGAATTCGGGGACCTGACGACTACATTAAAGCTGCGCCGAACTGACCAGTTCCCGGAAACAGCAGAGCAATTCAATTCCACTGTAAATTCTGTGCGTACCAGAATTAACAATGCGCAATACCTGGCAGCACAACTACAGGCACATCCGGAACACTACACGGAACTGTCGCAACAACTTGTTGATGAACTCGCTTTTTTTAACACCACTGACTTTCAAGAAGCGCGTCGCTAAAATGAACAACTCCCACACACAAAATAGCCCGCGTGCGCAAGCAGGATTAACTCTGTTAGAGCTCATGGCGGTACTTGCCATTATCAGTATCCTGGGTGTGATAAGTACGCCTCTGTACCAGAGTTACACATTAAAAACGAAGGTAGGCACCGGCATACCATTAATGGCGCCGGTACAGCGA
>CAZYRP010000205.1:0-9136 GCA_964649465.1 uncultured Granulosicoccaceae bacterium | reverse complement strand
GTCGGCAGCACGAAGAGACATTGCTATTGATGGTTAGCCGTTAACCTACCGGCGTGGCAATTACCTTGAGCTAAGTTATGGCTTCCCCAACAGGCTTTGCCCACAAATCATAGTCGCCGGACTCAGTCACTGTTACCTCGGCAAATTCTCCAACTGCAAACACACTTGCCGCACCCTCTATAATGACCGATCCATCTATCTCGGGCGCATCGGCAGCGCTTCGAGCAATTGCGTTACCGGCGTCATCAAAGCCGTCAATCAAAACCTGCATTGTACGACCGACTTTCTGAGCTAATCGGTCTGCACTGATCTGTGCCTGTGTCTCCATAAAGCGATGCCAGCGCTCCTCGGCAAGTTCCGCTGATACCGGTTCCGACAGCTGGTTGGCAGTCGCACCTTCAACAGGTGAGTATTGAAAACAACCAACACGGTCTAATTGCGCTTCTTTTATAAAGTCCAGCAATTCTTCAAACTCGGCTTCGGTCTCACCCGGAAAACCGACAATAAAAGTACTTCGCAATGTTATATCCGGACAAATTGCACGCCACGCCTTTATGCGGTCAAGGTTCCGCTCAGAGGCAGCCGGTCGCTTCATTGCCTTTAACACACGAGGGTTTGCATGCTGAAAGGGAATATCCAGATAGGGAAGAATTTTATTTTCTGCCATCAGCGGAATAATGTCATCCACATGCGGGTAGGGATACACATAGTGCAGTCTTACCCAGACACCAAACTGCGCTAGCGATTCGCACAGAGATTTTAGTTGAGCTTTAACCGGCTGACCATTCCAAAATGAAGTTGAATATTTCGCATCAACACCATAGGCGCTGGTATCCTGCGAAATAACAAGAATTTCCTTCACACCTGACGCTACCAGTCTTTCTGCTTCGTTCAGCACATCCGCCGCAGATCGACTGACGAGCCTGCCTCTCATCGACGGAATAATACAAAAGCTGCATTTGTGATTGCACCCTTCAGATATTTTCAGGTAAGCGTAGTGTCGGGGAGTGAGCTTAATTCCCTGCGGCGGTACAAGGTCAATCAAGGGATCGTGCTTTTTATTCTGAGGAAGATGCTCATGTACCGCATCCATAACGTCTTCATATGCCTGAGGACCGGTGACCGAAAGTACCTTTGGATAGCGCGACTCTATCTCACCAGCCTTTGCTCCCAGGCAGCCAGTTACAATAACCCGTCCGTTCTCATGCAGCGCCTCACCGATTGCCTCAAACGATTCTTCCACAGCACTGTCGATAAACCCACAAGTGTTAACTATAACCAGGTCAGACGTCTGGTAGTCCGGTTCAATCTCGTATCCCTCAGTTCGCAGTTGAGTGAGTATCCGCTCGGAATCGACCAATGCCTTCGGACAACCCAAACTTACAAATCCAACTTTTCCGTTTTCTGACATTTTACTCTTCGACTTATATTCTATTCGGGGTTGCACTTACTAGGCTGATTGCTTTCACGAGAATCGACAGCTTGCAGGGTACCGTTCAAGCGAGACCACAACCAAACATACGAAACCGTGCGTTCCACTGTTATTTATGTCGGGGACACACGAGTGCGGTCAGTCGCCGAAAAAACGCTATTTCTTTAAACATCGCCCGAAAGATACTTCTTAAAACGGGAGAGCTGCATTCTACCCGAATAAAGCGCTAAACCTGTGGATCAATACTTCACAACAGGACCAAACAACCGGGCTGCACAATTCCCGGGGCTTAATCCTTTCGAAAAAACGCCAACCTGCTGGTAACTTGTAGACAGAACAATTTAATTACCGAATAATTACAGACAGTTACACGGGCCGAACTCGTCACTCATGCACAACTCAGATACTACCTCCCAGCTAGCGCCGGCAAAAATTGCCGCTGATCACAAAAGTATCAGTGGGTTCTTATCTGAGCATGGAATCAAACCGACGCGGCAACGCATCGCCATTGCCACTCAAATGTTCAAGAAGGAGCAACATCTATCCGCAGATGTAATCCTCGAGCGCGTAAATAACGATGCCACCACCGCCACTGTATCGAAGGCTACCGTCTATAACACCCTGAAATTATTCGTTAAGGAAGGCATCCTTAAAGAGGTCGCACTTGATCCGCAGCGTATCATTTTCGATACCAATACCCACCGGCACCACCACATACTTAATGTGAATACAGGTGAAATACGCGATATAACACCCCTGAGCATCGACGTTTCCAACGTCGACGGGATCAACAGCAATGAGAACGTCGCAGGCATTGATCTGATTATTAAGGTGCTTTAATAGCAGCGCTGTACGCTAAGCTCTCCCTTCCGGACTTGCTGCCAATATGACCGGTAAATCAAAATACCAAAACATCATTTCCCGGTAAGTTCATCCAGCATTTTCTGCATGCGTGCCGCATGGGTCTGTTCCGCCTTCGCCAGTATTTCAAACCAGTCAGCAATTTCTGCATGCCCTTCGTCCCGCGCATCCTTCGCCATGGCAGGATACTTTTCCTCATACTCGTAGGTCTCACTCGCTATCGCTGATCTCAGGTTTGCTTCTGTACCTCCAAACGGCATACCTGTTGCCGGATCACCACACTCCTCCAGATACTCAAGCAATCCGTGCGCATGGCCGGTCTCACTCTCGGCGGTGGTGCGAAAAAGGTGTGCAATATCGTTGTGACCCTCAATATCCGCTTTGGAAGCGAAGTAGAGGTATCTTCGGTTTGTTTCAGATTCAGCTCTGAGAGCTTCTTTCAAATTAGCTTCTGTTTTGCTGCCTTTTAACGACATGAGCTATCCTAATGCAAACAACGGAGTGAAAACGATGGAGGTTTTGCTACTAAAACGAGCAAGGCGATAACCTGCAATACCAGACCAGAACCAGCAGCCATGGTCACGAGAGGCAATTGTACACACCCAATCAGCCCACATCTAAAGGCACCGCTAAGACAGGCGAGATTTGCGAACTCGCTGGTGAACCCACTACGTGATCTGCCTGCAAAGATTAAAAACACTGCCAGACTGAACTTGTACTTACAACCGGGCTTGTACTGCTGGCAGGCGACCACGTGCAAGCTCAGGTATCTCACCACTTAGTCCCATTGCCGCTCGCATACATGCTTTGTTAACAGGCCCTGCACTATCAGCCACCCGCAACGCTGCTGTTCTTGCGGCCTTCAGTAATCCGGCCTGCATCGCAGAGCGCTCTTGAGTTTGAAACACCTGCTGGATGCCGTCGAGCATTCTGATCATCCGCTCATTCGACGGTTTGCGCCATCGTTCATAGCGGCGCAGTGCTCGAATATCACCGACCCCTTTCCCTTTACCCAAACCTTCCACCACACACTGCACGAGCGCAGATGCGTCAAGCATACCAAGATTAACCCCTTGCCCCGCTAATGGGTGGACAGCGTGCGCCGCATCACCCACCAACGCAAATCTTGGCAACACATATTGCCGCGCATGACTCCACTGCAGCGGGAAACTACCCATTTGTTCAACTGATAACAACTTTCCCAGTTGCTCCGGGAATTCGGATTCCATCTGATGAATAAAAGCAGCCTCAGGCAACGCTTTTAATTCTGCAACTCGCTCTGCTCTGTGATACCAAACCATCGATGCGCGATTACCCGTCAACGGCAGGAATGCCTGAGGTCCGGTGTCGGTAAAACGCTGCCAGGTGATGTCCTGCTGTTCAATTTCTGTTGTAACTGTCGCGACAAGCGCATGTTGCAGGTAGCTCTCGCCATCAACTTCAATACCTGCCAGCGATCGCACAGCAGACTGCGAGCCGTCGGCCGCAACAACCAAACCACACCTAAGCGTTTCACCACTGTCGAGATTAAGAATTGCTTCGTCTTCCTGCAGATCAAGCGATGTGATCATAGCCGGGCATTGAATATCAACATTAGATAGCTGCTGCAATTGCTGCCACAGCGCAGTTTGGATCAGGCTATTCTCAACGATGTACCCAAGTTGATGGTATCCGATATCCGAGCTATTGAAGCGCGTTCTGGCACTACTTGCACTGTCCCACACCAACATACGCCTGTATGGACACACCCGAGTGCTTTGCATCGTCTGCCACGCACCCACTGCTTTGAACATCTCAAGCGTTGCATGGCTAATTGCCGAGACTCTTATATCGTGTTGAAGCGTATCGAATTCTGCGGGTGCTTTTTTTTCAACCACAGTCACTGTCAGATCACATTGTGCAAAAGCCAGTGCAGTCATCGCACCGACCATACCACCACCAACAACTACTACGTCTGAATTACCACGCATTAGTCTGCGGCGGCAACCTGATCAGGACTCAATGTTTTACGCTGCCATTGTTCGCCATCTAAAGAAACTTCAACGGTTGGCCAAAAATTATATTCCGGCTGTACACTGACTACAGACCGATAGCCATTCATAGCAATCACGGTAAGACTTACCGGGTTAGCCGGTTCCTTGCTCGATATTTCACGTACAAAATCGTCAATGGAAGTCACAGCCACACCGTCAACTTCGGTAATAAAACGGTTACGATACAAGGCATCTTGTATAGAAGGAGATCCTGCCAGCGTGCTGCTGATAAACACACCATTGGTGTAGTTACCTCGTTGATAAGCAATTTCAAAGTGTGGCTCCTGAATCAGGGACCCGGCCCATATTATTGCTCTTTTAGTACCACCGCCTTCATACTTCAGGGTCGAAGTTTCCATACTTTTAACTTCACCATCGCGCAGTACCGAGACCATGACTTTTTCCGCCTGAAAGCGTGCTTCAAGGTCACGAAAATCTCCCGGTATAACACCATCGACTTCAAGCAGAACATCCCCTACAACCAGATCACCGGTCATAGCTTCCCCGTTGGCTGCAACTGCGCTAACCGACTGGGTGACTGTCATCACACGTCGATGAACTGCACCAGCCGCAGTAATCTTCGCAATCCACTCATCTGGTAACCCACGCTCACGAGCGATGTCGAGTGAATTGTATTCAAACTTGGCAGGGGCAATATAGTAAGGCTCGTTGGACAAATACTGTTGCAACGTATCATGAACCAGCGCTGCAGGCAGCGCCCATTCACCCTGGCTAATATCATCACCATCCTGATACGCAAAGCTCTGCCATACTGCCTGTATAGTGCCTGCATCATCAAGCAGAACACCACCAAGTGTCGGACCACCCAGAGTTACATTCAGAACGTCGACCGGGATCTGTTGAAAACGCGACAATCGCGGCGTGTTGAAGTATAAAGTCACCTCGTTAATGTTGGCAGCTTTCTGCTTGCGGATAGTGCCGTCGCTTCGATAGCCAATCATCTCGAGCGAGGAGTTAACAGATGGAAATTCCTGCGCCAGGGGCAGTGACTGAATTTCAACATCTCCCAACAGGGCGGGATCGTACTGCAGCAATGCGATATTGTGCAACGGATGCAAAAACACAACTTTGCCCGGTATTTTGTATGTTGAGAAGAACGTCATCTCAAGATCGCCAATCTCAACCGGAACCGTATTTCTGTCAGTAACTACCAGTCCTTTCTCAGCATCAACAATCAACCCGACACCGCTGAAGCTCTTGGCATAGACATTATCAACTGTATACGGAATATCAAAAGACAATCGCACCAGCGACGGTGCCACTGATTGAATCTGCTCGTCCCGATAAGCTGGCAGCACAACATTTTGCAAAGCATTCGGTGCTGCCGCGGTAGCCGACATATTAATTTCTTCACAATCCCAAAAGCGTACGTTGTCACGCTGATCACATGAACGCGCCGCAAACCACTTTGAGTTGACCTCAACAACGCCAATAGATGACGTATATTCACTACCCGGCATTACATAGCGTAAGCGCCAGTCCTGATTTTCCCCAGAAGCGTCGACCTGGGCGAGTATGTCTTTAACGCTTGCTATCGACTTGCCGTTTAAACTTGTTATCAATGCACCGCGTGGCACCCCGCCACGTGAAAATTCATAACCGGACTTTGCAACAACAACACCCGATTGCGGGAGATTCATTGCTCGCGCACGTTGCACAGAAACATTATGAAGAACCGAATCCCCAAGCTCCAACAATTGCGCTGGCTGCAACGCTTCAAGATCCTGCACCGTAAGCGTAAAACCCATTGCCACACCGCGACGCAAAACATCAAAGGTCAGCTCACTGCCTACCGATGAATCCAGCAACTCAGCAAGCTTTACAAAATCACTTAACGGTTCTGCGTTTACGCTCAGTAAAATATCACCCTCTTCAAGCACCGCAGCTGCCACACCACCAGGCAGCACCTGCCTGACCAGCAACATGCCGTTGCTGTCCGGAAAGCGGTTTTGCATGTCACCTGCTGTCTGATCATCCAGCCCCAAACGTCGCAACAAACGGTAAGGCCGCTGCTCAAACACCGTCTGTACCGTACCTCGTGCTACCGGCTTCTCTGCCTGCAGCATCTCAAGGGCGTAAGCAATTCGATCGAGTGGTAAAAAGAAGCTACTTGCTGTGCTGCTATTAGCAGCTGCATTTAGCGCAATAACTTCTCCCTTTTGATTTAACACCGGTGAGCCCGAAGAACCGCCAGAGGTTGATGACGCAGCCTGCAGATAAAAGGTATTAAAGTCGTTGTGACCATAACGACCATAATTAGGAGCACGGCGGTCAACACGCGCAATAGTTCCCGCCAGAATAGACAATTGCTCGCCACCGTCACTACCAATTACCCTGATGTCGGTCCCGACCTTTGCACCTTTCGGGTTCAACGTAAGAGAGATAGGTGCATTGCGTTTTAAATCTGCAGGGTTGTAGCGCAAGAAACCAAAGTCATGCACAGGATCGCGATACAGCGGCACCACATCAACACGCTCAAGATTCTGGAAAGTCGCAGTCATATTGACCGGACCGCTGCCAACCACGTGGCGATTAGTGAGTATTATTCCCTTCTCGGCATCAACGATAAACCCGGTCGCAGAGCTGACTCCCTGATTGGCTTCAACAAAGTCTCTCACGTAAGAAATTTGCAGCGACACGACCTGCGGGGCAGTCCTGGCGACGACATTGGCCCACAACGCATTTCCATCTTGCGCGGGTGCCATCCTGGAAACAACTAAAAGCACCAGCACAAGAAGTAATTTTGATACGATTCGCAAAGTAATATACCAGTTGGTTTGGCTGAACAGTCAGCAGACTGCAAACAGTGATATCGGAGGATTTACCCGACGGACTCGGATTTTTCTAACTCTGATCCGAAGTATAGTGCGCATTACCGTATTCGATGTAAAAAAGCACCGTCAATTGAGCTGTCGATTAGGAATACGGATCCAGCAAGGCAGCCAGTGTGAGTACCTGTAAGAGTTCATCGCCTAATTTATGACCGACCAAACTGATCAAAAGTTCGCCTCGGGCTGGCCCATTGACTGGCTGCGACAGACGTCTCCCTACATTAATACCCACCGCGGCAAAACTTTTGTTGTCTGGTTTAGCGGTGAAATGCTCGACTCTGCAGAGTTTACCTCACTGATCCACGATCTGACATTGTTGAGCCACCTGGGCATCAAACTGGTGCTGGCACACGGCATGCGCACTCAGATCGACACAGAACTGGCTCGACTTAGCATAAAACCGCAATATGAAACTGACTCCACCACCTTGCAAAGCGTGCGCATTACCAGCTCGGAATCGCTACCGGTGATAACAGCTGTCACGGGCGACATACGCTGCAAGCTGGAATCATCATTCTCAACCGGACTACCCGATTCACCTATGTCGGGAGCTCAGATCACACTTGCTTCGGGCAACTTTATTGTTGCAAAGCCCTATGGCATCAGAGACGGGGTCGACTATCAGCACACCGGTGAGATCAGAAAACTGAGAGTACAGAAAATCTGCGCTCTACTCGATTCAGAAATGGTTGTTTTGCTAACACCCGTCGGTTACTCACCGACTGGCGAAATGCTCAATCTACTTTCAGAAGATGTTGCCATGCAGGCTGCCATCGCACTTGGTGCTGACAAACTCATCTACCTGCACAACGATGCAGATTCCATCAGTAAAAATCTGCATGAACTCTCCGCCACAGACCAACGAGATCCTGCAGGCCTGGTTACCGCGAATTCAGAATCGTTAAGCAGTGTCATTGAGAGATCAAAAAACGCATGCCAACATGGCGTTGATCGATGCCACATTGTGGATGCCAACAAAAGTGATGCATTGCTACGGGAACTGTTTACCCGCGATGGCAGTGGCCTGCTCATAGATCGCGGAGACTACGATAACATTCGCCCGGCAGACACCAACAATGTCAATGGCATAATGGCGCTAATTAAACCGTTAATGGCAGACGGCACGCTAACTCGCAGAACCGAACAGGATCTTGAGCGGGAGATCGATAACTTTTATATCATCGAACGAGAGGGTAGTGTCATTTGCAGCGCAAGCCTGCAAATCTACGGAGATACTGCCGAGCTTGGCTGTCTCGCAGTGCACCCCGATTTCAGAGCCAGCGGCAAAGCATCGGACATGCTCAACCATCTCATCAAAGTTGCCAAACAAAAGCACTGCAATAAAATGTTCGGACTCAGCACTCGCACCGGTGACTGGTTTATTGAGCAGGGGTTTATTGAAGACACCACCGAATCATTACCACAAGCACGTCAGATTGAAAAAAATCGGGGCTCCAGGTTGTACACACTCAACCTACAGGTTAACTGCAACCCGGCTCCTTGAACGGCACCTCTCTCTTGAACGGTACAACTGCATTGGAGGGTTAAGGGAAATAGTGTAGTTAAGGCAAAGCGACTAATTCAACGCTACACTTGCTTATCAATAAATTCGTGCAAGCCAGCAAGGCGCTCGAGAGGATCACCAATAGCGACGAAGTCGTGTCTTTCCTTAGCAGACATTGGCAACAACTCGACAAGCCGATAACTCACCCACACTGCATCTTCAAAGTCAGTCTCTTTATATTCCATTAGAGGACCAACGTTTTTAAGAGCGCGTTGCAGCAGCTGAGAAAGCCCGGAATACTCGGCCGGTAGCGTTGTTTCCTGTTCTGTAGAAAGAAGCTCCACTTCACCGCAGAGATAACCATCTTCACTTACAGAAGTGCTGATAGTGCGGAATCTCTGAACCCCCCTGGTCACAATCATCAGAAGCCCACTGTCATCAAGATCCCAGTCGA
>CAZYRP010000204.1:6171-9331 GCA_964649465.1 uncultured Granulosicoccaceae bacterium | reverse complement strand
GGTCAGCTCGGAGGACCAGCACTTGGTCAACTCGGCGCTCTGCTCGGCGAAGACAACAACAAGACAGAAGCCGCCCTCGGCGCCGCAATACCCGGGCTCCTGAGCGGACTCACCTCACAGGCAAACGCCGATGGCGGTGCATCTCTCTTTGATGCAGTAAACAAGCAGGACGACAGCATGCTGGACAACATCGGTGGACTGCTCACCGGTGGCGACAGCAGCAATGTCATGAATCAGGGCTCGAGTATGCTCAGCTCAATTCTCGGTAACGGTGCCGCGGGCGGCCTGGCAAGTGCCGTAGCCGGACTTACCGGTATCGGTGGTAAATCTTCATCGGGTTTGATGGGTCTGCTTATGCCTATCGTTCTTGGCATGGTAAAGCGCAAGATTTTCGGTGGTGGTGGTTTCTCACAAAACGCCGGCGGATTGCTGAGCCTTTTAAATGGCCAGAAAGACAACGTCCAGGCAGCAATGCCCAGCGGTTTTCAAAATCAGCTTCAGTCTTCCGGCTTTATGGATCAAATATCCAGCTTTGGCAGCAATGTCGGTGGTGCGGTAAGTGGTGCTGCAGATTCTGTCGGTAATGTGGCTGGCAATGCAGCGGGTGCGGTCGGTGGTGCTGTTAGCGGCGCTGCAGGTGCCGTCGGTAATGCTGCGGGCAACGCCGCTGACGCTGTTGGAGATGCCGGTCGAAATGCAGCCGGTGCCGTTGGCAATGCGGCTGGCAACACAGCAGATGCAGCAGGCCGTGCAGCATCCGGCGGTGGCGGTATGCTGAAGAAATTTCTACCAATAGCGATCATTGCGGCCATCGCTCTTTTTGCTTTCAAAATGTGTACAGGCGGAGATGTCGATGTACCAAGCGCCAATGCTCCTTCGGTAGAACTGCCAACAGTTGACATCGAAGGTGTGAATGTCGGTGATGAAATTGGCGGCATATTCGGCGGCGCTACCGATGCAATCAGTGGCATTACAGATGTCGATGGCGCGACTGCAGCCATTCCTGCGCTGGAAGAAGTAACTGGCAAAGTCGACGGCCTCTCAGGCATATGGGACAAAGTTCCAGAAGCTGCACGTGGCCCAATGAGCGGCCTGGTCGGCGACAACATGGGCAAACTCACGCCATTACTTGATAAGGCCAACGAGATCCCCGGAGTTGCTGACGTATTGGGTCCTGTGACCGGCCCGCTTCTCGAAAAGCTAAAAGCATTCATGTAACAGAAGCTATTTGCTGTATGTGCAAAAAGCGAGGCGCCGGCCTCGCTTTTTTTTGACCAGCCAAAAAGCGCAGCGCATGAAGTAATTTCATATTTGTGGATGCAGATAATTGCCGGGTCAGCGTAAATTCTGCTACCGTGCGCTCTGACCGACCTGTACGGCCGACCCGCTTGGACAGTCACCTTTGTCACTATCATCTCAACCGTTTTCCACCCACCGTGAGTTCAGCGTTAAGCAGTGGGCCAAGCTCAATGACAACACCACGCTGCGGCTGACAGAATCAGAACTAAAAGCGCTGCGAGGTATCAACGAGCGTGCATCGATCGATGAAGTCGAAAATATCTACCTGCCTTTGTCACGGCTGCTGAGCTACTACGTTGAGTCAGTGCAAACACTTAACAAAAAAACTGCTCAGTTCATGCAGGACTCAACACCTAAGGTACCATTTATAATTGGTGTCGCTGGCAGTGTGGCCGTGGGCAAGAGTACAACATCCCGAATTTTGCAAACCCTGCTAAAAAGATGGCCCGGACACCCGCGAGTGGAGTTAGTAAATACAGACGGTTTTTTATTCTCTACAAAAGAACTTGAAAGCCGTGACCTGATGAAGCGCAAAGGTTTCCCTGAAAGCTACGATCGCCATGCACTGATCAAATTCCTGTCTGATATCAAAAGCGGTAAGCGCAATGTTAAAGCACCTGTTTATTCACATCTGCATTACGACATTGTGCCCAATGAACATGTGGTGGTTGACCAACCCGATGTGTTGATTGTAGAAGGACTTAACGTGCTGCAGTCAAGCCCCACCGTAAAAGGTGAACCAAAACTTGTAGTCTCTGATTTTTTTGATTTTTCAATCTATGTCGACGTCGAGGAAGACATAGTCAAGCAATGGTATATCAGCCGCTTTCTGACATTTAGAAACAGCGTGTTTAAAAAGCCGGGAGCATATTTCTCGCACTTCGCAGACCTTAACGAGGCGGAAGCAATTCAAACAGCTTCAGACATCTGGGATTCCATCAACCTGGTAAATTTAAGGGAAAACATTTTCCCCACCCGGCTACGCGCAGATTTGATCTTGCGTAAAAGTGCAGATCACGCAATTGACAGAGTGCATTTGCGAAAGTTGTAGCGAAGGAGTTCAAGCGTCAGGCTACGCGCCTGATCTCGTTATATTGACTGTCATTATCAGCTTCAACCTCTGAAGACTCCACCCTGCCCAGGTGCAAAGCCCCGAAAACACCACGGCTAATTCCGCCGGTGACTGCAATACGGTCACGTATATCACTGCTGTTCTGCGCTCTATCCAGCCACTGCTGCATAGCTTCCTCAATAGAGGATTCCATAACTGCCGACGACTCATAACACTCTGCAGGCGGTTGCAAAGATTTTTGATTTTTCAATTTCACACCACACGATTTTTTGCAGTTTTTATTCGAGTAATGCTGCAAACACCCCTGGCCGGGCTGCTGGTAGCTGGCACTATATCGGCAGTTGGGCTGTGTTCTTTAGTTTTTTGGGTTTTGGTTTGTCTTTCATTTTTCTGGCTCGCGGTGCTCCTTTGCCATGCTGGCATTTTTTATCGTTATGCCTTGGCATCCAGGCCTTTTTTCGTAGCCAGTCCCTGGCTCTACGAGTCCCTTTTCAAAAGACGAAAAGGAACCAAAAGTCTTTTTCGCGCACTTACTTGCCCTGCGGGTGCCTGCGGCATTTTTTGAAATCAGCCTCCAACGGGTCGCGCTAAACATACGTCCCTGTACAAAGCGCTCACGCGCCGTCCCTGGCGCTAAGACCCGCCTCCGGCTAATTTAAAAAAACAAATAAAACGCTCGGAGCGACTTAATTGTCGCTGCGCTCCAATGAGTGACACAACACCTTCTCGCTCTATAAATAACAAGTCACCGGGTTATTGCTGCTTTTAGCTTTTAGCTTTTAGCTTTTA
>CAZYRP010000204.1:0-6071 GCA_964649465.1 uncultured Granulosicoccaceae bacterium | reverse complement strand
GCCTTTAGCCTTTAGCCTTTAGCCTTTAGCCTTTAGCCTTTAGCCTTTAGCCTTTAGCCTTTGAAGTTAG
This sequence comes from uncultured Granulosicoccaceae bacterium, assembly GCA_964649465.1. GTDB lineage: Bacteria > Pseudomonadota > Gammaproteobacteria > Granulosicoccales > Granulosicoccaceae. The sequence continues at coordinate 6,001 of CAZYRP010000204.1, read as the reverse complement.
AGCATTTAATCAGTTTCAAAAATCATTTCAGCAACAGGCCGTAGCGCCAGGGACGGCGCGCAGAGCGCAGCGCACAGGACGTGCGCATCTGCGCGTGCCTGTTGATGAAATGATTTTTGCCAATTTTTATAAACGATGGGCGTAGCGACCCGCAGGGCAGATTTAGTTGCGAAAGGCGTTTTTCGTTAGTTTTTGCGCCCTTCAAAAAGTGACTCGTAGAGCCAGGGACTGGCTTCGAAAAAAGGCATGGATGCCAGGACATAACGATAAAAACAGGCCTACTCGTAAAGCAAGAGCTACAAGCAAGAGCGAAAAACTAAAAAGAAAAACCAAGCGTCAGCGCTTAAACTTCCGAATAGCCCGCTTACGCTTACGCTGCTGACCAGGTGTCAGCTTATTCTTAATATGACTATAAGGATTATCTGAGCCCTTAAAATCAATACGCACCGGTGTACCAAAAAGCTTAAGCTCACGCTGAAAAAAGTTACTCAAATAGCGTTTATAGTCTGCTGGAACACGATCTATCTGGTTACCGTGGACGACAATAACCGGTGGGTTAGACCCACCCTGGTGCGCATAGCGCATTTTAATGCGTCGACCGCGAACTAGCGGCGGCTGATGTTGCTCTACTGCATACTCGAGCATGCGAGTAAGCTGGGGAGTTGCCATATCTATCATCGCAGATTCATAGGCGCGATTAGCCAGCTTAAAAAGATTGCCGACACCAGTACCATGTAGCGCTGAGATAAATTCAATGTTAGTGAAACTCAAAAAATCTAACCGTCGCGATATGTCAGTTTTAATTTGCTCGCGCTGTTCAACTTCCAAACCGTCCCATTTGTTAACCGCAACAATTAGCGCCCGGCCTTTATCAATAACATAACCCAGAAGGTTTAAATCCTGATCCGTAATTCGTTCTGTGGCATCAAGAAGAAGCACGCAAACATTGCATTCATCAATTGCCTGCAGGGTTTTAATGACACTGAACTTTTCGACAGTTTCAGAAATTTTTCCACGGCGCCTGACACCTGCGGTATCAATCAAAGTGTAGCGGTGATCATTTTTTTCAAATGGTACTTCAATACTGTCACGAGTCGTACCGGGCAAATCAAACGCGACTACGCGTTCTTCACCGAGTATCCGGTTGATCAAAGTCGACTTTCCTACATTCGGTCGCCCGACTACGGCAAGTCGCATACCCTGCTCTTCATCAGGCTCGTGACTGTCATTAGTGGCAGGTAGCATGTCCTGCACGACTCGCATCATTTTCAACAGACCACGGCTGTGCGCTGCTGCTATACAGTGTGGTTCGCCAAGGCCGAGCTGATAAAACTCAGCAGCTATTTGCGCCTCATCCATGGTGTCGGTTTTGTTAACCACAAGGCAGACCGTTTGGCCGGATCGTCGAAGTGTATTGGCAATCTCTTCATCGACAGGTGTCAGACCGGCGCGACCATCTACCATAAAGACAACAACATCCGATTCATCTACCGCCTGCCACGACTGCTGCTGCATGCGAACGTCCATCACTTCAGACTCGCCATTCAGGCCGCCAGTGTCGATCACCAGGTATTCAATTTCACCCAGCTTGCCATCACCATATTTGCGGTCACGAGTCAGCCCTGCAAAGTCAGCGACCAATGCATCTCTGGATTTTGTGAGTTTGTTGAAAAGAGTCGATTTGCCAACATTTGGCCGCCCGACGAGTGCGATAACCGGTTTCATCCTGACAAGTGTAACCGCTTATGGAATTGGGGACAGTTTAAAAGTCACGGCAAGGCTGGTTAGAAGTAGCAACACATCACCTTTCAGGTGATGTCGGGCACTACACACATACCGCTAAAATTTCCTACTGCGAAAGATCGACCGCTGCGATTCTGCCGTCACGTCCCTGTACAAAGACGCTGTCCTCACGAACGATCGGTCTGCCAGCTATTGCACCAACACCGGTTTTTAATCGCCCGACTATTTCGCCATCTTCAGCAGAGAGCAAATGCAGGTAGCCTTTTACATCACCAACGGCAATAACACCAGAGTCAGTTATAACCGGCCCGGTCAGTCTTCGGTTATCCAGCGTCTCCTGCTTCCACAAAGTCTCACCATCGGCTCGATTAAATGCCCAGACTGTATCGAACTCATCGGTGACGATAACCTGATCTTCCGATACCGCAAGCCCCGCTACCGATGAAACCTCACTGGACCAGACTGCACTGCCCTGTGTTGGATCAACCTGCGCAACACTACCCTGGTAGTTAACAGCGTATATAAACGGTTCAAAGACGTGAACGTCTGCATCCAGGTCATTCAGGTTTTCAACTTCGGACCTGCCGGCGCTGTTGCCAAGCGGAATCTCCCAGAACACCCTGCCGTCAGCACTGCGCAGCGCGACCAGGTTGCCGTTGTCGAGACCAACAAGCACGCCATCTGCTACCACGGTTGGCCTGCCGTTACCGTGAATGCTTAAAGCCGGCACACTGTAAGTATAGATCCAGCGCCGCTCGCCAGAGCTTTTCTCAAGTGCGTACACTTTGCCATCCAGACTGCGCACTACAACGTAGTCTTCACCCGCGACTGGTGCTGCAATAACTTCTGATGACACAGAGCTGGTCCAGAGGGTGCCGCCGTGGAGCTGACTGATCGCAAACACATCGCCATTGCCTGACGCGACATAGACATTATCGTCGTCACCGCTGACGCCGGATGTTATTGTTTTTTCAAGCTCAACAGTCCAGGTAACTTCCCCGGTTTCAATGTCAAATGAGGTCAGCCTGCCATCGCCATCAACAGCAAAAACAGATTCGTCTGAAACATACGGCGACAGCATTACCGCATCCCGGTTAACACTGCTGCCAGCTTTTTTGGACCACAGCACCGACGCTGACTGAGTTGCGTCTATACGTTCAAGGCTTGCTGGTTTGGGTCTGGGCGGAGCACCACAACCCACTGTATGGAATAGCACAATCGCTGCGAATAACGTTACTGCCGAATTAGCAACCAAAGGTTTAGCAACAAGTGCCGTCATGATTTCTCGTCATCTACATCAACGGCGAGATCGTCAATTTTCATTTGAAGTGCTGCGCCGGAATTAGTTGGTGAACCGGAATCTCTGGCACGCTGATAAGCACTGGCTGCCTGCGATTTCTCGCCAAGTTCCAGGTGTATATCACCTCGAATCTCTTCGATGTGGCCGGTAAACGCACTAGATGAAACAGAATCCAGCACTTTGAGGGCATCTTTATGCTTTTCCTGAGCTTTCAGCACGCGCGCCAGCCGCAGCTTTGCTACCGGCACAAGCTCTCGGAAAGACCCCTTGTCAACCGCCCAGCGCAGTGCAGTTTCCGCTTCCGGTAACTGATTTTTCTCTACCTGAAATCGTGCTTCGGCAAGGCTTGCCATGGCCGCATAGGGAGAACTACCGTGCTCACTCCTGATTTCATTGACCAGACCCAGAAACTTCTCGCCTTCATCATCCTGCTCAAGAGACTCAAGAATATTTGTGTAGGCACTGGAAGCATCCTGCGACACAGATTCTTTGTAGCTCTGCCAGGCACGAAAACCAAATATCAGGGCGAGGCCCAGGCCAATACCCAGCAACACAGCACGACCGTTATCGGCCCACCATTGCTTCAGTGCCTCTACTTGTTGTTCTTCTGTTTCGAAATCTGCCATTTGCCCTTACCAAGGTCGAATTGAGTCCGAGCCCAATTCAGCCTGCTATTTTATCCAAGTATACCGTGCAGCACATCCATCAATTGCGCTCTCGGTACTGTTTGCTGTTGAGTCTGTTCACGTAGTAATTTAACGCCGACAGTGTCTGCCGTGATTTCACCTTCACCAATGACCAAAGCCACTGTGGCGTTACTTTTGTCTGCTCTTTTGAACTGGCTTTTAAGACTTGCACCAGCGCAATTAGTCGTCACCTGCCAGCCGGGTACTGCATCGCGGATCTGCTCCGCCAGTGCCATGCCGGAGACAATTGCATCGGTGCCCGCCAGCACCAGATAAACATCCGGGCCGGGCGGCGCAGGAGCGTGCCCGGCGTCACTAATTAGCGCAAGTAAACGTTCAACGCCAAGTGCCCAGCCAACTCCCGGTGTCGGGTTAGCGCCAAGCTGCTCAGTCAGTCCGTCATAGCGCCCGCCCGCACAAACGGTACCCTGCGCCCCAAGCTGATCTGTTACCCATTCAAAAACAGTATGACTGTAATAATCCAGCCCACGCACCAGGCGGGTATTGATTTCAAACGGCACTCCGCACTTTACAAGCGATGCCTGCAGACCCTCGAAGTGTTCACGGGATTCATCACAGAGATGATCCAGCACACTCGGCGCATTAGCCACCACATTAGACATACCCGGGTTTTTGGTATCGAGCACGCGCAGTGGATTGCTTTGCAATCGACGCTGCGAATCTTCATCCAGCTCGGCAATGTGATCGTTCAAATACTCAACCAGTACCGCACGATAATTGTCTCGATCTTCACCACTGCCCAGTGAGTTGATCTGTAAACTAACATGCTCGGCCAATCCGAGTTTTTGCCATAAGCGGGCACTTAACAGGATCAACTCCGATTCTATATAAGGGCCGGCAATACCATACACCTCGGCACCCACCTGCCAAAACTGACGGTACCGGCCGCGCTGGGGATTTTCACGTCTGAACTGCGGGCCGAGATACCACAATCGATGCATTTGCTGATTCGTTAACAGGCCATGTTGAATGGCTGCACGAACGCAACTGGCGGTGTTCTCAGGTCGCAGCGATAACTTGTCTCCATTGCGATCCTCAAAGGAATACATTTCCTTTTCGACAATGTCAGTAACATCACCGATTGAGCGCTTAAAGAGTTCTGTTTTTTCGAGTATCGGGGTACGAATTTCCCGATAGCCATAAGCCGAGGTAACTTCTCTTACTACCGACTCGAGAAAATGCCACCGGTGAACATCATCAGGCAGCACATCGTGCACACCCTTAATGCTTTTAACTGCTTGTCCCATAGAGGTATTACGCCGTTGTTTGTGTATCAGCTCCCAACCTTTACTACAGGCTGTGGCCAACGATTATTTTTATTATCACAAACCAGTTTACAGCTATTTACATCATCGTGATCAATTGGACCACACACTCCAGGTTCAACACATAATTTACCAGTGCTACCTGGAAGCGAGATAGGTCTTCGCTTCACTCGATCTCGGGTATCGGCTAACCAGCAATTGAGCAAATTCATTTGCCGTTGACTGCTCACCGATTGCCTGCTTGACTTTAATCCCTACCGCTAAACTTTGCGGACCCTGACTAGACAAAGCAATGTGTCTTGAATAATAGGCATCAGCGACGTTCGCGTCACCTGTTTTTAGTTTCAATTCTGCCATGTGCAACATGCTTGGTGCGAAATTAGGGTTCAGTCTGATTGCAGATCGCAAATGCGTTTCTGCCAGTGCCAGCTGGTTTGCATCCATGGCGCAAACACCGGCGTTGTCCAGAGCATACTCAGGTGTGTTGTAAAACTTGTTCTCAGATGCAGCTACAAATTGATCAACTGCCTCTTGTGTTTTGCCACTGCCACAAAGAAAGATTGCGTAGTTGTTGCGATACTCAGCCCGTTTGGCATCGAGTCGGATAGATTTTCTAAACGCACTGTCGGCCCCTCTGGGATCATCAAGCTCTGCCAGCAACATGCCGTAGGTATTGTTGGCCAGCGCATTGTTGGGGTTCTGCTCCAGTGCACGCTGCAATTTATTTTCTGCACTCTCCAGCTCACCGGCAGCGAGATAATTGGTGCCAAGCTCAGCGTTAAATGTTGAGGCCTTATCATCACTGGTTAAATGATCAAACGAGCTTCTTGTAGCGCAGCCTGATGTCACGCCGATCATCGCGAGCAGTGCACACGCCACCAGCTTTTTATTTATACCGCTCATGCCGCCAATCAGGGGCTGACCATTTTCAATCACAAATTCTCTCCGAAGCGAGGTTTGATAAATTTCAACTCTCGGCTACTTCT
>CAZYRP010000203.1:0-9337 GCA_964649465.1 uncultured Granulosicoccaceae bacterium | reverse complement strand
GATACCGGCAATTGTTGATCACGAGACCAATACCGCGATGATGGAAACGGGCGCTATCATGCAATATCTGGCTGAAAAGACCGGCATGTTTTTATCCACAGATCCTGCGACCCGCTGGAAAACAATCGAATGGCTGAACTGGCAAATGGGTGGGCTGGGCCCAATGGCAGGTCAAACGCACCATTTTGTAAAATACAATCCTGGTAAATCGCAGTACGCTGAAGATCGATACCAAAACGAAACCAAACGACTGTACGGAGTGCTGGAGAAAAGACTCGAAGGTCGTGACTATATCGCCGGTGAGTACTCAATAGCAGATATGGCATGCTGGCCCTGGATTTCACGATTTGAATGGCAGGGAATCAACCTGACAGAGTATAAAAATCTTACCCGCTGGTACACCGCCATTGCCGAGCGCCCGGCAGTCCAGAAGGGATATCAAATACCGAAGTATGTGACTGACATTCCAATGCCCTAAAATATGAAACAGGGGATATGAAACAGGAACTTTTAAACCGGACACATTAATCAAAAGACATAAAAAACAATAGCAAAGTTATGGCGTGAGTAGCGTCGAGCCAGTAGTGGTTCCCGATTCAAACTCCTCGTGTACGGCAGCTATTTCTGCCAGAGGTCTTTTTTGACCTATTGAAACATCAAGCACACCCTTTTCTATCAGTTCGAAAACCGCGTTTGACGAGAGTTCAAGGTCATCGCGGGTTGCGACATAATTTGCCAGAGTTGGACGGCAGAAATACAAAGATCCCTTGTGTTGCAGCGTCGATGGCGATACCGCCGGTGCTTCGCCGGTGGTAGCGCCAAAGGAAATAAAGTATCCACGTGGTGCCAATGAGTCTATAGATGCCTCGAATGATGCCTTTCCAACGGAATCGTACACTACAGACACACCTTCACCATCAGTTAACTCTCGAACACGTTCAGCTATATTTTCGCTGTTGCGGTCAATCGCATCACTATAACCGTATTTTAGAATTTCTTTGCAATTTGCAGCCCCTGAGGTGACGCCGATCATGCGAGCGCCTATGTGCTTACCCCACTGCCCCGCAATATGACCCACACCACCAGATGCTGCGTGAAACAGAACGGTCTCCCCGGCTTTAACAGGATAAGTCCGACACATCAGGTATTCCACTGTCATGCCCTTCATCAATGCTGCGGCAGCCACATCATCGGTTATGGTATCCGGAATTTTTATCATTCGCGCTGCAGGCGCGTTGCGGTGTTTTGCATAAGCGCCCAATACCGGGCCATAGACCACCCGGTCTCCTATAGCAATATCAGTCACATCGGGCCCTACATCTACCACTTTACCTGCAGCTTCCAGCCCGAGACCCGATGGTAGTTCAAGCGGGTAATAACCGGATCGCTGATAGACATCCATGTAGTTTAAACCGATGGCAGTTTGTTCAAGCGTGATTTCACCAGCAGATGGCGGTGGCAAATCAACAGAACTCACCTGCATGACTTCGGATGATCCTTGCTTATTTAGGATGACGGCGTTGGTTTTCATTGCAGGTCCATATCAATTATTAATAGTGAAAAGGTATGCTGTATCTCAGTTGATGTCAGACACTTTCAACGAGTATTAAATCAACTTCGCCAGCACCGTCACGTCTGTTGGCCGCAGCCGCCTGATACTCAGCGGAATTAAAGCAAGTTTCGCCTTCATCAATAGAGGCAAACTCTATAACGATAAAACGATGGAACTTGTCGGTTCCTTCCAGAATTTTATGGTCACCACCTCTTGCCAGTATCTTGCCTCCGTGTTTCGAAATGATACCCGGTACCAGGTCGGTATATCGCTTATAGGCAACTGGTTCAATAACATTTGATCGTGCTACCCAGTAGGCTGGCATAATATTCTTAGTCCGGAATTAGTGAATTTAAAACACAAGTTTCGGAAGATAATTAGCTATCTGCGGAAACAATACAATCGAGACGATGCCGATGAGCATAATGATCCAGTATGGAACCGAACTCTTGAATATCTGACTGACGCTCACCGTTGAATCCTGTATTGCTGCTTTCACGGTATAGACCAGCAATCCGAATGGTGGAGTCAGCAAACCAGCTTCAATTGCAAGAATACCAATAACGGCAAATGCAATCCGGTCAAAGCCAAGGGCCGTAGCCAGCGGCTCAAAGATTGGTACTGTCAGTAACATAATAGAAATGGAATCGATGACCATTCCCAGTAGAAACCAGACAAAGATTATCAGCCCTAATATTAGAAACGGTGACAGGCCGGAGTTAAGAAAGAAATCCTGAATAGCGGACGTTACCCCTGTCATTGCCAATGCTCGCGAATACAATGCAGCTGCCAGCAACAATATAAGAATGGGTGCGGCGGTTTTGCCAACAGAAAAAATTGCTTCAAACAACTGCTTTTTACGCATGCCTTTGGCAAATGCAAACAGCAGCGCTAAGGCAGCACCGGCACCAGCTCCTTCAGTTGGAGTGAATATTCCAAACCAGATACCTCCGAGTACTCCAAAAATAATAAAAGCCATACCCGCGATACTGAAGCCTATCTGTGACCGGGTTGCCGCGTGTTCTGTGGATACTTCAATCTTCTTGTGGCGATTGCCCTCGCCCGCCAGTTCAGGGTTTAGTATCACGGAGCCAACGATGTAGAGCAGATAAAGGGTCGCCAGAAGAATACCGGGTAAAATACCGGCAAGGAATAACTGACCGATAGACTGCTCGGTAAGAATCCCCCAAACTATCATCAGGACGCTGGGTGGTATCAACATACCCAGACAACTTGAACCAGCGATGGCACCCAGTGCAAAACCCCTGTGATAACCGTGCGCTTTCATCTCTGGGTATGCGATACGTGAAAACGCTGCAGCCGATGCAATAGAAACACCTGTCACAAATGAAAAAATGGTGTTACCAATAACGGTGGCTACAGCCAGCCGGCCAGGCAGTGCCCTGACTCCACGATTGATGGCCTGGTAGATATCCGTGATTGCACCGGAGCGACCAATAAACTCACCCATCAACATAAACAACGGAATGACAGCAAACGTAAAGTCACGCATCGCCTCCGCTGCGGTACTCGCAAGAGTGGCTTCTACTATGCGCCACTTACCTGTTACAAGGTAAATACCGACAACACTAGTCATACCCAGTGCAATGGCAACATGCACACCCAGCAGTACCAGACTAAACAAAAGCACAACAATTATTGTTGCTGTATTAAAGTCAAACATTGCGGTACTTTAAACTCGCGAATTTAAGTGCTCGCAATAAACTAAAGCACTTAATCTGATTTAAACTATTCAAAGGTCAAGATCCGTGATTTCCAGTCTGAATGCCTCGATGGCCGCCAGTGCCAGGTAATTGATTACAGCCAGTGCGCTGCCAATCAATATTGTAAATCGCGCGGGCCAAACCGGTACTCGCATAGCGCCTTCACCATCGAACTCACCGTTCGCGAAAGATCTTAGCGCCGGGCCAATTGCTCCTTTAAACAGGATTGCGAAGAACAATGCACCAAGAAGCAGCCCGAAAATAGTCAGGTAGCGGCGCGTATTGGGCCCAAAGACATTAACTAAAAAGTCTGCCCCAAGCATTGAGCGGCTGCGAACTGCAAACCCGATTTGCAAAAATATAATTATAACTACCGAGTTGGCGATAATTTCCTTGGTGCCATGCAATGGATAATTCAGCGCGCGAAAAATAATATCCGCAAGCGTAATAAAGCAAAGTACAAACGCCCAGAGTGCCGCCAGCACCATCAGGGCTTTCGTTATTCTGTCTGTTATCTTAATTAGAAACATTGGAAAGGGTTGCATTCTGGAACTGACAGACTTCTGGGGAACACGATACGAGCCACTCGGGCTCGTATCGCTCTACAGTAAACCAGAGTAGATTTTATTATTTGATCTTGTAGCGCACCGGCCACTCGTAACCGTTCTTCTCTGCGGCCTCAAGAGTCAATTGTAATACCTCAGAAGCCGGTAAACCTTGTGCGTCAAGTTCGGTTGCCATTTTCTGCGGCCACTCAGCGAGCGAGTCTGCCCAGTCAGCTCGAACGGCAGGATCAATTTCGTTAACCGTAATCAATTCCTCGAGTGTGGCAATGTCCTTCGCGTATCGATCTTTGTTGACGATCCCGGTCTGCTCTTCAAAATCCTTACCAACCTCAACGATGATATCCTGCACATCTGCGGGGAGCTCGTTGAACGATTCAAGATTCATTGTCAGTGCATGCCACGTAATAGAACCGAAGCCAATTTTTGTATAAAACGGGCCGGGTTCATGCAGCTTCAGATTGACCCAGGCGCTCGGAAACATAATCCAGCCTTCATAGACATTGGTTTTCATTTCCGTATAAGCGGTAGCCAGAGAGCTTTGTACTGGTGTGACGCCGCCATACTCAAGCCAGTTGAGGTTTAGCCCTGCACCGGCAATCTTTTGGCCTTTTAGATCAGAAAGATTTTCCCATTCGAAGCTCGTTCCGAGGTTGTAACCCCCATCTGCAATTCGCGACAGTAGCTTTTGATTAAACTTTTCCTCAAAGACGTTCTCCATGTACGGCACTTGTGCATAAACATCCTGTGCTGTTTTCAAACTGACGGTCGGATCCATGGTGCCAAACGGCAACATAACCTGGAAGGCGTGCAACGGAAGATTGGACGCTTCAAAACACATGCACATGCCACCAATATCTATGATGCCATCCTGCACGCCTTCCAGAACCTCAGTTACTTTAACCATGCTGCCTGAGTATCCCTCAACAAAGCTCACTGTATGCTCTGTTCTTTCGGCAACACGTTTTTTCACTTCCTCCTGAAAGTAGGTTTGCATTAGTCCTGCGTAGACGACACCAGGCGGATGTCCTGAACCGATGCGTAGATTGAAATTATCGGCGTGCGCTGTACCGCTAAAGGTGGCGGCGATAATGCCTGCCAGTAATAATGAGTTGCGAATCTTTTTAAACATAATATTTCCTCCAGAAAATAACTTTGGTCTAAATGATCGTGACTACCAATCCCTACACTAAACTGCCTCCGCCAATCTGATGCTGTCTGGTATCGCCAGCGGTTGATTAGGACTGTCTTTGTACTCTACTGTAGTAAACAATAGATCTGTCTCTCCAACGTTCATTACTGCGTGCGTAAAACTTTCCCCTGCAGCAAATTCGAAGTGTTTTGTTTCACCCGGCGTATGCACAACGTCTTGCACACGACCATCGTCATACCAGCCGCGGGCCTTGCCATGTGAGTGGCACGACCAGAAGTAATGCAGTACATGTTTATGAAAATTACATCGTTTCCCTGGCGGCAAATGAAGATGCCAGACACGGACTCGATCAGTTTCGGAAACTAAAACGCTTCCTACAATTCCGTTATTGCCCGCATCATTGAATTCGTTTTGTAAATCTTCCGGCCAGTGGGCCCGCGGGTTATCACCGGCCGATGGTGCTTCTACTAGTTGTGGTTGCCCCATATCTTCTCTCTACCTTGACCGCAGTGGACCTTGACCGCAATAAGTCAGGATGCCTCGCGATGTTCGTTGAGCACCAAAGCCTCGGGCCCCAGAGCTTGAAGAGCAGCACGTAAGTCGCGTTGCTGTGTATCGTTTAATTCAATGTTGGGCGGAAATACTGCGCGCCAGCTATCATCAGTGGTATGCCAGGCTTTAATCTGTTTAAGCGCCGCGCTTAGTGGATATTTAGCGATAGCCAGCCGAACTGCTGTCAGTAAGTCCTGAAGCTCAGCGGCTTGTGCAGTACCGTTCGCTTGCCAGGTTTTGGCGGTAAGCTGCGCAGATGCGTTTGATGTCGCCGAAATGGAGCCGGTACAGCCGTTCGCCAATCCGTCAAGGAGCACAGCTTCACTACCAGGGAAGACATCGAAATCATCAGCTGCTTTAGCGAATTCGAGCGTGCCTTCAAAATCACCTGAGCTATCTTTGAGACCCGCGATTACCGGGCCAAATGCAGCTTTCAAGCGCTGGATCAACGGCACTGTAAAAGGCGTCATAGACAGTTGTGGAAAATGATACAAATACAATCTTAATGTATCCGTGTTTACCGTGTTAATCAGCTGATCAAAGTAATTGAACACGCCGTCTTCAGAGACGTTTTTGTAGTAAAACGGTGGCAACACCAGAGCATTGGTAAAACCTGCATCAATTACAGATTGCGTAGCTGCTATTGCATCACCCACAGAACAGGAACCAGTACCGAATATCACTTTATCCGAAGCAAAACCGGCGTCGCGAAACAAGCCTGGCACTTTTAGTCGAAAAGCCAATGGCAGGGAGTTGCCCTCTCCGGTTGTACCCAGCGGCGCGACGCCAGTAACACCCTGATCCATAAGCCAGTTGCAGTGCTCGATTAATCGTTTGCCACTGGGGTTTCCAGATGAATCGATTGGAGTAATGGATGCAGCATAAACGCCATGTTGTGCTTTGTTTGCACTGGCCGGGTTTGCAGTGGCTTTGCTCATACGGAAACCGCCTTCAGATGATTCTGTGCATCACGTGCACGGACGACGACCTTAATTGCATCATCGACCCGCTCGCGTGCATAACGAAGTGCCTCCGGGAGGTCATCGAGTGCAAACGTGTGTGTATGAATTAAAGAAGCATCAAATCTTTTTTCAGCCATGAATGCCATGGCTCTGTGAGTAGCACTTTTGCCCTCGCCCCTGATGCCGTACATATACATATTATTTTTGACCACATGCGGCAAATCAATCGTCGCCGGATCATGTGGGAATGCTGCCAGGCAAATTTTGCCGCCCCGATTTGTCATGTGTATAGCGTCGTTTATTGCAACCTCACTACCGGCACATTCCACGACGTAGTCCACCCCCTGTTCGCCGGCAATTTCTTTTACTGCAGTTACTACGTCTGCGTTTTTCACATTGATTACATGGTCTGCACCGAGAGATTTTCCGATCGCAAGCCGTGCATCTCTGGTACCGGTTAAAATTACCGGCGCGGCCCCCAATGACTTTGCCACTGCAACCGCCAGTAAACCGATTGGCCCGGGACCTGTGACGACAACACTCTCCCCCGCGACAAGGCCACCCAGTTCTGTGAGACCGTACATAGATGTGCCCGCAGTGACCACCAGAGTTGCCTCTTCATCAGACATATCATCAGGTACTTTAATAACGGTATTTATGTGGTTTACAGCGTACTCGGTAAATCCACCGTCTGTTGTAAAACCGTTGGCACGGTGACCTTTTTTCAGATCTCCATAGTTGAGGCCATAGTTAAGACAGGAGGTATACATACCCTGTCGGCATCTTTTGCACTGACCACAACCAGCGTGGATCTCAACCGTTACACGATCACCAATATCGAATTCGTTAACACCTTCCCCCAGCGCTGCGACGGTTCCCATGTACTCATGGCCGGGTGTGAAATTTTTATTAAATGGCGGACCACCTTCAATTAAGGCTGGTGTTCCGTAGTGGATAATTTCAAGATCAGTGGCACAAATGGCAACTGCATCAATTCGTATTAGAATTTCTGCCCTGGATGGCATCGGAACCGGTTTTTCGACCTGCACCAGTTCGTCCGGATCGCCTATTACCCAGGCCTTCATTTTGGACGGCACGGGCATGCTCGCAGAGGTTGTTACCCCGGGGTGATTTTCCACGTTTTCCTCGTTCTGGCACGCAGTAAGCGCAACGCTGCATGCCACTGTGTTAAGACGTTTCGAAGATGTTAGCCTATTTCAATGCATCAGAGCGTGTCAATTATTATCGATAATCGTTGATCGATTATCTCCAAAATCTGTCTCATTCGCGATATGATTCAGCGTTACGCATAAACACTTTCCGGGGATGTAAATATTGGCTATGACTTCAGTAACGCCACTACCCAGAGCCTCACTGTCGCAACAAATCAGAGACCAGCTGCTCGACCGAATTATGCATGGGGAGCTACACCCGGGAAGCCGCCTTGTCGAGTTAAAAATCGCAGCCGAATTCTCGACCAGTCAGGCACCGGTCAGAGAGGCACTGCGTGAACTTGAGGCAATGGGTGTAGTACAAACGTTGCCCAACAAGGGGGCACGGGTCCGAACAATTACGAACGAAGAACTACGACAGCTGTACGATGTACGTGCTCAACTTGAATCGTACGCGGCACAATTAGCGACCGAACAAGGCGTACCCCTGAAATCTCGCCTGAAAGAAGTAGTGATAGCGATGCGTAAGTCCGCACGGGAAAGCGACTCTACCGGCTTCGCGAACCACAATTCCCGTTTTCATCGCATCATTGTTGAAAGCAGTGGAAATACAGTCCTGCTGGAACTATGGGAAACGCTGAACGTGCAAACAAGAACAATGACAAACGTAACTCGCACACGGCGCAATCTGTTAGAACTTGCTAACTCTCATCTCGAACTTATTGATGCCATAGCCAGCGGCAACCCTGAAAAAGCAAATCTTGCAGCAAAGGAACATGTACTCTCAAATCGACCGGCTGCAACCGAATAGACCTCCCTTAGCAAAATCCACAAGACGTTAAACCCGGAATGCCACTACCACTATGAAACAAGCCACCACCAACCTTGTAAGACCGCAGGTTTATCAATTTAAGCTAGGTAATGCGGTAATAACAAATCTGCTTGAAGGCCATATTGTGCGTCAGGATTTTCATCCGTTTGTAGCTACTAATGCTACTGCGGATGAAGTGCAGTCACTTGCCAATCGATACAACCTGCCGTACCCAGGCCTTGAGCATAGTTTCAATACAACACTTATAGAAACTGGTGGAAAACTTATCGCAGTAGATCCGGGTTTTGGCGAGAATTCGCCTATGCCTTCCGCGGGCTTTTTCGGTCAGTCACTGAGTGCTGCAGGCTATAAAATTGAAGATATCGATATTGTGCTCATCAGCCATAGTCATCCAGATCATATTGGCAATCTAATGACGAATGGGAAACCGACATTCCCCAATGCAGAAGTTGTATATGGTCGCACAGAGTTTGAATACTGGAAAAAAGGTGAAAACATTTCTGAAATGCGAAAACCAACCCTGGGGCTATTTCAGAAAGTCGCTCTTCCGCTTGAGAAAAGTATCCGTTTTATAGAACCTGACGAATCAATAGTACCTGGTTTAACAGCGATTCAAGCCTATGGCCACTCAGCCGGGCATCTTGCGTTTCATTTTGAAAGCGATGGCCAGCAGTTAATGATGTTGAATGACACGGTCGCCCATTTTGTCGCTTCGTTTGCACACCCTGAGTGGGCATTTTCCATGGACGATGATCCGGATGCAGCCGCCGTTAGCCGACGCCGGGTACTCGATAGAGTCGCCAGTGACAACATACCGGTTATTGGAT
>CAZYRP010000202.1:0-9423 GCA_964649465.1 uncultured Granulosicoccaceae bacterium | reverse complement strand
CGGGTGTGCGGGCAGTGGTGGTTTTTGCTATTGACTTTTTCTCTGACAAAATCTGTTGGCACAAATTTGCAAATTCAAAATCTGCCTGCCCGGTTATCAGAAAATCGCACAGTTCAAATATGCGAGTATTTTGATACTCATAACTGACCTCCGGTCCACCTATAACAATGCTAATGCCTGGTTGAATTTTTTTAATCAACGACACAAGCTCTGTAGTTTCTTTGATGTTCCAGATATAGACACCGAAACCAATAATTTTGGGATTGGTAGCTAGTAGCTGCTCAGCGATATCTGCCGGGCGCTGGTTAATGGTGAATTCCAACAAACTGGTGTGCTTTTGTAGTACACCCATGTTGGCGAGCAAATAACGCAAACCGAGAGACGCATGAATGTAGCGTGCATTAAGCGTGCACAGTACAATTTTGTCGTCATTAGCAGGGAGATAACCTGCGGTACTTCCGGATTGAAAAGTGACGGATTGCGAGTGCATATTAGTCTGACCCGGCTATCGCATTAGTTGCTGCCGCCAGAGAGAAGATAACCTGGATGTGTTGGCTCTGATAGTTTAGTTCTGTTTGTCGCTTAATGCCCAGTCCCAGTAAAGCTCCCGACACATCCGTGCCACTGGTCCGGGCTGCAGCTTTCTGTCTTCAAGTTGCGTGACAGGTGTGATTTTTGAAATATTGCCGGTTGCAAAAATTTCATCCGCGCCAGCGAAGTCTTCAATTGATAGTGTTGTCTCGTGTACCACCTTGCCCTCACTGTGCAGCAGGCTTGATACTCGTTGTCTGGTAATACCGTTCAGGAATGTACCATTCGGCGCAGGTGTATAAATCTCTCCGTCTTTGACCATCATTATGTTTGAGGTCGCAGTTTCTGCAACGTTGCCTATTGAGTCGCAGACTATGGCATTTTTAAATCCCTTCTCATTTGCTTCACGCAACATTCGGGCGTTGTGTGGATAAAGACAAGCCGCCTTCGCGTTCACCAGTGCCATTTGCAGGGTCGGACGGCAAAAGCTTGTTGAAGTCAGCGTCATGCCGGCATCTGCCGCGGGCATCGCTACAGCTTCAAGGCACAGGCAAAACTCGGTCGAGTCCGGGTCGCCACCGACCACGCTCGGACCGGACTCCCGGGACCAGTACATGGGCCTTATATAGATCGCAGCGTCGGCTGGAAAATTTGCCATGCCCTCGTGCGCAATGGCAATCATTTCTTCTGTGCTGATGCCTGGTTTAAGACCCATTGCCAGCGCTGACTGGTTGACGCGTTCGCAGTGGGTATCGAGATCTGGTGATACGCCATCGAAACGTCTTGCGCCATCAAACACCAGTGTGCCGAGCCAGGTCGCATGGTCGGCAGCGCCAAGAATCGGAGTATTGCCCTGCTGCCATGTCTGGTTGAAATAGGTCCAAATTTCGGTGCCGACGGCCATTGTGCTGCCTGAGTGTTGAGTGAATAGGTGGAGTGTATCAGGAGCGCCTCGACGCAGACAGGTGAGCCGATTCTCGTGCGTCTCGAAAGACGGTTAATATTGTGGCTGGTCGGATACCTCCTGCTGGTGCTTGAGGTCAGTTCGACGCTCTGTACAAAATAGGCATTCGAGTCGACGGGTTGTGATCAATTGCCCATCACAGGTCTGCCAATCCTATTGAAGCCGCGCAGTCACTGACAAACAGATGTAGAATGGACGGGCGGCTAAAACTTCAGACGCAACGCCTCGATGATGCCCTGAGCATGCCGTAGGCATTTTTTTGTGACGACACTAACCCTATGAAAACACAAGACAACAACGACACCGCTCCAAGGCCTGATATCCAGGTTTCCGTCAGGGATACCTTCGGTATCGATATTGACATGACAGTCCCTGCCTATAGCACCGCTACCGACTTAGTGCCTGAGCTCGACGCAGACTACCTGTTTAATCCGTCAACAACGCTCGCTATTCTGGCAGGCTTCGCAACTGACCGGCGAGTACTGGTCAGTGGTTTTCATGGTACTGGCAAGTCGACGCACATTGAGCAGGTCGCGGCCAGACTTAACTGGCCTTGCCTGCGTATTAATCTTGATAGTCACGTCAGTCGGATCGACCTGATTGGTAAAGATGCTATTGTGCTTGAAGACGGGAAGCAGGTTACCGAGTTTCAGGACGGTATTCTGCCCTGGGCGTATCAACGCAACGTCGCACTGGTATTTGACGAATACGACGCCGGCCGACCAGACGTAATGTTTGTTATTCAGCGTGTGCTTGAATCTTCCGGTCGTTTGACGTTGCTCGACCAAAGTCGGGTAATCACGCCGCATCCGGATTTCCGTTTGTTTGCTACAGCGAATACCGTTGGCCTTGGTGACACGACGGGCCTCTATCACGGCACACAGCAAATCAATCAGGCACAGATGGATCGATGGTCTATCACGACAGTTTTAAACTACCTGGAGCAAGACAAGGAAACCGAGATAGTGCTTGCCAAGAACCCGCACTTCGATACGGAAGAAGGCAGAGAGACTGTAGCTCGTATGGTGACCCTGGCAGACTTAACGCGCTCGGCGTTTAGCAACGGCGATCTATCCACTGTAATGAGCCCCCGGACAGTAATTACATGGGCGCAGAATACGCAGTTTTTCGGTAACCAGGCACTGGCTTTTGAACTGACTTTCCTGAACAAGTGTGATCCGGTTGAACGTGATTTGCTCGAAGAGTTGTATCAACGGGTGTTTGATCGTGATCTGGCTGCAGATGCATCCGAGATCAGTTCCCTGCAAATTAACCTGGCTTCCTAATACCACCGGACTATACGATTGTCTGACAAGTCACCAGCTGAACTTGCTGCAGATCTTGCCGCAGATATTGAGAATCTGAAAAGATCGATAGGCGCGTGCGCGCGTGCGGTATCTCACGATGAGTCGTTGGCCATAACATTTGAATCGGGTTCTGATGTTGTCAATATCGGTGGAACCAAATTAGCGGAACCTCAAAGTGGCCCGGACAACGAAGCGGTCACTGTGACCCGTGGTCAGGCGGATTCGGTGGCTCTCTGGCATGCACATCACAGCAAAGCTATTCATGAGCGCTGTTCACCGGCCGACCCTGTTGCCAGAAGATTATTCGATGCTGTAGAGCAAACCCGGGTGGAAGCGGTAGGCACCAGATACCTCGACGGTGTGGCGAGTAACCTTGAAGTAAATTTAAATCATCGGCTTGATGCGCTTAACAACGACAGCGATCACGCAGACGTATTAGCTGAAGGTCTGGCTTTACTACTACGCCAGAAAATGACCAACAGACCAGTATCTGATCGTGGACGTGAAGTGCTTTCACATTGTAGTGACACCTTGCAAAAAGTCTCTCCCGAGTGGCTGGATAAACTTTGTGCGGAGCAACATGATCAGCAATCCTTCGCACAGCAGGTCAACGATTTGCTGGTTGCCATGAACTTTATCGATGGTGCTGAGGCGGGTGATTATGCGGCTGATGCAAATGAAGAATTTGATGAACAGGACTTACTGGAAGACGATTCAGAAAGTGATCTGCCCCCTGGTGAATCGGACTCAAGTGATGAGCTGCCTGAAAGTGAAGGTGAAGAAGGTGACCCGCTGGATGATCCGGAAGATGACACTGAGACTGAAGGCGCAGATGTTTCAGAAACACCCGGTGCATCTGTACAGGAAGCTTCAGGAGACGCTGCGAAAAAATATCATGTATATACAACGGAGTTTGATGAAGTCATTACGCCGCTTGACATGTGTGGTGCAACAGAGCTCAGTCGACTGCGTGAAAGACTTGATGAACACGTAGGGGACCTGCAATCGTCGATTGGTCGGTTCGCGAATCGATTGCAAAGGCATTTGCTTGCCCATCAAAATCGATCCTGGAATTTTGATCAGGAAGAAGGCGTACTTGATACGGCGAGGCTCACCAGAGTGGTAACCGATCCTATGCAGCCGCTGTCGTTTAAGCAGGAAAAAGAATCTAAATTCCGCGATACCATTGTCACACTGCTAATTGATAACTCGGGCTCCATGCACGGCCGTTCTATCGTTGTTGCAGCAAGTTGTGCAGACATCCTGGCAAATACCCTTGAGAGATGTGGTGTTAGTGTCGAGGTTCTCGGCTTTACAACGCGTGCCTGGAAGGGTGGGCAATCGCGAAATAAATGGGTGATTGCTGGTCAAACACCGAACCCGGGCCGGTTGAATGATCTGCGCCACATCATTTATAAAGGTGCAGATACACCCTGGAGACGCGGTAGAAATAATCTTGGGTTAATGCTGCGTAAAGGTTTGCTGAAAGAGAATGTTGATGGTGAGGCATTAACCTGGGCGTATCAGAGGATAGTGGCTCGAACTGAGAAACGTAAGATCTTGATGGTAATTTCTGATGGCGCTCCGATAGATGATTCGACTTTATCTTCCAATCCGGGCAAGTTTCTTGAGCGGCACCTGCAAGAGGTAATCAAGCAAGTTGAAGGTGACCCCGAGGTAGAGTTAACAGCTATAGGTATTGGCCATGATGTAACCCAGTATTATCATCGTGCGGCGACCATAGCTAATGTCAGTGAACTGGCCAATGCCATGACAACGCAGTTGGTCGAGCTATTCAATAAGGCTGCACCTCGCAAGAAAGGCCGCACTGGTCGTGTATCATCGGGCCGTGCCAGATCCCGCAGCTGAATCGAGCTGGATCGAATGAAATAAGTTGTGCATCAGTGGGCCTTACAAATTGGCAGAGTTTCACATTCAACTGATTTTTACACTGACAATTAGACATTAAATATTTATTGGAGCTTAAGTGAAAACTTTCTATTTATTGCGTTACTCGTTTCTGTTGCTGGCCATAGGCATGGTCACAGGCACGGGCACAGCTCATGCGCAAAAAATCAGTGATCTTGAAGCGGAACCTGCCGCCGCGGTGCCGCCACAAGTCACCCAGGTTGGCGACTGGGGCGTTATTTGTGATGCGGACGGGAAGAGTTCATGTGCTATGACTCAACTCGGAAAAGATCCTCAGGGCTCGCCGGCGATAGAGTTTGTGGTCAGGAAAGTCAGTGAAGAAAATGCCGAGGTGGAAGGTGTGCAAATTGCGGCCGTGGCTGACATCATCACACCTTTGGGGGTGCTTCTGGAGTTCGGATTGCGACTGACGATTGATGGTGGTGAGGAGCGGGGAGCCCCGTTTCGTATTTGCCAGCAACACGGCTGCCTGGTTAGAGAGCCACTAAGTTCCGATGTTATTGCAAACCTTAAGAAAGGTAACACTGCAACAGTAACCGTTGCAGCGGAAGGTGCAGGACCCATAGATATAGAAATATCTTTGGCTGGTTTCACTAAAGCGTTTAACTCGCTGTAAGAAGCGTTATGCACGAGAACATGTGATCAGCTGGATTGCAGGATGTTTTTGTACATATCGATGTAGTGAGTAGCGCTCTCTGACCAGCTGTAATCTATCTGCATGGCATTATGCTGCATTTGCAACCACATACTTTTATCGCTATAGGTATTGATTACTCTGCGCATGCCTTGAGTCAGCTGGGTAGCATCAGCTGCGTCGATAACAAAACCGTTGGCACAGTTTTCCCGCACAGTCTCGCTATTATATGAATCGATATGCGAATCAATTTGCGAATCGATCTGTTTACCGGGATCGATCACCGTATCTGCCAGTCCACCCACCCGGGTAACTAACGGTAGCGTGCCATAGCGGTGACTGTACATTTGATTCAGGCCGCAAGGTTCATAGCGAGACGGCATTAAAAACGCATCAGCCCCTGCTTCGATTTTGTGTGATAACTCTTCATCATACCCGAACACAATGGCAAATCGCGTGGGATCTGCTGCTGCCAGCGCTTGCAGTTGTTTTTGCAATGTTGAGTCTCCCGCACCCAGCATGGCGAGTTGAAAGTTCATGTCAGGCAGGTTATCGATTGCCTCAAGAACAATATCGATTCCTTTCTGTACGGCTAATCTGGTGATTGCACCAAACACAACTGCGTCAGGGTCAGATTTCAAGCCTAATATTTTTTGTAAATCCTGTTTGTTTTTTGCTTTGTCTTGTAAGGTATCGGAAGTGTAAGTTTTAGCAAGATGATGGTCGGTTGCCGGATTCCAGATCGATGTATCAATGCCATTTAAAATGCCGGACAAATCCTGTCTTCGGTGCAGCAACAGTCCTTCCATGCCGCAACCGAATTCTTTTTCTGTAATTTCTTCTGCGTAGGTGGGGCTCACTGTGTTGATTCTGTTTGCGTAGGCAATGCCACCTTTAATAAAGCTGGCCTGGCCCCAAAACTCTATACCGTCTTGTATTAAAAGCTCACCAGGTAAGTTCAGTCTGTTGTACTCAGAAATGGTGATATTGCCCTGATAGGCAAGATTGTGAATAGTAAAAACTGTCGCAGGAGGATCTGGTTCTAATGATAAAAGCGCTGGTACCAGACCGGTTTGCCAATCGTGGCAATGAACTATATCCGCTTGCCTGGTAAGATATTTTGGTGACTTTGCTATTTCACAAACCGCCTGGCTAAACAATGCATAGCGCAACGCATTGTCGGGCCATGGTCGGTCAGCGTCCGACATGTAGGGGTTGCCCGGTCGATTGGTAAAAAGCTGGTGATTTACCAAAATTATTTCGATACCATCCAGCTCGCTGCGACAAAGCGTAACGGTGCCTAATGGCAGTTCCAACATTGCCAGAAAACCAGGTGTAGGTATGTTTTCAATGACGCTATGGTACCCGGGCAGCGCGATGCTGACATCAACATCTGCCTGTTTTAGCGCCTTTGGAAGACTGCCGCAGACATCAGCAAGGCCGCCGGTTTTTACCCAGGGTGTCAGTTCGCTGCAGGCGAACAGAATTTTAAAATCTGAATTTCTCACAATCGTCTAATATTCGGTATTAAATTGAACAGGTGTGTTACTTATTATGATTGTCATCGGAGACATACTTAAGAACGACTGCGCCCAGAGGCGGCAGTTTTACAGACAGGATGTTAGAGTGTTCTGAGTTCGGTTGAGTGTAAGTAACCATAGCGTCGAAGTTTCCATAGTTGCTACCTCCATAACGTTCGCTATCAGAGTTAAAGAGTTCAATGTAGGTGCCGGCTTTTTCAACACCAATGCAATAGTTGTCTCTTGGTACTGGTGTAAAATTCAGTAACACGTGCAATGTCTCAGTTTTATTAAGGGCATGACGACAGTAGCTCAGGATCGAATTTTCTGAATCATCTGCGTTGATCCAGTCAAAACCACATTCTTCAAAATCGACTTCATGCAGTGCCGGATGTTTTTGATATAAGCGATTGAGATCCGACACCAGTGTCATTACGCCGCGGTGCGCCGGAGCATCTGTCAGATGCCAGTCGAGTGGGTTTTTAAAATCCCATTCTCTTCTTTGGGCAAACTCAAGTCCCTGGAAAAGTAATTTTTTTCCGGGGAAGGTGAATTGCTTGCTATACAACAATCGCAGGTTAGCGAATTGCTGCCAGTCATCACCAGGCATTCTGGTTAGCATAGAGCCTTTGCCATGTACGACTTCATCATGGCTGAAAGGCAGTACAAAATTTTCAGTAAACGCATACAACAAACCGAAAGTTAAATTGTTGTGGTGGTGCTTTCGGTGAACTGGTTCGTATTGCATATAGTCGAATGAATCGTGCATCCAACCCATATTCCACTTCATCGTAAAGCCCAGTCCTCCGTGTTCAGGTGGTCTGGAGACTTGCGGCCATGAGGTGCTTTCTTCAGCAATAATTAATGTGCCCGGTGATTCGGTTTGAGTGACACTATTGAGTTCTTTAAGAAAATCTATGGCCTCCAGGTTTTCGCGGCCTCCGTGCTCGTTTGGTAGCCAGTCACCGGATTCGCGTGAGTAGTCGAGGTACAACATGGAGGCAACTGCATCGACACGCAGCCCGTCCAGATGAAACTCTTTTAGCCAATACAACGCGGAGGCCATAAGGAAATTTTTTACCTCATTGCGGCCATAATTAAATATATATGTTCCCCAGTCCCGGTGTTCACCACGACGCGGGTCTTCGTGTTCGTAAAGTGCGGTACCGTTAAAGCGTGCCAGGCTATGGGCGTCGCGTGGAAAGTGGGCGGGTACCCAATCCAGAATTACACCAATCCCTGCTGCGTGGCAGTAATTTATAAAGTATCGGAAGTCATCGGGTGTTCCAAAGCGACTCGTCGGTGCGAAATATCCTGTGACCTGGTAGCCCCATGAATCATCTAATGGGTGCTCGGTGATCGGTAGCAGTTCAATGTGGCTAAAACCCATGTATTGAACATACTCAACCAGCTTGTGCGCCAGGGTTTTGTAATTGAGAAACTGGTTCTCGTCGGACTGTTGCCATGAGCCGAGATGGACTTCATATATTGAATATGGTGCGTGCTGCCAGTTTGAGTCTGTTCGTTTATCGATCCAGTCCTGATCAGTCCATTGGAATGCGCTGTGGCTAACTATAGAGGCCGTGTCGGGTCTGAGTTCAAAGTGATTGGCAAACGGGTCCTGTTTTAATTGAATACTGCCGGAGCTATCGCGTATTTCAAACTTATAGTGGGTGCCGGAGTCAAGATGCGGCAGGAACAATTCCCAGATTCCACTTTCACCACGGTTTCGCATCGGGTGAACTCTGCCGTCCCATTGGTTGAAGTCGCCAACTACGCTCACACGTTCAGCCCCCGGCACCCAGACAGCAAAGAGTACTCCGCTTACGTCATTGATGACGTGATGATGCGAGCCCAGGATGTTATATAACTGTCGGTGATTGCCTTCGTTAAAAAGGTGAAGGTCAACTTCTCCTAACTGCTCTGCAAACCGATACGGGTCATCAATGGTTCGCCGATTGCCCGATGCGTCCCGAATAACAAGCTTATATTCTTCAGGCTGGTTGGAGCAGCTTAGTTCGAAGCAATCCGTATTTTCGATACGTTGGAATTTTTTGTGTGAATCGCCCTTTGGTGTGCCGGCCAGCCATACTTCATGTACACCCGGTATAAATACCCGAATGGTGTTTTCGTGCTTGCCCAGTATAGAGAAAGGGTCGTGATGTCTGGCTTCGATAATCTGCCGCCATCCGTCCTGCAAGTCTGCAGCAGCTGCTGTTCGCGAAGTTTCAGGTTGGATGTCCGGTTTTTTGGGCATTATTTATCATTGCGGTTCGCTGTTGTTCATTGACTGCTATCAGGTTGATAGTGCCTTAAGTTGGAACTTTTTTTGCGAACAGTGTTAGGTTGCTACTTCAGAAGTTGAATTGCAACTTCCGTACTGTAAACAGTTGCAGTGGCTAGTGAGTGCGGGTCAACAGGGCAAACGCTAATAATGACAATAAACGTGCACAATCAGAACCCAACACCTGCAGGTCGCTTTGTCAGTAGATTGACACGTGACACTATGGCTTTGGTGCTGGCAGGCGGACGCGGCTC
>CAZYRP010000201.1:0-9441 GCA_964649465.1 uncultured Granulosicoccaceae bacterium | reverse complement strand
GTATTTGAATCAGAGCCGCTGCGTTTTGAGTGTGGCTGCTCACGCGCCAGAACTGCAGGTCTAATTGCAGGCATCGGTTACGAAGAGGCGATAGATATATTAAAGCAGGAAGGAAAAATTGAAATCACCTGTGAGTTCTGTAACTCGAAGAATACTTTCGATAGTATAGATGTAGAGACAATTTTTCGAAGTGATACAAGCCCGGGTGACACTGACTCCGGTGACGGGACTGTGGTCCATTAGGCCAGCCTGAGAAGTAGTGCGTTAAGCTCAATCCCCGAGTAGTGGCTTAAATTAGTGCCTATCCAGAAAAAGCGCTACTGCGGTCGGCTCACGCGATGCGAACTTTCACCGACTACATGTAGTTACTTAAGAATGACTAAGCGCCCGCATGTAGTAGGAGAAATTTCACGCACGTGAAACTACTTCGCTACGCCCTGTTTCTGGATGGGCACTAATTAACTCAGGCTATTTTATCGGCCATCTCCATCAGTGTGGTAAAGCGGTAGCTTACGTCCGGTCTTTCGCTAACCACGGCAGTTGCACCCCAGTTTTCATGGTTGGCAAGATCCTGCCGGTCTATCCAGCATCTGGCGAGCCCGGCATTTTTTGCCGGTACATGATCATGATGCAGGCTCTGGGCTGTATGCAGAATTTCGTCAGGCAATATGCCCAGGTCCGTCTTGATATTTTTTATCAGGTACTCAAAATTATCCGGGTTTGGTTTGTAGCTGCCAACATCCTGCGCTGTGTATATGGCGTCAAACTCAACACCGAGTTTTTTATTTGATGCGGCAAAACCCTGACGATTGACGTTTGAAAGAATCACTAACTTAAATTGTTTTTTTAATATCCGTAGCGCGTCTGCTGTGTCTGGAAATGCCGGCCAGTGTGGTACTGACTGTCCAAAAGCCGTGTCGAGAGCAGAGCTGGTGCTTATGTCGAAGTGCTGCGCGATTTTTTTGTGTACGTTGGTTAACAGCTCCGGGTACAGCATACCCGGTGTTTCTTTTTCCTGTTGAGTTTCAATGACTGCAAATGCCTCAAGGCCCTGAGTGCGGTTTATATTTATTTTGTTGTGCAGTAGTAAAGGTTGCATTGCGTCCCAAATACCACTTTCCCAGTCTATAAGTGTGCCGTAGCAGTCGAATGTAAGTGCTTTGTAGTTTTGCAGTTCGTATGTCATGATCTGTGTTTCAGGCTTGTCTTTTTGTTAGTTTGCACAGACAGGACAGTTTGGATTTTTACGCAATGTTATTTCATTCCATTCCATTGCGAGGCCGTCCAGGAGTAACAGTCTGCCAATAAGTGGTCGCCCGAATTCTGCTAATACTTTAATAGCTTCTGCAGCCTGTATTGTGCCGATGATACCAACCACGGGTGACAGAACGCCGGTTTGTGCGCAGGTTTCTGCGCTGTCTGAGTCTCCTGCATACAGGCATCGATAACATGGTTGTTCCTTGTTGTGTCCTGCAAACACAGACACCTGTCCGTCAAACCGAATAGCGGCACCAGACACGAGCGGTACTTTGTTTTTTACACAGGCCTCATTGACTGCGAAGCGAGTAGGGAAGTTGTCACTGCCTTCGATGACAATATCGCATTTGGGTAGCAATTCTTTTAGTGCTTGTTCGTCCAGTACTTCATTAACGGT
This sequence comes from uncultured Granulosicoccaceae bacterium, assembly GCA_964649465.1. Classification (GTDB taxonomy): domain Bacteria; phylum Pseudomonadota; class Gammaproteobacteria; order Granulosicoccales; family Granulosicoccaceae. Next base: position 7,787 of record CAZYRP010000201.1, on the reverse strand, counting down.
TTCAATGGTCAACTGTGGATTCATTGCCAGGCAAGTTGCTTTTGCCGAATGTGTTTTAAGTTCACCGATATCGTTTGACTGGTGTGCTACCTGGCGCTGCAGATTAGAAAGTTCTACTACGTCGAAGTCTGCAAGAATTAAATGACCAACGCCTGCGGCTGCAAGATACATCGCGACCGGGCTGCCAAGGCCGCCCAGCCCTACGATTAATGCGGTGCTGTTGAGTAGTTTCTGCTGGCCATCAGTGCCGATATCCGGAAGGCTGATATGTCGGCTATAGCGCTCTGTCTGTTCTGTATCCATCGTTCTTCATTTAATTAAGCATGTCACAGGCGTAAAAGTGTATCACCGGGTTTCCGTAACAACGGTCGTTGGTATACCCGCATTGCTATATAATACCGTTGTGAATGTTCTTGCACATGCCTTTCTTGCCAACGGCGATCCGGATCGAATAGTCGGGCAGTTGTGTGGTGATTTTGTTCGTGGTTCTGACCTCAGTGCTTATCCGACACCGGTTCAATTTGGTATCCGTTGTCATCGTTCTGTGGACACCTTCACCGATCAGCATGCAGATAATCTGGCTGCCAGAAATCTGTTTGAAGCGCCCCATCGCCGCTTTGCGGGTATTGCCGTTGATGTTATTTATGATCATTTTTTAGCCCGTGACTGGGAAGTGTACAGTGATGTTCCGTTACAGGAATACACAGCGCTGGTGAGCACGTCACTTGCAGCACGTTATGAAATACTGCCGCAGGGTCTGCAGCGGTTCAAAGGATTGCTTGATGTGGAAGACACGCTTTATCTCAATCTGCAGCGGGATCACATAGACCTAACACTGCAGCGAATATCCGGTCGGCGTAAGAGCTTCAGTGCGCTGGCGACCATTTCGCCCTTGCTATGGGCGCAGGAACAAGAGCTGAAGCGCTTATTTGACCGTTTTTTTCCTCAGTTGTTGAGCTACACTCTCACCTATCAAAAGAAGCTGGCAATATAAAAGCTCGATTAGGGGAGTATTGTGGCTGAGAATAAGGCCAAAAAAGTCATGCCGGACACGCGCGACAAACCGGAAGTACCTTGCGAACTCCAGCATCCATCGCTTTACATAAATAGAGAACTCAGCCTGCTTGAGTTTAATCGTCGTGTGCTGTCTCTGGCGCGTGACCAGAAAGTGCCGTTGCTTGAACGCCTTCGATACCTCTGCATTTGCAGCAACAATCTTGACGAGTTCTTCGAGATCCGGGTTGCAGGGTTACAGAAGCAGCGTGACAGTGATGGACGCGGTACCGGCCCCGATCAATTGGGACCTTCGGAACAACTACTACAAATTGATGCGGTAGCGCATCAGCTGGTAAAGCTGCAGTACAAAGTTCTCAATCAGGAGCTGTTGCCGGCACTGGCTGATCAGAAAATAGACTTCCCGAAAGTGTCCGACTGGTCAAAAAAAATGCGCAGCTGGGCAAGTCGTTTTTTTGATACCGAACTGTTTCCGGTTTTAAGTCCGATGGGGCTTGATCCGTCTCATCCATTTCCGCAACTCACCAACAAAAGCCTGAATTTTATTATTAGCCTGCGTGGTACTGATGCCTTCGGTCGCCAGGCCACCCGGGCCGTGGTCAGAGCGCCACGTTCGCTGCCGCGGATTATACCGGTGCCAACGGAAATCAGTGGTGGTCAGTCGCAGTTTGTTTTGTTGTCAACAATGATCGAGCGCAACATGGGTAGATTGTTCCCGGGGCTTGAGACGCGTGGTGTGTATCAGTTCAGGGTAACCAGAAACAGTGATCTGTATCTGGCAGATGATGATGTGGCAGATTTAAGGCTCGCGCTGCGTGACGGGTTGAATGCACGTGACTATGGCAACGCAGTCAGACTGGAAGTCGCAGATGACTGCCCGGCATCAGTTTCACAGTTTCTGTTAAATCAGTTTAGCCTTGATCAACAAGATCTGTATGTGTGCAACGGGCCGGTTAATTTGGGTCGTCTGTCGAGCCTGCCCGGTATGCTGGACCGGCCGGATCTTAACTATGATCATTTTACCCCGGTCACTACAAAAACAATGGTTGCCGGTAAGAAGTTGTTTTCAACGCTTAAAAAGCGTGATGTTTTACTGCACTACCCCTATCAGTCCAGTCATACGGTTATTTCTTTTTTACGCGCGGCAGCACGTGATTCTAAAGTGCTGGCGATCAAGCAAACATTGTATCGTACCGGGGAGGATTCCTCATATGTTGATGCGCTGATAGAGGCGGCCCGTAATGGGAAAGATGTAACAGTGATCATCGAGCTGCGTGCGCGCTTTGATGAGGAAGCGAATATTAAGCTTGCTTCACGACTACAGAGAGCGGGTGTTCAAGTGGTTTTTGGAGTGGTGGGTTTTAAATCACATGCCAAAATGATTTTGGTTATCAGGCGTGAGAAAGGCAAGATGATGCGATATGCACATATTGGCACCGGCAATTATCATGAGGGTAACTCTGAGCTTTACACTGATTTAAATTTACTCACACATAACAAGCGAATCACTGGTGATCTGCAAAAAATATTCAACCAGCTTTCTGGCCTTGGTAAAGTTGCCAACGTAAAAATGGCTCTCCATTCGCCGTTCAATATGCATCGGAAAGTTGTCAAGCTGATTCAAAAGCAAACTGAAAAAGCTAAACTCGGCAAGCCTGCCTTGATTCGCGCGCGAATGAACTCCCTGAACGAGCCAGAGATTATTCAGGCTTTATATCAGGCGTCTGTGGCAGGTGCGCAAGTCAGATTGCTGGTGCGTGGTATCTGTGCGCTGCGTCCGGGTGTGACTGGAATTTCAGAAAACATACGTGTTGTATCAGTGGTTGGCAGATTCCTTGAGCACTCCCGTGTTTATGCGTTCGGCATCGAGGGTGAAGAGGAGGTTTATATCTCAAGCGCAGACTGGATGCCGAGAAACATGTTTCACCGGGTCGAAGTGGCTGTACCGATACTGGATAACAAGCTCCGAGCGCGAGTGATGGAGGAGTCTATAGACTGTTATTTTCGTGATAATTCTTTCGCCTGGGAGCTGCAAACAGATGGCAGCTACCTGCGTCTGCGCACATCTGCTGAAGAAACGAGGTACTCCGCCCAGTCTGCACTACAAAAAGGCTACCGTGCTCTTACTCACTAAAATCTGGTTCACTAAAAGGTTTGCTTATTAAAGAGGCTGACCCACTGAAAGTCAGACCCCCGAAAAGTAGACCCAATGAAGGGCTGACTAACTGGCAGTCTGGTGCTTCGGCACGCGAGCTGCGAGTAGCTGATGGGCTTGAATTGGTCCATTCTATCTGGTCGTGTACACCGAAAGTCGCAGGGTTGTATCCGTATTGTGACAAAGCTGAGGTATAGTTGTGTGTATCAGACCTGAAAAAAGTGTGTTATCCGCGAATTTTTGGCTGGAATTAACATCGATTAACTTCCAGCATGCGGTTTCATTGTCTTCAAGCATCTACACTTGATCGAGTTAACTTTGAACATGGAGAGCGTTTTACTGCGCGTAAGCTATGGCTATTAATATAGATACTCTTGTACATAATGAATTTGGCAGATCGGCATCAGATCAGCTGGAAAAAATCATTGGTGAGTCCTCCGGGCAAGTTCAGTCCGGTGTCGACCGTGCCGTCACAGAAGTGCTTGACAGCCTTTCACTGATGGCTCGTGAGGAATCCGGAAGACAATCAATCTATGAGGCAGCACGCTATTGCGATGACGGCCTGATAGATGATCCGGCTACATTTTTTGGTGCGAAAGATCAGCGCACTGTACTCGCTGATAGTAATAATGCGCTCGGGGCCCTGGTGGGTATTGCCAGTCGAGACAGTATCGCAGGTGCTGTGCAAAGTGCCAGCGGGCTGAATGCAGAAGATGCAAATGCTGTCACAGGCTATGTTACACCCGGCGTTCTGGCTGTAATGAAACGCCAGATGTTAAACGGCGCGGTGCTCGATAACTCCGATGGTATCGGTCAAATGTTACTCGGTGAAACTACTACGGCAACCGTCGGTGGGGCGGCTGCATCAGTTGATCATTCAGTGCCAAAAACTGCGCCGCGTCAAACGCATACACAAACAACACATATGGCCTCCACTGGTGCCAGTGGTGGATCGGGTGGCGCTGTTGCTGCTGCAACACATGACGACGACAGTGACATGTCATGGCTGTTCCGTTGGGCTTTGCCGGCGTTGTTGCTGGGTGGTCTGGTGCTTGCCGGAGTGCGTAACTGTGGTATGCAGGCACCGGTGGCGGCAGTCGATACCACTGCAGAAGAGTTGGTTGCGGCTCAGGGCGAGTTAGATGGCGTGAAAGGGCAGTTAACAGCATTGACAGCAGAGCGAGATGAGGCATTGTCGGATCGTGAAACTGCGGTAGCAGAGATTGATCGCCTGAAGGTTGAACTTGATAAGCCTGCAGACACTACTGAACTGGATGCTGCAAATGCAGAGATAGCCAGCTTGAAAGAAGAATTGGCCAAACCTGCAGACAACAGTGAGCTTGATGCTGCAAATGTTGAGATAGCCAGTCTGAAAGAAGAATTGGCCAAACCTGCAGACACCATTGCACTTGATGCCGCCAATGCAGAGATAGCCAGCTTGAAAGAAGAGTTGGCAAAGCCCGCGGACACCAGTGAACTGGATGCTGCTAATGCTGCGATTGTTGGTCTTAGATCGCAGCTTGCCAATGCGGCACCGGCAGCTGATAACTCTGCCGAGATAATGAGCTTGAAAAAGTCGGCAGATGATAGCTCAATGAAGATTGCCCAGCTAGAGTCCGAGCTTGGCACTGTGCGCGACAGCCGTGAGGAGCTGGAAGCATCTATGGCGAAAGCCGATGCGGAGAAAACCAATGCGGTAGCACGGTCGACCGAGCTAAAAGAAAGACTACTGAGCGTTGCCGGTGCAAAAAACCGAATGGAGTCACAACTGGGTGGCTTACAGCAGTCGTTAGCGAATGGTGAAGCTGCCAATGTCGAAAAGCAAACCGCAATTGACGATCTTAAAGCGCAGCTTGATGCAGGTACTGCAGAGCAGCAAAAGCTTGAAGCTGAGGTAGCCAGCCTTACGAGCGAACTGGAGCTTGTCCGTGGTAAGCGAGATGAGTTAGCAGAGTCGGTCGCGAGTTTGACTACGGAACGGGATCAGGCGCTTGGTGAAGTCGAGCAGAATGATGCGAAAGTTGCTGAGCTTAACAGTGATATCGAGGCTGCAAATCAAGCGTTGGCACAACAACAGGAACAAGGTGCGACACTCGCGGCTGAACGGGATGGTGCGTTGTCCAGGGTAGACATATTGCAGGCTAATCTGGGTCGAGCAGTAGATGATGCATCTGCCAAGCGAAAAGCATCGGTAGCTGCACAAAACGAAATCCTTGAACTGGAAAAATACATTGCGGCCGGTGATGCGAAGTTAACCAAAGTGACTAAAGGTCGGAGTGCGGCTATCGGGACGGTTACCGATCTGGCGCGCAAGCTGCGCGCATCGGAGACTGCGCGCGCCGAAGAAGTAGGAGCGTTGCAAGCCAAAGCAGCCAAAGAAGAAGCCAAGTTAGCGAAAATGACCAGAGCTCGTACCTGGGCGCTGACTAACCTCGAAAGCACAGAAGCAGATTTAGAATCGTTGCAGCTTAAGGCAAAACGCAACGAGGCGGCGTTAGCTAAAATGACCAGAGCTCGCACCTGGGCACTGACTAATTTTGAGGAGACTGAAGTCAGTCTCGCCAAAGCAACGAAGGGCAGAAATGCAGCCGTTAGTACTATAAAGGATTTGCTGGGTAAACTGCGAAGTGCGCAGTCCGAGCGCGATGCGCTGGCAGGTAACTTTAGTGAGGCTGAAGCGGATCTTGCCAAGGTGACCAAGGGTAGAAGTGCTGCAATTGCAACAGTAAAGGATCTTGCTGGCAAATTGCGTGTTGCGCAGTCCGAGCGCGATGCACTTGCAGGTGACAAGCAAGGCCTGGAACAGTCTATCGCCGATGCTGAAGCAGCCATGCAGGCAGAAAAAGATCGTGTCGCAGGAGTCAGTGCATCACTGGCTGACGAACTGAGCGCCGCAGGTCTTGGTAATGTTTCGGTACAACCGGTTGAAGACAGCCAGGCGGTGGGTATTACCATGGGATCTTCAGATCTATACCGTGTTGGTAGCGCGAATTTAAGTCCGCAGGGAATAGAATTGCTTGATTCAGTTGGCTCTATTGTCAGTAACTATGATGACTGGAGAATTGATGTTGAAGGTCATACTGACGGTCAGGCTATAGGCGCGGCGTTACGCCAAACCTACGCCAGTAACTGGGAACTGTCAGTAGCACGTGCATCAGCTGCAGTGCGCTACCTTGAAACAACAACGGGTATCCCCGCTGATAAACTATCGGTAAGAGGGTTTGGCGAGCACAAGCCGGTTGATACTAACGATACAGCGGAAGGGCGTGAGGCGAACCGTCGTATTGAACTGATTCTGCGAAAGTAACGTAGAGTTTTTAGAAGGTGGTACTTCTGAACGGCGGGCAATTGTCCCGCCGTTTTTTTTGGTACGTACAATAAGCTAGCAAGGTTAGTCTCGGTTAAACAAGAAACCTTGTGTGGAAAAAACAATGATAGATGACCCGCCGGTTTTGACACTGAAGCGAAAGACCAGAAGGCCTGGCAAAGATAAAGTTAATGCATTGGCAAAGGCGTCAACTGGTGTATTGGTAGATTGTCTGGGAGGGCGCGGTGCCCTGTGTCAGTCTGTAAAAGCCATTAACCCGGATGCTGCGCGCTTTGCAGGAGTTGCCCTGACCTGTAATGCCGGACCTGCAGATAATCTTGCTGTATTTGGTGCAATGCATGTTGCCGAGGAGGGTGATGTAATTGTTATTGCCACTGATGCTTTTATGGCAACGGCTGTCGTTGGCGATATGGTAGTTGGTATGGCAGGAAATAATGGCGTTCGCGCAGTTGTAACAGACGGTTGCGTACGAGATATCGAAGGTACCATTGCTACCGGGTTGCCTTGCTATGCTGCTGGTGTAACACCCAATTCCCCTGCGCGCAATGGCCCAGGCTCAGTGGGATTTCCGGTGACGGTCGGTGGTGTGCAGGTGACCAGCGGCGACGTCATTATCGGTGACCGTGACGGTGTGGTGGTAGTGCCGTTTGAGCGTATTGATGACATCATTGATCGGCTTGATGAAGTGCTGGCAGCCGAAGCATCGCTTGATGCTCTGGTTGCAGACGGGTTGAAGATGCCTGAATTTGCCGCTTCAGTACTCAAGAGTGATCGGGTGGTCTGGATCGACTAACTGGCTGGTCTCGGTAATTAACCCGGAGGTGAATTGACCTGGAGGTGAACTGGCTTGAGGTGAGTGGCGTGTGGTTAGCTGGCTCGAATGGCTGGCCCGGTAATTGGCTTCGCCAGCAGAATAGTGTTGAATCGCCTGTTTGGCCGGTTTGTAACTTTCGTCTTTGAAATCAAACCCCAGTTTTCCTGAAATTGGACTATTGAATAGGGTAGACATTATAAGGACGGGAACACGTTCGATGTACACCTTATGCAAGATCCTTTTCGTTTCGGTGCTATTTCCTTTCATTCTTGCTTGTGGCGGCGCTACCATCAGTGGAGAAGTACCGGCCACAACCGAAGACGGCACCACAGCGTTACTGGATGAAGACTCCTCCCCTGATACAACTCAGGTAACACCTGCCGCAAGCGTTGCTGGCGATGAAGATACGGGTGAACCCGAGTCTGCGTCCGCAACAGCCGGAAACACAGAACCCGAACCGCAGCAGGCACCCGAGC
>CAZYRP010000200.1:0-9826 GCA_964649465.1 uncultured Granulosicoccaceae bacterium | reverse complement strand
TCCCATGAGAGTACCGGGTACTCATCTATTGGTATGTCTACCATGCGGAATAACATTGAAGCCGTATCATTAGTGGCAAGCCTGACAGAAGGCTTTTCGTCTTTTACAACGAATGAAATATCCATTGGATCATGGCGTTTGAATTGTCGGTGATACCACCCGGGTGTGATTGGTTCCAGTGACAACGGCTGCGAGAAATCCATAACAACAACCGAATCAGTACCGTCAGCTAATAACACATTTTCTCGCGGCCTGTCTGACCCACAAGCGCCTATCAAACCAGCGCAAAGCAATATAAAAGATAGTTTGACAGACAAATTCAGACCGATATTATAAATGCACATAACAAACAACCCCGGCTTTTGAAGATTTACTTTGATGATATCCCATGACATCAATGATTGTGTGTGTATCACTCGTCTGGCCCGGTGATACCAAACGATCACCAGCATCTTTCCTGAGGTTGCGTGCGGTCTTCGGCTTCTGCCATAGCGTCCAGCAAGACACTCTTTAACCTGCGCCGCACATCAGCATAATTTTTATCATGGAAAAGGTTCTGCAACTCACCGGGATCATCAGTCATATTGTAGAGTTCACCATCGCGCTCACCAGCAGTTGCCGGAGTGCCGTGCCAGACAATCAGCTTCCAGTTTTCATAACGGAGCATCGTTGTCATTATAAGCGGGTCGGTAGTGAAGCCTGAATATCGATACTCGCAAAGCGCCCACTTACGCCAACTTTCCATGGGTTCCTGTCTGAGTGGCTCGGTGGTTAAAGGCAACAGAGATTTTCCCTGCACACCTTTGCCCGGCGCACAACAAGCCACATCAAGAAACGTAGCAGGCAGATCTATCCATTGCACCAGTTCATCTACGTCTGTGCCCGGTACAATCTTACCGGGCCATCGGGCAATCAGCGGGACTCGTGTTAGATCATCATAGAGCTGCGGACCCTTCAATAGCTGTTGATGGTTACCCAACATCTCACCATGGTCAGAAGAAAAAACGACCAGCGTGTCATCTGCAAGTCCAGCCTCTGCCAACGCAGTTAGAATTCTCCCGATCTCATAGTCAGCTAACGCGATCATGGCCCAGTATTGTGCACGGATCTCGCGAATCTGCTCTTCGGTATAGTCCTGAAAACCCGGCGCTGTACCACTGTAACTTTTTTTAGAATAAGCCTCATGAGGCGCCGGTTTGTTTTTTAGTTCATCGGCTCGGGTGTTGGGTTCAGGGATCGCATCTGCATCAATCTTGTCACGAAACTCCTGTGGCGCACCGAATGGATGATGCGGATCAAAGAAGTTGGCTACCAGACAAAACTGTTCCCCGTTGTCACGCGGGTGCTTAATAAAATCTATAGCACGCTCTGCCACCCAGTGTGAGTAGTGCGCCTCTTTTGGCACTCGATCTATCGGTGTACCGGTTTTAGCACGATTACCGTACTCTGTATTCTCGTTGGCACCTGTGTCCGGAAATATCTCTGCATATATTTTTGGCTGTGTTCTGCGTAACCAACGATGGTAGTCATTTTCGAGAGCACGGTGATTGGGACCATGCGCCCACTCGAATACGCGGTAGCCGTCATCACTACGTGGCTCGGTACGCCATGTGTCACATGGATAAAGATGTTGCTTGCCGATCATGCCGCAGTCGTAGCCTGCATCTGCAAGTGTACGTGTGAACAGTTTTTGACTACCGGGCAAAGGTACTCCATTAGCGTACAGCCCATGGTTGGCGACATATTTACCTGTGAATAAAGACGCACGAGACGGACTGCACACCGGGTTCTGCACATAGCAATTTCTAAACAACGCGCCATCACGGGCTAACTGATCAAGGTTAGGTGTAACCGCCCAGGGTGCTCCTGTACAACGCAAACTGTCGCCGCGTTGCTGATCGGTACAAAGAAAAAGAATATTTGGGCGTCGGCTATTTTTAGTCATTTGAGTTAGTTTGCTAGAACTTCGCAATGCGAGGTTCTGTTCGATCTTCCAGCGCGCATCGTGCATCAATCATCAGGTCAGTCATACTCTCCAGATCATTTGCATACTTTTCATCTATCGCCAGATTAGTTTTTTCATCAGGGTCGGAAGTTATATCAAACAATCGGTAAGATGCTTCTACACCAGTCTGCGTATTTCCATGATTAACAATGAGCTTCATGTTGTTTGCAAACAGTGCTGTCTGCCAATTGCGCTGCAAATTTGGCTGATCGTGCCCGTCACCATTTCGCAGCCTGCTCAATGCCCAACCGCGCGGCGGTGTTGTGCCATTTAAAACGCCAGCTAAAGATGCTCCCTGTAATCGTGCTTTTTGTGGCAGACCAGCAATCTCGAGAATGCTGGGTGCTATATCAATAGTTGAAACCGGTTCTTTTATAATCTGTGGCGCCTGACCGGCACGCTTTATAATTAACGGTACTTTGAGCGCACGATCCCGCATCGTACTATCAGCATTTCCGGAAATAGCGTTCCCACGCGCTGCTGTAACGAGTACCACTGTTTCTTCATCACCGTTGTTATCCAACTGTGCCAGCATCTGACTCAGAGCAGTATCGGCCTGTTTTAATGCACTCTGGTTTATATCTTCGTTATCATCGCTTTGTGCAGGCGAAGAACCCATGGACGCTCCAACGGAGAATGCAGCCACAGCCAGAAACGGCTGCTGTTGTTGCTCTTGCTGATGCGTAGCTATTAAATTACAGACGCGCTCACCGACCCAGTGATTGAAGCTCAACTCATCCGGCAGTGCGGCGACGGCTGCATACTGTTCGGGTGGTATCACTGTGTCATCCGGGTTGGCCTGTAGCGGAAAGATTTCTGCATAGCGTTGCGGTGCAGTTTCCTGCAGCCAGATTAACCAGGCATTTTGCCGCGAGCGGTGCAATGGTCCGTGAGCCCATTCTACCCGGCTGAATTCATCCGCCCGAGAGTGCTCTGTTGTCCAGTTAGACACACCAGCCATTTGCCTGCGGCCAACCAGCCATGTGTTATAACCCGACTGCGTTAATAGTTGCGTAAAGGTTTTATCGTGCTTCGGTAGCGCAACACCATTTGTCCAGACTCCATGCGCAGCAGGATCAAGCCCGGTAAACAAGCTGACACGCGCGGGGCTGCTTTCGGGACAGGCAGCGTACGCTGCAGTGAAAACAGCACTCTGTCTTTTTAATTCAGCAAGCGCTGGTGTCGCAACGGTATCGTCTGTTGATCCAGACTCCGTCTCACAGGCTGCAAGCGAATCGAAGACACACAACAGGATGTTAGGTCGAAAAGGGTTTAGCACTTTCACTGAAACAGTACCTTAGATCACATTTCCTTACTTTCTGCGTAAGGAAAACTCTTCAGTCACAATGTAACAGAGTCATCGGCAAACGACGACTTCCGGTAACTCAATCCATTGGAGTGAGACTAAGAAGGACGTATCGCGAAAGGAAAGTGCGGCTTCCACACAGGCACAAAGACAACACTGCGATCTGGCCGCAGCTTTGCTTAATCCATACGGTTATGGGTGCGGGGATTAAAGCATTAAATCCGCGGGAACGCGCGAGATGTACAACCGCAGCCGCAAGCACTCATAAATAAAGGAAGGTTTGTTTATGATGGAAAACCGACAGGGCTATGCATTTCTATACACCCTGCCGATCCATCTGAAATTAAACAGTACTACAAAGATCGCCTGCAATAACAAGCCGGCAGTATCGGACGACCTGTACTATCAGTGCCTTCACCAGGGACTATCTGATCGCATCAACCTTTATTTCAACACGTCGATTGAGACGACGCCCGTCTTTGGTGTCATTACTGGCAAGCGGTGTGGATTCTCCAGCCCCGCTGGCGACAACCGGGAAGCCAGGTACTACACTTTCGAACCACTTCTTAACCGTTTCCGCGCGGCGCTCTGAAAGCGCCTGGTTGTATGCCTCCGAGCCGTTGCTGTCAGTGTGACCAACCACTTCAACCTTCTTCACATCCTTGTAGCTGCGAAGCATAGCAGACAGCTTACGCATCTCGTTGCTACCTTCAGTGCTAAGCAAGTCAGAGTCAAACTGAAACATAGTTCTGCCGACCAGCAAAACTTTTTCCGCAGCCGGTGCTGCCACAGGAGCAGCAGCAGTCGCAGGCTTTTTAGCTACCGTTTGAGCTACCGGCTGAGTGGCTGCTTCATTGCCCTCACAAGCGCCAATGGCGTCATCTTCGGACCAGCCGCTCGAATGGAGGCACCCTCCTGAGCCGGTACCCACAATATTCCCCTTAGCACCAACGTAGCTTGACGTCGCTTCAATCCCACCGGTCGAAGATCCCCCGGTTCCACAGGCGGCCAGAAAAACGCCAACTGCAGCGCCGATAACTAGTTTTGCTCTCATTTAGAATGACTCCAACTTGTTACATCAATTAACCAGATCTTTTAAGCAACGACCATCTAACAGTTTGTTATACAGTAGCCCGGAACCCTTGTTAACTACTCAATTGACATTTTGAGTAACGCTGAGGAATCGAACATCCTATTGCTTTACAGCTTATTATGTAACACTGTAACTTTCCGGTTACAGCATGTGTCCTGAAACTTGGTTATCGGACACACTTCCGTGTTTGAGCTTTATTCTTTAGAGCTTCAAACATCCAATCCAGAACAATGTTCTTCAGATCGAATCTGACGTAACCGGTATCAGAGTAAGCAACCCAGCGCAGTTGATTTGACACCATATTCCTCAATCGGAATACCGGCAAACAGTTATTACCACCAAGTTATAGTTAAGCAGGTGAATTTTGCAAGTTGTCTGGTGACAAATAGTAGAGAGAATAAGTGTCACACTTACTAACTATTGTCTGACTCTCAGGACACCACCATTCCAAATCACATTGACCAATCAGGTAATCTCAATGCATATCTATCAGGATTCGCCATTTTCATCGCTAAAAAGACTTTCGTACTTGAGCTTTGTTTTATTCGTGGCTTGTTTTATTTGCATAAGTAACAGCGTCGCCGCTGATGGACCGGTTAGTAAATCTAAAAACGGTAATGCTATCGGCAGTCATGATTCTGTTGCCTACCATTCTTTATCGCGTGATCCGCACGGTGAAGCAACAGCTGGCATCGAAACCTGGATCGTTGAGTACCTCGGCGCACAATGGCACTTCGCCTCAAAAGAGAACGCCGATTTATTCCGCGCCAATCCGGAAAAATATAAGCCCGCCTACAACGGTCACTGTGCCAATGCTCTCAGCATCGGCAATGGACTGGTCGCAACCAGCGGCAAGGTCTGGGAAATATTCGGTGATCAGCTGTTCCTCTTTTTTGCCGAACGCGGACGCGCGAGATGGCTCTCGGCAGATGACATCGGGCCTTATAAGGCAGCTGCAGATGCTGAATGGAAAAAGTTATCTCAGAAATGAATACTTAAGTACAGGGCGCAAAAGTAAGAGAGGCTTCGTACCAGGAAGCCTCCCGCCATTATTATATAACTATAGTTATAGATTCTTTCTGCTTTTACCAATAAACCGTTTCAATCCGAACGCCTTCTACAGCCAATAGCGATTCGACCGAATCCACCGGACGTGTAATATTGCCTCGATATCACTCTACCGATTTGTTCACGCATTTGGCTATGTTCTTACATCCTGTCCAATACAACTGAAGCCTCGGTAAAAAATTCTTCTGTACCGAAGTTGCCGGACTTTAGTGTCAGGGCAATTGGTATGTTATCGCTGTCGCAAAAGTTCCACGGTACACCCGGCGCTATTTCAGGACCGATAGACAACGCAGTAACACCAAGCGCTTGTGTCACGGCACCGGAAGTTTCACCACCGGCAATAATAAAACGACGCACACCGGCATCTCTTGCAAATACCGCAATTGCTGCAAGTGCCTCTTCAACAAGCGCGCCTGCGCGATCCACACCGAGTTTATCTTGTGCCGCCTTTACGCTTGCGGGGTCTGCAGTAGCATAGATTATCGGAGCACTGTGCAAGTCTTCTTCAGCGAGCCAGTCGAGGCACTTCTGTACGCCTTGCTCAGCCAGTATAAGTGGGTCCAACTGGTAAGACGCAGCACCACTGGCTTTGTAGTGATCCACTTGTGCGTTGGTCATTTCAGAACAACTCCCCGATAAGACAAGCGCTGCTCCGTCAGGTGCCCGGTGAGTCACCCGGGCAGATTTAAGATCGAGCAAGCCGTCCTCGCTATATAGACCAGGCAAAGACATCGCCAGCGCAGACCCGCCAGTTAATAGCGGCATATTTCGACAAGCAGTTGCAATGGTACAAAGATCTTCGTCAGCAACCGCATCTACAACGATATGCGCGGCATTACCAATCTTTGCCAGTGCAGCCATCTCGGCATTGACGGCATCGGCACCCTCTGCAACTTTAAGCCGGTTGATCAGGGCCACCGGCTTTGTTACCTGGGGCTCAAGCAAACGCATGAGATTACTGTCTCTCATAGGTGTTAGCGGATGGTTTTTCATTGGGCTTTCTGCAAGTGGCTCTGTGCCTACGAAGAGGTTACCCATAAATATTGATCGGCCGTTTTCGGGAAACGCCGGGCAATAGATGGTTTGGTCTGTACCCAGTGCCTGCATCAGCGCTTCAGCAACCGGCCCTATGTTTCCCTCTGCAGTGCTGTCAAAAGTAGAACAGTATTTCCAGAAGAATCGTTGCGCGCCCGCCTGCTGCAGCCAGCGCAGCGCGGCACACGTGTCATTAACCGCTTCATCCACTGATGCTGTACGACATTTTAACGCAATGACTTCAAGTGCCGCTGTGTTTTCCGGTGGCTGTTCGGGCACACCGATACGCAATGATACCGCTACACCACTTCGGGCAAGCAATCCGGCAATATCAGTCGCACCGGTGAAGTCATCTGCAATACACCCAAGAACGGTTTTCATTAAATTATCCTGCTACGTCTGGTCGATTCTAATCAGGCAGATTCAATTTCGCATCACGCGCATAGACTTTCGCTACCGCGGCATCGTCTTCGCCACCGAGCCCCATGTCGGCCGCCGCCAGAAACTGTTGCAGAGCCGCTTTGGTTATAGGTGCATTAAAGTCAGCGGCTTGTGCAATGTCGAGCACAATACCGAGATCTTTAGGCCAGATATTCACAGAACTCAACGGCGTGTAATCTCCATCGACAATATGGGGCGCGCGATTTTCCAGCATCCAGCTGGTGCCCGCACACTTCGAGATCACTTCAACAAATTTTTCCGGTGTCACCCCCTGAGTCATACCAAAGGTCAGTGCTTCCGCCATAGTAGCTATATGAACACCCGCCAGTAACTGATTAACAGATTTCATTGCAGACCCGGCACCTGCACTGTCACCCAAAGTAAAGACTGTCTCGGCTATTGCATCCAGAACAGGCTTTGCAACAGTAAAAGCTTCAGGCGTCCCTGAAGCCATAATAGACAACTGACCGGTGGCAGCTTTTGCAGCTCCTCCCGATATGGGCGCGTCGAGATAGTGCACCCCAGATTCCGCACAACGTGCCTCCATTTGGCGAGCAAATTCCGGTGGCACTGTGGCACAGGACATTACAACAGCACCCTTTCGCAGCCCCCGCACAACTCCGTTTTCACCAAAGAGCACATTCTCAGTTTGCGCGGCATTTAGTACTACAACGATAACGGCGTCGAGATTTGGAGCTACTTGCTCAAGGACTCCCTCTGCCCCACCCTCTGACTGGAAGCGTGTCACCTGAGCATCCACCACGTCATATCCGTGTGTTTTAAATCCCGCTTTCAGTGCAGAACCAGCGACCCCATAACCCATAGCGCCAAGGCCAAAGACTGCAACATTCTTCATCAAAATACCTGCTTCGTGAGTGGTCGACGTATATGCCTGGTTCAGCTGAACCTTATCAGCGGCACATCGGGTTAGTTCGCATGCAGTGTACGATACCCAATGATCCGTTTCAAAGATTAACGGTACAATTCTGATACCGAATCACATCGCATCTATTAGCTAATCAATCAGTCGAAAAAATTTGATCGGCTTTCTTCTTCAAATATCAGGAACACTCTTAGCAGACCGAATCGAGAATGTTCGTAGCTAGACAAGTTCAACACCATTGTCCGGTTAGACTTAACGTTTAACGAGAGACGCTGCTCACTCTCGATTTCCTATGAATTTGCAGCATGTATGTAGAGACATAATGTATGGCAGATACTACCGCTGAGACTTGTTGTGGTCCGGGCTATGCTTCACCCGCGGATGCGATGCAGGCACCTCGTGAGAAACTGCTCTATACCATTGCCATTTATGTCGGCACCGGTATACAAAAACCCGACTATCTGGCCACAGTCGATGCAGACCCTGCCAGTCCAAGCTATTCGCAGGTAATCAGTCGTTGTGAAATGCCAGGCATCGGTGACGAGTTGCACCACATGGGCTGGAATGCCTGTTCTTCCTGCTTTAACGACGGCGAGATGGAGCGCAAATATTTAATTGTGCCTGGAGTCAGAAGCTCAAATTTGCATATCGTAGATTGCGGTAGTGATCCTCGCAACCCGACGCTGCACAAAGTTGTCTCTGGTGATAAAATAAAACAAAAGACCGACCTGTCTGCACCGCACACCGTTCACTGCCTGGGCTCCGATATCATTATCTCAATGCTTGGTGACGCTAAAGGTAACGCGCCCGGTGGTTTTCTTCATCTAAACAAAGATTTTGAAATTGTCGGTCGCTGGGAAAATGATCTCGGTGGAATGAAATTCAATTACGACTTCTGGTATCAGCCGCGTCACAACGTAATGGTCTCCAGTGAGTGGGCCGCACCTAACACCTTTATGCCCGGCTTTGATCTCGAAGAAGTGGGTCACTTGAAGTACGGTCGCGAAATTCACTTTTGGGATTTTGAAAAAAAGAAAGTTGAAAACACCGTCTATCTGGGTGAAGACGGATTAGTACCACTTGAAGTACGTTTCCACCACAACCCCGATTCAACTCATGGATTTGTCGGTGCCGCAATGTCATCCAATATCATTCACTGGTACAAAAAAGATCAGGAATGGATTGTTGAAAAAATAATTGATGTAGAAAACGAAAAGCATCCGGAGTGGCCTATACCCTTACCCGGCTTAATCACCGTCATACTCATCTCAATGGATGATCGCTTTCTGTATTTTTGCAACTGGTTACATGGAGATACACGCCAGTACGATATAACTGATCCGCACAACCCGGTAATGACTGGCCAGGTCTGGATGGGAGGCATGCTAAAAAAAGCACCGGTTGTCAATGGCGTCGAGATAGCCGGCGGCCCGCAAATGATTCAGTTGAGCCTTGATGGCAAAAGACTGTTCGTCACCACCTCTCTATTCTCCACCTGGGACAATCAGTTCTACCCGGAGATACGTCACAAGGGTGGTGTCATGTTGATGGTCGATTGCGATACAGATAACGGCGGCATGCAAATCAACAAAGATTTTATTGTTAACTTTGGCAAAGAACCCAATGGCCCGTCACGTTGCCATGAAACCCGCTACCCGGGTGGCGACTGCACATCTGACATCTGGTTGTAAACAACCAGCCTGCATTATTCATAAGGCGACTCACATGTTTCAGCTTAGCACTGTATACACAGAGTTTTAAGGTAATTTAGCTTGACTCATAAAATAACATGTTGTCTATTCGACACCAGAAGCCAATATCGCGTTACATCTCGCCCGATCCCCCTCGTTACGTGGCGAGCCACGCTCCTCGGGCGATCAAACGACCTGTTTAGCGCCCTATTTTATTACACCAGGGACTCTGGTTGTCGATTCCTCATAAACAATGCAGGCTAGGAGTCTGCGCGGCAGAAGCCTGTAAGTAGTGAATAATGCG